>JAKVCU010000053.1 GCA_022448955.1 Saprospiraceae bacterium
TTTCCTATCGTCAGTTACTTATAATTTTCGAAGGGACAATTTTATTATACAAGCAATTTTGACTAGCCGCTTAAATAATAGATCAAAAATAATGATCAGCAATGATTGAGAATGTTTTTTAGTAAATCAAGGCTCCGAAAGCTGAGCTATGCCTTAGTATGGTGATGATTTCGGAAACGAAAAGTTGCTGAAAAAGATACCGTCATTTTTTGTTAATTATTTTGAGCTGTTACTTAAATAAAAGTATATCTAATAAATCACCCGTACGTTATGAAATTTATCTTTTTATTTTTATTCTCATTTGTTGCCTTTAGCATGCTTGCGCAAAATGCTAGTATCAAAGGTCAATTACAAGACGAAAATAAGGAAGCAGTGGTATTTGCCAATGTCGCCTTATACAATGGAGCCGATAGTAGCCTTGTGAAAGTTGAACCGAGCGACGATTCTGGTATCTTCAATATCAAGGGCTTAGTAGCAGGCAATTATTACCTAGTAGCAACCTATGTTGGTGTAGCTGATTTAAGAAAATCAGACATCAATCTTGCTGCTGATCAAGCACTTGATTTAGGAATTATCAGTTTTGCTCCTTCTGCAATCGAGTTAGAAGAAGCAACAGTTACGGCTTCTCGTGTAATGGTCGAAGTAAAACCAGATCGTACAGTATTTAATGTTGATGGAACAATCAATAGCGTTGGTTCGGATGCTATTGAATTACTGCGTAAAGCACCTGGGGTTTTGGTGGATAACAACAATAATCTTTCTGTTCTTGGTCGTTCTGGTGTAATGATCTACGTAGATGGAAAACGCCTTCCATTAGCAGGAGATGACTTAGCAAATTATCTACAAAATTTACCAGCAGAACAAATCGATCGTATTGATATTATCACGAATCCAGGCGCACGTTATGAGGCGGAAGGAAATGCAGGTATTATAGATATTCGTTTGAAAAAAGATAAACGTTTTGGCTCTAACGGATCATTAAGTACAACTGCGACACAAGGCCGTTACTTTAGAGGTAATACGAATTTAAGTGGAAACTATCGTAATAAGTTATTGAATGCTTTTGCTACAGCAGGATTTGCAGATGGAACGAACTATAACGACATGAATTTTAATAGCTTACAAAATAACTTAAGCCTTGATGAGATCAACCTCAATCAAAATAAATGGCAAAATTATAACTATCGTTTAGGTACAGACTTCTTCTTGGGCGAAAGAAATACGATTGGTTTCTTAGTATCAGGGAACCAAACAAATGGTGAAAGCTTAACGAATAACAATATTCAAATTGCTCAAGCGGCTATACCTACTCAAATTGATAGTGTGTTATTTGCTAGAAGTACTGCGGATGATACACGTATTCAAAATACAGTTAATTTAAACTATCGTTACACAGGTGATAAAGGAAGAAGCTTTAATATTGACTTGGATTATGGTCGTTATGAAAATCGTAGTGATCGTTTTCAAGATAATGAATACTTCAATGAAGAACTAACGGATGTATTGACACAAGTCGTAAATGGTTTTGAAACGCCAACAGATATTGATATCTATACTTTCAAAGCGGATTATGAAGAAGAAATCTGGGGGGGTAAATTAGGCGTTGGTACTAAATTGAGTCGTGTCGTTTCAGATAATACCTTCTTAGTATTTGATATTGAAAATGGTGTTTCCACCCGCAATGATCGATCTTCTAATATTTTCGATTATGAGGAAAATGTTTACGCAGGATATATCAACTTTGCTCGTCCCTTGGGCCAAAAATGGAATTTCTCTGCAGGTTTACGTGCAGAACAAACAGACGCCACTGGCAATTTGCAGGCATTTTTACAAGAGCTCATGGAAGATCCCGTTGATTTTAACTATCTAAGTTGGTTCCCAAGTATTGGTTTTACTTATCAAATGGGGCCACAAGATGTGTTATCTATCAATTATGGTCGTCGTATTAATCGTCCCGATTATAATGTCTTAAATCCATTTAATAACCAGTTGAGCCAATTATCTTTTGAGAAAGGAAATCCATTCCTAAGTCCTGAGATAGTGAATAACTTTGAGATTGGTTATGTACTAGGATACCGTTATAACTTCAAACTGGCGCACAGTATCACTACGGATCAAATTACACGCTTGATTGCACCTGATGAAGATGATCCTAGAGCGAGTTTTATTTCATGGGACAATTTATCGGAGCAACAGGTGACTAGCTTTAACTTCAGTGCTCCTGTTCAGATCAATAAATGGTGGTTTGCTTACATGAATGCTACAGCCTCTTACACCGATAATCAAGCAGATTATGGCGATGGAGCCGTAGTCGATGTCCAAGCATTCTCTTATAATTTCTTTGTACAAAATACCTTCACTTTGCCTTGGGGCTTAAAAGGCGAAATTTCTGGCTGGTATTCTGGTCCAGGAGTTTGGGGTGGTGTGTTTGAATATGACCCAACATGGAGTTTAAATGCAGGTTTACAACGTAAGTTCTTGAATGATCAATTAAACGTTCGTTTGAATGTTAATGATATTTTCTATAAGAGTGGTTGGGCTGGTGTATCCGAATTTAATGGACTGGTTTCAGCGGGTAGTGGCAATTGGGATAGTCGCCAAGTGAGCTTAAGTTTAAGCTATAGCTTTGGTAACCAAAACGTAAAATCTAGAAAACGTAAAACTGGCCTAGAAGAAGAGGCTGGCCGTGTAGGTGGCGGTAACTAGGGATGCTTGTTTTTAAATGTCTGATTGACAATTCATTAAAGTGTTTTTTACATCTACTCATTTGAAATAAATACTTACTAGCTTTATTCTTGGTTCACATGATGTCTAAAGCTAGTAGGTATTTTTTATCTAATTAGCTTGTACTCTATTTAGGCTGCAAGCATTTTATATGGTATCCATATCATTGCCTTGTAGCCCTCAAGTTAGTTATACTCATTGATAGAAAGTAAATATATACAATTAAAGACTACCATCTCGTAGGGCTACTCTACATCCTTTTTTTGTTTGTAAAACCATTCCTGAAAGTTCATCCATTTTCCTTTATTTACCTTCGTTTTATCAGATCGAGTTATTTTCAAATTTGTAAGTAGTAGTTTCTTACTGATAATGTCTTCAAAATTGCTTATTTTCAGTAGACCAAAACAAAACGAAAAATGGATAAAAGAACTTTTCTAAAGCATTTTAGTTTAGGTGGATTAGCTGTAACGCCTTTTTTTCAACAGATAGAAGAATTAGTCGGTAGCGTATCTCACCTTTCAACAGAAGAAGTGGCAAAAGATGAAGCTTTCTGGGCCAATATTAGAGCAGGTTATCGCATCAAACCTGATTATATCAATTTGGAAAACGGCTATTATTGCATTTTACCACAAGAAACCTTAGAAAATCACATCCACCATATTAGAGAAGTTAATTATCAAGGCTCATGGTATATGCGGACTAATCAATGGAATAACAAAGACCGGATGTCTGCCCAATTGGCAGAGCTGCTGGATTGTAATGCAGAAGAAGTAGCTATAACCAGAAATACGACAGAATCATTAGATACGATCATCGGAGGCTACCCTTGGCAAGAAGGGGATGAAGCTGTTTGGGCAGCGCAAGATTATGGCGCCATGCGACATATGTTTGAACAGGTAGAAAAACGATTTGGTGTAGTGAATAAGGTCATCTCTATCCCAAATCATCCTAAGTCGGATGAAGAAATCGTTCAGCTTTATGCAAATGCAATTACCTCAAAAACCAAATTATTGATGGTTTGCCATATGATCAATATCACAGGACATATCTTGCCTATTCGAAAAATTTGTGATATGGCACATAGCAAAGGGGTAGAGGTAATGGTCGATGGGGCACATGCAGTGGCACATATCCAATTTTCGATGAAAGACTTGAATTGTGATTATTACGGAAGTAGTTTGCATAAATGGTTGAGTGTGCCTTTGGGGGCAGGACTACTGTACGTCAAAAAAGATAAAATAGCTAAAATTTGGCCACGCTTTGCAGATTGGAACAAAAAAGACGATGATATCAGACGCTTGAATCACACGGGAACACATCCTGTACATACCGATTTAGCTGTAGGCAATGCGATCGAATATTATTATCGATTAGGGCCAGAACGTAAAGAGGCAAGGTTAAGGTATCTACAAAGGTATTGGTCTGATCAAGTACGAGATTTGCCACATATTATCTTAAATACGCCGATAGAAAAGCATCGTTCCTGTGGTATTGCCAATGTTGGGATTAAGGATATGAAACCAGCAGATTTGGCGAAAGCCTTATTGGAAAAATACAATATCTGGACAGTAGCCATTGATACAGCTGGGGTGCATGGTTGTCGAATAACACCCAATATTTACACCAGCACAAGAGAGTTGGATGCATTTGTAAAAGCACTCAAAGAGATGGGATAGAGCAGAACAAATTGCTAACGTGTTTTAAAGCTCTATTAAACTTATAAATAAATTACCTAAGTCTTTAGGGAATGCTTACCTTCGGCATAAAGGCATAGTTCTCTATGCCTATCCATCTATTACCGGTCAAAAGAAATCATAAAGAATAATTACAAGACGCTCAAGTAGTTAAGCAAGAACCTGCCTGCCAGCAGGAATTGGTATAATAAAAGTCAGCCAAAGGCTGACAGCTTTGGCGTTCCTTCAAGGACCATGTGTAACTTCCCTATTATCAGTTTCTTATGATTTTCGAAGGGGCCATCTTATTATACAGGCAATTTTGAATAGCCGCTTATTCGAAGGAGTCTACAGTTACAGGCCTTGCAATTTTGATATTCAAAATTGTCTAGCTAATGTATTTTTATCCCAAAATTCGCTGTGAACAATGAGACACTTACTCTTCCTATGGGCAATTATTATCACCCCTATTTTATTAAAATCACAATGTGATGCCGACTTCGATTTGCCAAATGGACCATATTGTGGTGGTGAAACCATAGTACTGGCCATTAATAATCCAACTAATGGATACAATTATCAATGGCAAGCTGATGGTCAGAATTTGAGCATTGGAAATACCATTTTTTATACGGTTCCTTTCTTTTCTACGAATCAAAATGTAACGATTACTGTTTTTGGTTTGAACCAAGATTCTGGGGTGCAGGAATGTGCGGACGCGGCATCTATTACGGCCTTAGCAGCAGTAGATCCTATTTTGATGGATATTGGTTTTGATCCAGTGGCAGGGGAGGTTCCTTTTACTAACTGTGGGGCTACTCCTTCTGAACCAGACTATTTACTAGAGGTGAGTAATAATTCGACGCCAAGTAACTTGATTCAAACTTGGACACTAGAATGGGGCGATGGCGATACGGAATCAGGTAATGGTGAGCCACCTGCTACTTTAGATCACCTATATCAGCAGACAGGTACCTTTAATTTAGTATTTACCATTATCGCGACTAACGGATGTGAGAGTACATTTGAACAAGAAGTTTTTAATGGTAGTAACCCCGCGGTAGGTTTGGAAAACCCTGGTGGAACAGTAAATATTTGTGCACCAGAGCAAATCTCTTTCCCAATTACAGGCACAACCGATAATGCCCCCGGTACAGAATATACCATTTTTGTGAACGGAGAACAGGTAGCTTTTTTTAACCACCCACCACCTGCTACCTTTGATTATACCTTTAATGAATCCTCTTGTGGTCAAACGACTACAGATGGTACTTTCAATAACTCTATCGATGTAAGAATTGAGGCGAGTAATCCTTGTTTTACTTCTGCTTCTATTGTACAGCCTATCACCGTAGGTACGCCACCTACCACTAGCTTTTCAGGAAATCTAGGCACAAGTGGTTGTTTGGATGATACCTTTATTTTCACTAATACAACAGTGGGGGCTACTTTTGTGAGTAACCAAATGTGTAACGAAGCGGTGAGTTTAGATTGGACGATTACCCCTAATACTTTTCAATTGATATCTGGTGAATTATCCGGTAATAATTTAAATGCAGCAAATGAGTTAGAGATTATTTTTGATGCAGTAGGAACATATACAGTGACTTTAACGGCAGGAAATAATTGTGGAGAGGATACTTTCTCTCAACAAATTACCATCTCTCCAGAGACGGTTGCCGATGCTATACCTGATAATTTTGATCCTTGTGTGCCTACTTCGATTACTTATAATGACCAGTCCTTAAATGCTGTTTTTCATTGTTGGGATATTGCTCCAAGTACAGGTTGGAGTGTTGATGATCCTAAAGTGCCAAACCCTACATTTACCTTTTTTCAAGCGGGAGAATACATCATTAGTCTTACTGTAGATGGCTGTGGAGAAGATGTGTGGATGGATACAGTTGTTGTAGCAGATTTGCCAGATGTTGATTTGGCTGCTATTGCAGATGTTTGTGGGGAAACGACTTTTACATTTGCTCCAACCATCAGTGAGAATGGCTGTGCCATAGAATCATGCGAATGGACTTTCACAAATAGTGCTGGACAAGAAATATTTCCAAATACAAACGACTGTGGACCTTTCGATTTATTATTTGATGTGCCAGATACCTACTTCGTCAATTTAGATGTAACCAATTGTTGTGGAACTACTACCGTTCAAGATACTTTTATTGTTTTTGCATCACCTATGGCAAGTGCTAACTTTAATTTAGACACGGATTGTGTGCCAAGCATATTGTCGATTGATAATCAATCCAATAATTTCTCATCATTTGGACCTTGGACGGTTACCCCTTCGGCAGGCTTTGCCTTTATCGGTGGAACGGATGCAAATAGCTTTGATCCTATTTTTCAATTTTTTGAAGCAGGTACCTATACTATTTCGCTAGAGATATTTAATGAGGACTGTAGCGAGATGGATACATGGGAGACAACAATTTCAGTGAATGCTCCTCCAAGTGTAGATTTGACAGAAGTCCCTCCTGCAACAGATTGTGGAAGTATTTCATTTACCCCGAATGCTAATATTGAAGATGGTGGCTGTGCTGCAAGTTGCGAATGGACAATAAGCACGATCACAGGCACGGTTATTCAAACTTTTAACGTCTGTGACCCTCCTCAAGTAGATATCAATGATCCAGGGGGATATGTACTGACTTTAGCAACGACAAATTGCTGTGAGACTGTTACCATTGCGGATACTTTTTTTGTGAGTGAATTCCCTATCGCCGAAGCCGACGCAGATTTAGTAGGTGAATTTGGTTGTGCACCAAGTGTGATTTGCTTTACCAATAATTCAAGTTTTAACGAAAGTAATCAGTGGACAATTACACCCAATACCGGTATCAACTTCGTTAATGGAACCAATGAAAACTCAGATAACCCTTGTATCGAATTTACCGAAAGGGGAACTTATGATGTACAGCTGATGATTTCGAATAGCTGTGATATGTCCGTTTGGGATACTACAATTATCATTTTTGAAAGCCCTTCTGCCATTATTGACCCTATTGATGATGGCTGTGATGAATTGACGTTTACACCAAATGGGATGATTGATGATGGTGGCTGTGCTGTGAGTTGTGAATGGACTTTGCAACTAGAAGGTATGGAAGTGCAAACGTTCTCCACTTGCACGCCACCTGAGCTTACGCTAAATGACGCGGGCAATTATACCATGGAATTGACGTTGACGAATTGCTGTGATGTCGTGACCATAACGGAAGATTTCTTTATTCAAGCATCTGAGTCTGTAGATGCAGGGCCAGATACCAGCCTTTGTGCAGGTGATCCTTGTTTGCCACTTTCTACGGATGGGACTTGGACCGATCCTGATGGGAATGTGATTACAGAGTTTTGCCCTGAAACTGCAGGAACTTTTGAATTAACCTTCACTCTGACAACTGGATTGTGCTCGGGCAGTGACGTGATTGAATTAATTGTACACCCTTTACCTGTAGTGACGATTACCAATAATCCATTAATAAATGAATTATGTACAAATGACGCGCCTATACAATACACTGCAGAACCTCTTGGTGGGACTTGGAGTAGTTCAGGTATTGGCCTTTCGGCAAATGGAGCACTAGACCCATTTGTAGCAGGAGTAGGGATAGATACGATTACTTATACTTATACAGAACCTAGTACGGGCTGTACTAATTTTGCAGAATTTGAGGTGACGATTGAAGGCCCACAATTACAAAGTATTCCTGATACCACGCTGTGTGAATCGGATCAAAATATTGACCTAGAAGCTCTATATGGAATCATTGAAACAGGAGGTTCAGGTACTTGGGATGGTCCTGGAATTATAGATGCCGACAATGGTATTTTTAATAGCATATTGGCTGGATCAATGGGGAGTGATACTACTTTTCAATTGACTTATACTTTTGAAACTGATTTTGGTTGTGAAAGTGGGGATTCCATTGATATCCAAATTATCCAAGGTGTGCAGGCAGATGCGGGGCCTGATTTGATGGTTTGTATCTCAGATAGTACACTGCAACTTAGTGCAAATCTTTCTGGTATATGGTCAGGTGAAGGAGTTGTAAATAGTGGTGGATTAGTGGATTTGATGGCAACAGGAGCAGGAGTTTTTGATTTCTACTACATTGTATTTGAAGGAGAGTCTTGTGAAACGACGGATACAGTTAGTGTGAATATCATTGATATGAATAGTGTAGAAGCAGGAGAAGATTTATACTTATGTGAAACGGAAGGAATAACCACTCTAACTGGTTTTTCTTTGCCTGCTGATGCTTCTGGACAATGGTCAGGCATTTCCTTTTTAGATGATGTAAATGGAACATTTGATGTACAAATGCTCGATCCTGGGCAATACACTTTATTCTATACTGCAACTTCTAATATCTTGAATACTTGTTTGGGAGTTGATAGTATGCAGTTAATTGTAGATACATTGCCTATTCCAAGCTTTGAAATTGAAGGTATCCCTTGTATCGGAGAAGAAGTGACCTTTGTGAATACAACAACGGGAGCAAATCAATATGAATGGACAGTGAATAACGTTTTTGCAGGTGATGATCCAGATTTGGTACTTGATTTTCCAATTGCTGGAGCGTATATTATTGAATTGACCGTATTTACGATCAATCCTACTAATAGTTTTGATATTCTTTGCGAGACTACTATTACAGAGGTCTTAAATATTTCTGAACCACCACTTTTTGTAGGTTTTGATGCTACACCTATTGAAGGATGTGCTGACTTGGAAGTTCTACTTTCTAACCAAAGTATTGGTGAAAATTTAGCGTTTATCTGGTGGTTGGATAACGATACACTAGATATTCCTTCAGATAGTATTATTACTCTTGGACAAGGTTTTGCAGATACTTTATATACGATTAGGTTGGAGGTAAATAACAATTGTGGAGGAGAGGTAGCAAGTCAAGAATTTTTAGTATATCCAAGGCCAATTCCAATTTTTGCTACCGTTCAGGATACTTTCTGTTCTGGCGAAAGTATTATTATTGGCAATGCGAGTTTGGGTAATCCAGATAGTTATACCTGGTGTGTTGATGGAGTGGTGGTTGGAACTGGGCCAATCGCGCCAGAGATTATTATTCAAAGTGATTCTACCAGTACCCATTTTATTAGTCTGAAAGTAGAGAATGAATGTGATATGGATACCCTCATGCAAGAGGTTATTATTCAACCAACAGATGTAAATGCCTTCTTTAGTATTTCGGACGATGAGGTTTGTGTAGGTGATACGATCTTTATTACTAATTTTTCGACCTTCAATGTTGATGTCTCTTATGACTTTGGGAACGAGGAAGATTTTTCTAATGATGCCAATACTTTTGTCGTATATGATTCTGCTGGGACTTATACAATTACGCAACAGGCATTTGGTTGTGGGTTTGATGAATTCAGTGTTATGGTAATAGTAAATCCAGCGCCTGTTCCAGCCTTTATGATTGATCCATTGTATTGTGAAGGTACAAGTATTGAACCTGAGAATATGACTGTCGCTACTGGTTTTGCTTGGTACTTGAATGATAGTTTGATTTCATCGGAAGGAATGCCATTGATTGAGGATTTACTGCCCGGAAATTACACTTTGGCTTTAATCGCAGAATCTAATGTTGGATGTACGGCAATTCGAGAGGAAGCCTTCATGGTGCTTCCTGCTCCTAGTCCTGCTTTTTCATTCTCAGATACGGTATGTAGCCAACAGAGTATGGAATTCTTCAATGAAACAAATGGCAATATTCAAGATTGCTTATGGGACTTTGGTGATGGCAATACTTCTATCGATTGTAATCCAATGCATACTTATGAGGCAGCAGGTGATTACATTGTTTGCTTGCAAATTACAGATATTAATGGTTGTCGAAATACCACTTGTCAGATCATCAACGTAAGGGCGACGCCAGTCGCCAACTTTGATTATGAAGTGATGGATGATTGTGCACCAAGTGAGGTGACTTTTATCAATCTATCGGATTCTGCGAATGCCTTTGCGTGGGATTTTGGGGATGACAGTCTGAGCCTTTCGGCAAATCCTACTCATGTGTATGCAGGGGCAGGAGCGTATGTCATAGAGCTCTTAGCATTTAACGACAGTGTTTGTGTATCGTCTTTCACTCAAACGATTACAATCACCCCTACGCCTGTGGCGGATTTCACTGTAGATAATTTCTCCATTTGTGCACCAGACGATATTCAGTTTACGAATACTTCTAGTGGAAATATTACCTCATTTGCATGGGATTTTGGCGACAGCCTCGTTTCCTTTGAGGAAAATCCAATGCATTTTTATGATACGCCTGGAACATATACGGTCACGCTTATCGTAAATACAGGTGAATGTAAAGACACGATACAACAAGAAGTAGAAGCATTTGAACCTGTTTTGGCGACAGCTACACCAACATCTATTGAGTGTTTTGGAGAAACGAACGGAACCATTTCAATAGAAGTATTTAATGGTACAGCACCATTTGAATATAATTGGTCAGATGGAGGTCAAGAAGAAGATCGTGTGGATTTAGCGGCAGGAATTTATACCCTAACCATCACAGATTTTAACGGATGTACTTGGGTAGAATCCATTGAGATTATTCAACCAGATTCGAATATAGCGATTGATGTTATTGACTCTATTCCAGCTACTTGTTTTGGTGATGCAGATGCATTAGTGACCGTTGCTGCTTCAGGAGGAACAGCAGCTTACAGCTACGAATGGAGTAATGGTGTGCAAGATTCTACGATTTTAAATGTAGCAGCAGGCATCTTTACGCTTACGGTGACAGATGCCAATAACTGTGAAGCAGTCTTTGAAGTAGAAGCTTTAGAAAATCAAGACCTAAGTATTTTAGATACAGCAATCAATATTAGCTGTTATGATGAAATGGATGGGCAAGTAAGAATTGATTCTGCTTTTGGTGGAGTGCAGCCTTATGCCTTAAGTTTAGATGGGCCTGGTGGCTATAATGTAGACTTTTTCTTGAATGGAAATACGGGGCAATTATTTAGTCAGTTAGATCCAGGGACTTATCAATTAAGTCTAATGGATGCAGAGGGGTGTACTTTAGAAAGTGAATATACGATCATCGAACCATCGGAAATTTTTGTGGATATTCTTCAGGAAGATACGCTTTTGATTAGAGGAACTCGTTTTCAGTTAGATTTAGCGTATAATGTATCCCAACCAATTTTTACTTGGACACCAGCGGATAGTTTAAGTTGCAATGGTTGTGATAATCCGATTGCCAGACCATTTGTTTCGACTACTTATACTGTTACCATGGTTGATGAAAATGGCTGTGTTGCAACAGATGACATCTTTTTAGAAATTGAGAAAGTATATCAAGTTTATGTGCCAAATGTTTTCTCGCCAAATGGGGATGGCAATAATGACCAGGTAACTGTATTTGGAGATGTAACTGTAAAAGAGGTAAAATCCTTTAAGATTTTTGACCGTTGGGGAGCTATGGTATTTGAGAATAATGACTTTCTTCCAAATTTATTAATTGAAGGATGGGATGGCCGCCATTTAGGACAGCGAAATACCAATGTCTTTGTATACACTGCTGAAGTAGAGTTTATTGACGGAGAGGTGCGTTTCTTTAAGGGCGATATTTTGCTGATGCGCTAATTTTTGGGACGTAGAGTTATTAGAGGAGCAGAGATCGAAGAGCATTAATAAACTGGTTTAAGGATACTTTGCCAAACTATGTGTAAATTACTGAACTTTTGAACATGTAAATTATGCATAGTGGCACTTACAGAAATTTGGACAGGATCAGCGCATTATCTTTGTGATACAGAATTGGCACAAGCATTCCATATGGCTAGAGTCTTGGGGATGCCATTATTGATTGAAGGAGAGCCAGGGACTGGGAAAACAGAATTGCCTATTCAATATGCAGAAAATCGAGACCTACCTTTATTTGTCTATCCTGTAGGGAGTAAGAGTACCGTTGAGCAATTTGTGGCCAAGTTTGATCACGTGAAATACTTGAGAGATTCTCAAGTAGAAGTATTGAATGCACAACGTGCAGAAAAAGGTTTAGAACCTTTAAAAAGTGGCGGAAGAAGCACTGAGCAGTTGGATGATTATATCATTCTTGGCCCTGGGGCACAAGCATTTAGCCATCCGCATTCTGTATTGTTGATTGATGAAATCGATAAAGCCCCTCGTGAATTTCCTAATGATTTATTATTTGCGTTAAGCCATAGAAAGTTTGTCTTGCCTGAATCAGGCCGAGAAATTGCCGTAAGTGAGGAAGAAATGCCTGCTATTGTAATCACAAGTAATCGAGAGCAAGAACTACCTACCGCTTTCAAAGGGCGTTGTATTTATCACTATATTTCATTCCCCGAGCCAGATTTGATGCGTGATATCCTAGCAAAGCATTTTACGGAAGTAGAAGAAGAAGTGATTCAAAAAGCAATGGACTTATTTTACCAAATGCGAAAACTAGGTCTAGAAAGAGCACCTTCTACAAGGGAATTGTTGAATTGGTTAAAATACCTCCATCGTTTTCCAAAGGAAAAAGCATTGTCAAAAATTGACGAAAAAGAAGGACTCGGTGCATTAATCAAGACACAAGCCGATTTAAAGAAAGTGATACAAAGAATGCGATAGATGTTTGAAAGTCTTCCACATACTTTTCGAGAATATAACTTGAAGGCAGATGTGCGTACGCTCATCATGCTTCGTAAGAGTTTTGATCGTGGGTTGATCAGAACACTAGGGGATATTTATCTGGTATTAAAAGGCTTAATTACCAACTCGCCCAAAGAGTATGGCCCGTTTACGCAGGCTTTCTATCAATATTTTTTAGATATTTCGATTAAGAAAGGGGAGATGTTGGATAGCGCCATCCTTCGCTCAGAAACTTTCAAAAATTGGAAAGAAAAATACTTAGAAGACTGGAATGAAGAAGAGCCAGAGTCTAAAGCTTTGATTGATCAATTTCTGCAAGAAGTACACCTAAGCTCTTATGATATCAAGAAAATATTAGACGGCAAAGAGGTGCTTAGCCAAGATGATCCCAACCGAAAAGATAGTCTGAGCGATGAAGCTGATCCGAATGAAACCAACTTAGATACTGCTATTGATTATAGCGATGTACCACTAGAGGAACTTCTGGAGCGGATGAAGCAAGTTGCTCAACAGCAGCTACGCCGTCATGCTGGAGGAAATCATTGGATAGGGCAGGGGGGGAATTCGCCTTACGGCAATAATGGTGCAGCCAAAGGTGGTGTACGAGTCGGCGGTAGCGGTGGTGGAAAAATGGCTAGGAAGGTCATCGGTGATCGCAATTTTTATCCTGTAGATCGGAAATTACGCCTTCAAGATAATAATGTAGATGTCGCCTTAGCTTATCTAAAAGGGATTGAAGATGAAACGGCTTATCGCCAGTTAGATATTCCAATGACGATCAAACAAGGTGTGAAGGAAGGAGGCTTGTTTTTACCCTACGAAAAAGAGAAAATCGAGCAAAAAGTCCAAGTAATTTTAATGATCGATAATGGGGGATGGTCGATGTCTCCGTACATCAAGCCAGTAACGAAGTTATTTTCAAAAATGAAAAGACGCTTCGCACACGATCTAAAGACTTACTATTACCATAATACGATCTATGGAGGTGCTTATAAAGATGCTCAACGATTGCAGTTTATTTCTATTGATCGGATCTTAAAGGAAGACAAGAATTACAGCATTTTTGTCATTGGAGATGCAGATATGGCATCCTACGAATTGAGCGAAGAGAGTATCCAGAATTGGCAAGCCCTCCAAGAAAAATACCCTAGAATGGTATGGCTCAATCCTGTAGAAGAACGCTTCTGGCCAAGTTCTTACACCATTAATGTATTACGACAAGTAATTCCTATGTATCCACTGACGCCAGAAGGTATAGAAAGAGCTGTCCTCCACATGAACCAAAAACGACAGTTCCAAAAGACCTAGTAAAAACGCCAAACTCACCTCTGGACAATTTTACAAGAGTCCTTTCCTTCGCCAATAATTTAATCGTATCTAAGTTCTTATGATTGTAGGGTGTACTAAAGAGTAGGCGCGAGCTGCTGAGTAGCCTTATGCTTCAATCCCACCAAGGCTATGTCTAGCTTTTTAAGATGGATTTCATCCATCCGACTGTTTCTGTAATGATGGACGGGTTGAAGTTTTGACGCATATAAGCATCATCAAATCTTCCGCTATCGCGTAAACTGACATAAGCTTTCATCGAAGGCACAATAGCAAATCCATGCTCTGTACGACTTAAGATTTTCCAAAGACCTTTGCCTGGATACATCGAATTGACCAGCTCTGCTGTTGTCTTTGCCCATTCTTCATCTACAGCATTCAAATCGCACTCGCCATGTAGCGCTAAGACATAGCAATTTGCCTTTTGGAAGGCAGTGGTGATGTTCGTTTCATTGATTTCTTGCATGAAGGAATAATGTCTTCCGATCATTCTATCACCATCTCTCTGTGGTAAACCTGTAGGCATTAATGCTTTGTAGGTAGGATTTTTTTCTAGTTCTTTTGGGGGCATTTTCTTCACTAAATAATCATATAATAAAGGCCCTCTTGTACGCACGTTTTCTTCAACTGTCACGTAATCTGTGCCAGAAATGACTTCTTGTTTTCTTAGTACTTTAAGGAGGTATTCATACCATGTCGTAGCCACACTACCGTAGTTGATAATTCCTCTAACTGGAACTTCAGCTGCAATTAAAGGAGCGGTAACGCCACCTAAAGAATGACCAAATAAGAATATATTCTCAGGGTCTATTTCCGGTATTTTCTTCAAATCTTTTAGCGCTTTTTTAAAGGCAGCCACTTCGTAGTGAAAACCTATATCCTCACAATTGGGCAAACCTTGGCAATCACCAATACCTGGTTTTTCCACTCTAAAAACGGCAAAGCCATTTTCCATCCAACCATTGACTAATCTTTTTATGGGTTCTGTATCAGAGTAATAAAAATCAATGGAGCTACAGCTAAATCCCTGTAGAAAAAATATTACTGGAGGGTTTTCTACGCCTTTCGGCAAATGTAGAATAGAGCGTAGCTTTCCTTGATCATATTCTACCGCACCATATTTCACTATTCCAAACTTCGACTCTTCCAAAGGTTTCCCCTGAACTAAACCTTTTAATAGTATCTCAGTCTCACCACGTCTAACCTTCACTTCAATGGCCTGCCCTGCGCGCCAAGTACTAGTTTTAGCCTCTAAAGCCTGTACGTCATTAGTAGTTTCGCCATCAACAGAAAGTAAGATATCTCCATCTTCTATGGTTAAAATACTAGCGGTACTATTGGGTGAAATATCTTGAATGAGGATGCCATTATTATCTTCAGTGGCAGCGATTCTAGCTCCTAGCTCACCCTTTCGTTCCAGATTCTGGCCAAAGCTATAGGTGGAAATCGCGATACAAATGATTAAAAAGAATAACTTTTTCATTTCTTTTGTGGTTATTGATGGTGAATATCTGTTTGAATTTATCCATTTCTTATGGAAATAGCATTGTCCCCATTATGGTTATCTTTTCAATTAGCGTTGATAACGTCCATTTTGTTATTCATTATTGGGGTACCTATTGCTTATGCCTTATCTCAAAGCCGTTCTAGGTATAAATTTTTGTGGGAAGCCATATTTAGTCTTCCTTTAGTCTTACCGCCATCTGTTTTGGGTTTTTATCTCTTATTAGTATTTTCTCCAAATTCGGGTTTAGGTTTGTTTTTGAAAGATGTTTTCCAGATACAATTGGTTTTCACCTTTTCAGGTTTACTTATTGGTTCTGTGATTTATAGTTTCCCTTTTATGGTTCAGCCAGTTCAGGCCGCCATGGAAAATCTGCCAAAGTCTTATAACGAAGCTGCACAAACTATGGGGAAAACTAGGTGGGAAATATTGCGATTTATCATTCTACCCAATATCCAACCCGCATTATTATCTGGCTTGGTGCTTAGTTTTGCTCACACAATTGGGGAGTTTGGAGTGGTTTTGATGTTGGGGGGGAACATTCCAGGGGTGACTCGAGTAGCTTCTTTAGCGGTATTTGATGAGGTAGAATCTTTAAATTATTCTGCGGCACATTTTTATTCTTTTATTTTACTGATCAGTTCATTTGTCATCATAGCACTTACTTATTGGTTAAATAAGAAAGCAAAATTGATTAGGCTATGATAGAGGTGAAGGTACAAAAGCGCTTGATGACCTCAGATGGCGAGCGAGATTTGAAGGTCGATTTTTGGCTTTCGCCAAATCAGATTACAGCTATCTGTGGTAAATCAGGTGTGGGGAAAACGACACTTCTGCGCCTTATAGCAGGTTTAGATAAAGCCGATAAAGGACGGATTAAAGTCGGAGCTGATACTTGGTTTGACGAAAGTCAAAATATACAGCTTAAAGCGCAGGAGCGTAGAGTAGGGTTTCTATTTCAAGATTTTGCCCTTTTCCCTAATATGACGGTGCGTGAAAATCTCAGCTTTGCATTACAATCTAAAGAAGATAGCTACCTTATTGATCAATTATTAGAAGAAACTGGGCTACAAAAACTGCAAGATCGTTATCCTAGGCAGCTGTCTGGAGGACAGCAGCAAAGAACAGCCTTAGCAAGAGCATTGGTGCAAAAGCCAGCTGTATTGTTATTGGACGAACCTTTATCTGCATTAGATATAGAAACACGCCTAAAGCTCCAAAAACTATTACAACAGCTACAAGTCAAGTATGAAATGACTGTCCTCATGGTCAGTCATGACATCCTAGAAATTGCTCGCTTAGCCCATCAAATTATCAAGATCGATAATTTTGAAGCGCAAGTTTATGACCAAGTGCAGGATGCCTTTCCTATGGAAGTTATCCAATCTCAAATCCATGCACTAGAAGCTATTTATCAGAGCAAGAAAACAAACCCTAGACCAAGGTAATCTCCTCTTTTGATGGAGCCAACACCACCTTGGAAGAAATAGTTATTACCACCAAATCCATCTCCAGATGATCCTGAACTACCACTGCGGTCAATGTAAGCCAAACTTAAATATACGCTGGGGCTGAAGTAATAATTTAAGGTCAATTCAAAATAGCGATCTTCTCCTGATAAGGCCCCCAAATTCCTTGCCCTTTCTTGTCCATCATCAGTGGTTTCCCCATTAAAAAAGACATAAGTGACAACAGGCTCAAGGTTTCTTGCTCCCATAGGAATATTATAACTTAAGCGGATGTAGCCAGTTTGAGAGGACGCTTCTCCGATATTTGCTGAGGATCTGTAAAGCGTCATCCACTCGCCACCTAAATTAAATCCACCCCAGTTGGCTAAAAAATCAACACCATACGATCTGCTGACATCCCAGCTGGCCATTTTGCCATTTTCACTACCTGAAAATGCTAAAGTCAAGCCATTACGTTTGCCAAAATAATTGTGTTTATGGCCGTTGTTATACTGAGCAAACTCCGGTTCTCCAAAATGAAAAGCAACTCGATAAGTTAACAATGGACTTTGGGCAATGCCTGCTGAATTTCCTCCAAGGCTTGGAAAAGAAGGATTAAATAGACCTAAATTGTAGTCTATTGCAAATTTCCCATTTTCCTCATTTTTATATTGCCCACCTGCATTAAATCCAACGGCTCTTCCAGGCCCCGTTCCGACAGTATGACGTCTAATATAATTCTGTGACCAAGCTTTTTCGAATGAGCCAATCCGAAAAGCAGAATTATTGCTCGATCGCCCTAGCATAGGCGTCATATAACCAAAAGTAAGATGCAGAAGATCATTGTCCTGATAGGCTTTCCAACCCACTTTAGCTGTCCATAATCGAAAAATTGGAGAACCCCCATTATTTCCAATACCTACGGTCCCTGCCAATAAGTCTTTTCCAATAAAATCAAAAGCACCTAAGAGTACATAGGAAAATTGGTTAAAGGCTTTTCCTTTAAAACCAAGATTCATCCTTCGCATCATAAAATTAAGTCGGTTATCTACTGCTTCGTAATTCTGCCTGTCTATATTGTAGACTTCATAATCCAATGTATAAGTGGCCCATGCCTGAAAATTGACGATGGGTGTAATGGTGATATTTGTTTTGTCAAACGTGTTTTCTTGCGCATAACTATTGATCGTATTTAATACGAATACGACGAATAATAGCAGTGTGATTTTCTGTGAAATATTGAGACGAATATGCATGACTAGATTTTTTCGCTAAACTATAAAAGTTTAACATAAAGTTGCCGGCAATGTTATGTAAACAAACCAAAATTATTTTCTCCTTCTTCAAGGCTTGAAAAAAACGTAGAATTACAATATATTTGCCTAAGCAATAATTGTTGTACTAATTAAATTAAAAACCATGCCATCACCTACAATAGAACTTCCAAAATTATACGAAGCTGCAGCGGATTTCATGCCAATCAATGGTACAGATTATGTAGAACTTTACGTTAGTAATGCCAAACAAGCCGCTCATTATTATCAAACGGCCTTTGGTTTTCAGCCATTAGCATTTGCTGGATTAGAAACGGGGCTAACGGATAGGGAATCTTTTGTCTTAGTTCAGGATAAGATTCGTATTGTCTTGACAGCACCTATGTATAGAGGATCATCAATTGGAAAGCATGTGGATGATCATGGCGATGGTATAAAAGTGATTGCTTTATGGGTAGATGATGCTACAAAGGCATACGAAGAAGCAGTAAAGCGTGGTGCAAAATCATATATGGAGCCACAAACGGAGGAAGATAGCGAAGGAAAGGTAGTTCGTTCGGGTATCCATACGTACGGGGAAACTGTGCATGTTTTTGTTGAAAGAAAGCAATATAAAGGTATATTCCTGCCAGGTTTTAAAGCTTGGAATCCAAGCTATCGCCCCACAACAGTTGGCTTGAAATATGTTGATCACATGGTTGGTAATGTCGAACTTGGGGCCATGAATAAATGGGTTGAGTTCTATGAGAAAGTGATGGGATTTGTTAATATTCTTACTTTTGATGATAATGATATTTCGACTGAATATACCGCTTTAATGAGTAAGGTGGTGAGCAACGGTAACGGCCGTATCAAGTTTCCTATTAATGAACCGGCAGACGGGGTGAAAAAGTCACAAGTAGAAGAATACCTTGATTTTTATGGGGGTGCTGGCGTTCAACATATTGCGGTAGCAACAGATGATATCGTTTCTACTGTTACACAATTGCAAAGCAGAGGGGTAGACTTCTTAAAAGTGCCTACCACCTATTATGATGTATTGGAAGAACGTGTTGGGAAGATAGAGGAAGATATCGACTCTTTAAGAGATTTAGGCATTTTAGTAGATCGTGATGATGAAGGTTACTTATTACAAATATTCACGAAGCCAATACAGTCTCGCCCAACTATGTTTTTTGAAATTATTCAGCGAAAAGGGGCACAATCTTTTGGTAAAGGTAACTTCAAAGCCTTATTCGAAGCAATCGAAAGAGAGCAAGAATTGAGGGGGACACTCTAAAGGTGTTTCTGGTTAATTTTATGGATATGGTCGACCGAATTGATCAATAGTAGAGCAATAAAATCGTATGATCAAGGCGCTATGATGAAGATAGTTGCTTATTTCTATTTTTAGATAGTACTTTTGTGAAGACTAATTTTATTATACCAATTCCAGCCTGCTGGCAGGCACGGGTTCGGGTAAACTACTTAGAGCTATGATCATTAATCGATCCAATATTGACGTCCAAAAATGGGATGATCAAATTCAAGTTAATATCCCTAATCATATCTTCTGGGGAAATAAAGTAAAGGGTGCTTTTACGCTATTAGGAACTATTATTCTTTTAGGAATGGCTAATCTATTACTAGAAGAGGATGGATGGCGTAATTTTAATTTGGAAGCAAGCATCATTTCTATAAGTATACTGCTATTTGGATTGAATGGACTTAGGCAGGTGCTGCAAAGTTTTTATGGCGCTCGAAAGATTACTTTTGATGATAAATATCTTAGAGTGAAAAATACTTTATTCGGTATCGGAAGACAAAAGCGATATCGTTTAACGAAAGTGAAAGATGTAGAAATAAAGCCTTTACCAACGAATGAATTATTCGCCTTATTTGGTGGTGCAGCATTCTTTCTTTTAAAATTTAAGTATGGAAGGCGGACGGTTGACTTAGCGGTAGTGAAAGAAGGAGGAAAGGAGTTGTTGTTAAGTAAATTACCTGAATGGATTCAAGAAGTTACGGCTCCAATACCAACTGAAGTAAAAGAAAGTCAAAAACTTTATCCCAAAGAGAAAAGAGCCATCGTAGAGCAAACTATAGATGGCATGAAAATTCGTATTCCTGCGAAGAAGCATTGGGGAATCATTACATTTTTGACTTTTTGGATGATCCCATGGGCTTTCGGCGAATACTATGTAGCACGTCTTCTTTTCCTTTCTAGTATAGATTGGTTTGCAAAACCCTTATTGACTGCTTGGTTATTGTTCTGGACAGCAGGAGGAATTTCTATATTGCTAAGTATTTTATGGCAGTTATTTGGCAAAGAGGAAATCTTGATGGAAGGCTATTTTACGAAAGTAGAAAATACCATATTCGGAAGGGGCTTAAAAAGACAATATGAAACAAATCGTCTAAAGGAAATTAAATTCCAAGCACCTATTCCTAATCTTCTAAATAAACAAATTCCCTTCTTGGGCGGGAAGGTTCAAATGAATTATGGCGAAAAAACAATAAGAATACTTCGAGAAATCAATGAAATAGAAGCACAAGAAATCTTAGCCCAAATGAAAAGCTATCCAAAGTTTTCAGCAGAGCAATTTATCTAGAACCATCTCGAAGGATAAGTTGTACCATTGTCCAGATTTAGGAATAAACAAACATCTTTTTCATCAAATTGTGAATCGTTGATGCCATAGATTTGGTATTTTAGAGTAATTACTAAAATGTATCAACTCAAAGAGCATGAAGTACCTCAATGGCTTAATCCTATTGTGCTTGCTATGGAGCTGCAGTGAAGAAAAGGACTTGCTCCATGTCCCTTCGCCTGATTGGCGAGATCAAATTATCTATTTTGCTATGACGGATCGCTTTGCTGATGGCAATACCGCCAATAATGACCAAGGGCAAGGCGAGTATGATCCGACCAAAGACCAATACTTTCAAGGAGGAGATATTGCAGGTGTAGAGCAAAACCTTGACTATATTGAAAAGCTAGGGGCTACAGCTATCTGGCTAACGCCACCCAATCTCAACCAATGGTGGAATCCGGATACCAACTTCACCGGTTATCATGGGTATTGGGCTGCTGATTTTATGGCAACCGATCCACATTTTGGAAGCTTAGAAGAATATCAGTCTCTTTCAAGAGCGATTCATGGAAGAGACATGTATTTAGTGCAAGATGTAGTCGTGAATCACACTGGAGATTACTTCCGGTATAAAGGAGCTTATGATCCTGAAAATCCTACTCAGTATTACACGAAAGTGGGGGCACCAACTCAGGCACCATTTGATCAAAATGATCCCAATGATCCAGAACATTTAAAAAGTGCGATTTATCACTTTACGCCAATGATTGATAATTTTAATGATCTACATCAAAAGCATAATTATCAGATGAGTGGATTGGATGATTTGAATACAGAGAATCCAATTGTTCGTGAAAAATTGATAGAGTCCTTCCAGTTTTGGATAAAAGAAGCAGGTGTAGATGGCTATCGTTTTGATACGCCTTTATATGTGCCGAATGATTTCTGGCGAAACTTTTTATACGATGGTACGGGCGATTGGCAAGGGATAGAACCATTTGCGCAAAGCATAGGAAAAGATGCCTTCTATACCTTTGGTGAAACATGGGTAAGTTCCGCTCCATTTGGAGATAAGGCAGAAAAATACGCTTCCCAGTTTATAGGGACGCCAGAAAAACCAGAGATGGATGCTGTGCTCAACTTCCCTTTACAACAAACGATCGATAGGGTCTTTGCAGGGGGACAACCAACGGCTCAAATGACTTATCGCTTGAAGACATTAAAGGAGTACTTCCCTGATCCAGCCATGTTGGTTAATTTTATTGATAATCATGATATGTCTCGTTTTCGTACTAAAGCAACAGAAGAGGCCACACTACAAGCATTACTATTTTTGATGAGTGTGCCAGGCGTACCTTGCATTTATTATGGAACAGAACAAGGCGTAATAGAAACTAGACCAGCTCTGTTTGATAAAATGGATGAACATTCTTCTACTTTCCAATCTTTAAAGCGTCTGATTGAGTTGAGAAAGAATCATCATCTTACTCGCCATGGAAATGTGGAAGTGCTAGCAGATAGTGATTCTTGCCCTGGACTACTGTTGTATAAAATTAGCTTCCCGGAGGAGGAAAGCCTGTATTTTGCCTTTAATACAAGGGAGGAAACTATTGTTGCAGGGGGGATTGATCTAGGACAACCTGCTAGTAAAGTATTGCCTGTATTAGAATTGAATAGCCCTTGGGAAATGGAATTGGGCAAAGGAATTGATTTTCTGAAAATGGATGCTAGAAGTGCTGTAGCCTTTCAAGTAAGTCAAGACGGAAAAAGCCAAAAAGAGCTACGCCCTCTTCCACTGAGAACAAGCATAGAAGAACCGATAACACAAAGTATATATCAGTTTGATATCATGGCCAAAGACGGACTAGACAGTATGTTTGCCATCTTGAATAATCGTTGGTCAACTAAACAATCAGTGAGCAATGGTACTTTATCATTAAACTTAAAGAATCTTCCTAATGGTAAGCATCAAATAGAGATGTTGGAATATCGAAATGGAAAAGCACGATTTGGAGATGTTATATCATTTGAATTAAGGTTGCCAAAGCAGCAGCTCCTTTCGAAAGAAGACCCTATTGGAGATGACAATGGGCCAGAAGGAAAGTATTTATATCCAACAGATGCTACCTTTAGTCATCAAATGGATTTGGCTTCAGCTAGTGTCTCTGTAAGGGGGAATAATATAGAGATCAAAGTGAAAATGGTAGAGCCGCTTTCTACCGTATGGAGTCCTTTAAATGGATTTGATCATCTAGAATTAAATATTTTATTAGCTATTCCTGGACAGAAGGGTATGAATAAAATTCCTAGATTAGATGCTCAGATGCCAGAGGGTGTTGAATGGAATTATCAAGCGACAATCAATGGATGGAATGGGATGATGCTCAAAGCGGTGGATGGTGCAGAACAGATTAGTTCGCAAAAGCCTAGAATAGAGGTAGATGCAGAGGTCCAGACGATCAGTATGACCTTCCCAGCATCTATCATTGGTGAGCCAAAAAGTTTGGATGGAATGAGCATCTTAATTACCACTTGGGATGGTGGAGGTGAAGGGGGCTTAAGACCATTAGAGCTTCAGCCGCAAGGCTTTACCTTTGGCGGTGGAAGTCAAGATGATCCGAAAATAATGGATCAGATTTGGATACCTGAAATACAGATGAATGAAAAAAGATTAAACAGATGAATAACTTTTTCTTTTTATTACTGCTTTTGGCAGCTTGTCAGCAAACAGAGACTGTCAAAGTACAAGAAAAGCAAACGCCTGAAAGATGGATGCTTTTTTATTTAGGAGGCCAATCGAATATGGATGGTTATGGATACAATAAAGACCTTCCAGAGGATTTAAATCAGACGATCGATGATGTCTATATTTTTGAAGGCAATCAAGTATCTGACAATACGCCAGATGGTGGCCTAGGGATTTGGAGCCCACTAAAACCTGGCTATGGCGCAGATTTTAGATCAGATGGCAACCAGAATTTTTATTCTGAAAGATTTGGGCCAGAGCTAAGCTTTGGAAGGCGAATGAAAGCATTATTTCCGGGGCAAAAGATTGCAATTATTAAATATGCCCGTGGCGGTTCTTCTATTGCAGATACGGAAAGTTATGGTACTTGGACACCCGAATTTGACGAGGGGCAAGGCTTGAATCAATACGATGCTTACTTAACGACCTTACGTACGGCTTTCGCCAAATCAGATATCAATGAGGATGGAAGAGAAGACGTATTAGTACCCTTTGGCATTGCTTGGATGCAAGGCGAATCAGATGCTGTTCAAACACCAGCAATCGCAATGGCTTATGAGGCGAATTTAAAACAACTGATCGATTTAATGAGAGCAAGCCTTAGAGAGGATGATTTACCTGTAGCTATTGGTAAAATAAAAGATTCTGGTATGGACGAAGATGGACTACTAATGGATCATTTAGCGATTGTGCATCAAGCACAAGCCAATTTCTGTGAAAAAGATGCTAAGGCTACACTAGTCAAAAGTACAGAAAATTATTCCTTTTTATCAGATCCATGGCATTACACGAGTCCAGATTATATTGATTTGGGGCAGCAATTTGCGGAAGCTTTGGCTGCTTTGATAAAAAATGGTAAATAGTACTTTTTAATCCCCATGAGTAGACAGTTATTTGACGAGCAGCAAAGCTTTTCAAACCTCAACTAATCTTTTGTGTGGCTTCTGGTTCTTTCTGGACAGCCATACGAGTATATTCATCTCTACTTGACAATTTTTTTCAATAGTAAAAGGCTCAGTAGGCTGTAATTTAGGTTTATTGGAATTTTGAAGCAGCTAATTTTTGCTCAGCTTAAGGCGCGGCTGAGCCTAATAGCCATAGCTATTAAGGCAAGTACACAACGCAGATCTGAGTAAAAAGTCGCCTTCAAAATGCGAAGTACCTTAGCAAACTGCTAAGGTCGTCATAACATCAATTAAATAAATGCTTCCCTTTTAACCTTTCTTAACTTAAGTCAATGCATTCGATTTAAAGTGCCGCTACCTTTGCAATCAAAGAAATCACCCGACACAATAATGAAAACAATATGAAAGCAATAGTTTATCAAGAGTATGGTGCACCAGAGGTGCTTAAAATGACAGAAATTGATCAGCCAACACCAAAGGCTAATGAAGTGATGATTCGAATATATGCTACTACTGTTACAGCAGGCGATTGGCGATTGCGTAAAGCGGATCCCTTTATGGTGCGATTATTTTTTGGACTTTTTAAGCCCAAGTATCAAGTTTTAGGTCACGAACTAGCTGGAGAAGTAGTTGCTGTAGGCGATGCAGTGAAGAAATTTAGAGTAGGTGATCAAGTATTTGGTTCTACGAAGACAGATACGGGGACTTACGCAGAGTATTATTGTATTTCAGAAGATATGCCACTGGTGCATCTGCCGAAAGGCTGGAATTATGAGGAAGCTGCTTCAATTCCTGTGGGAGCGCAAACGGCATTACATTTCTTAAAGCAAGCAAATATCCAGAATGGCCAGAAAGTTTTGATTCATGGAGCTTCTGGTTCCGTAGGCACGGCAGCTGTTCAATTGGCCAAGTGCTTCGGCGCAGAAGTGACAGGCGTATGTAGCACCGGAAATGTAGAAATGGTAAAGTCTTTAGGTGCATCTCATGTGATTGACTATAAAAAAGAAGACTTTGCGAAGGTAGCGGAAGCATATGATGTCATTTTTAGTACCGTTGGAAAAACGAACTATGCTGCTAGCAAACATTTGATTAAACCAGGGGGTTATTTCTTGGCCTGCGATGCTTCGGCTAAAGACTATGGGGTGATTGTAAGGCAAGCTTTTGGAAAACTCTTTGGTATTCAACCTGTACATCAGGTGATTGGTGGTTTGGCTGCTGAAAGTAAAGATGATTTAAATACGATAAAAGATATAATAGAGGAAGGTAAATTTAGAGCCGTGATTGACCGTGTTTATCCAATAGAGAATATAGTAGATGCACATGCCTATGTCGAAAAAGGGCATAAAAAAGGCAATGTAGTCCTTGCAGTATGAGCTAATTTATTTCATTTATAAAGGGGGAAACCCTTTATCCTGCTGTTCATAATGGGGTAGAACCAATGGGACTACCCCTTTTTTATATCATGAGAGTAAATGAAATTTTCTCTGATTCTTCTCCATTTACAATAATGGTAATTTGGTGTTCGCCTGCATGGTATTTACGAGTAGTAATGGGTTTGAAGTGCTGTTTTTTCTTAATAATTGTAGTAGACTTTGGTTGGTATTGTTTCTCACCAATTTGGAAGACCTTTCTGGACAAGCTTCCATTCGCTTTTTTATAGTACACACCATATTCCAAGCGAACTTTTAATGCTTTTTCACTGGTATTTTCTAATTGAAAAGAGAATACCTGATCTTCGCCCAGTTGAATAACCGCTTTCTCTACTTTAAAATTAGAAATTTTTAAATCATCACTTGAAGCATAACCAAAAAGTGCTAGCGCTTCTTTATGCCCTTGTTTTAGTAGGCCTCGCAATGCATGTTTGATAAGTTTATCGGTTGCCTTTGTTTTTCCAAACCATTTTTTAGCGATAGCGATGACGATATCAGGATGATCTTTGGATATATCATTAAGGTTATTAGCTACACTTCTTCTTACATATTCGCTTTCATCATCTTTTAAATTTTCGAGGATAGGCAAAATGGGTTTTGGATCTTTTTTTAATGCCTTTAAAGCTATACCCCAAGGTAAACGTGGACGGCAACCCTCTGATGATAATCGTCGTACATTAGGATTAGGGTGTTTGCTCCATGCTAGCATTTGCGCAAGCGTAGCTTCTTGTTGCGCTACAATAAAGGGCCTTACGGCAAATTCTGCACTAGTAAATTGGGTAGTCATTTCAATACCATTGAAAACGCTTGCCAATTCTTCTCCTTGTCCATATTGCTCTATATAATCAGCAAAGAACATGTATTCAAAGCTCTGTTCCGTATCTAATTGCGGAGCTATAATGTCGATAAGCTTGGAGAGTTGCTGTATGGCTTTCGCCAAATCCTTCTCTAGGAATTGATGAAGAACCTTGGTGGTGTGCTTCATCCTTTCTTTCAGTTCTTTTCCCTCCCATTCCTTATTGAAGATTAGATCAAAAAATTGCTGACGGTCAAATGGTGGCACTACTTTTTCCAATGCATCACAAAAGCTATTGTAAAAAGTGGCATTATACATGTTTTTGAGAAGGAAGGACTCACTCATGAGGCTTTGTTGTTCGTTTTCTGAGAGCTGATTACTACGGCAAAGATAGAACTTTTTTGTTTGAAACAAAATGATTTAATTGGCGAGCAGTATAATCCTCCTAAACTTATCTTAACCAACAACTCTACTTCGAAGAAGTACTAAAGAAGCTTGGTAGTTGGCGCAGTGCTGCTAACTCACGATAATTGGTTCTAGCTTCTTTTGCAGGGTAGCCAAAATAAACCTTTCCGCCTTCTAAATCTTTAGATACCCCTGATTTTGCAAGAATAACGGTTTTATTACCAATTTTTAAGCGTTGTGCAATTCCAACTTGACCATAGAGTACAACATCATCTCCAATGATAGTTTTGCCACCTACACCTACTTGTGCGGCAAAGAGGCAATTCTTACCAATAACTGCACCATGGCCAATGTGAATTTGGCAGTCAAATTTAGTGCCTGCACCAATAATCGTATCCCCTGATACGCCTTTATTGATTGTACAGCCCGCACCGATTTCTACATTGTCTTCAATCACGACACGGCCACCTGAGCGCCATTTTTCATAGCTGGTCTCATGCTTTTTGTAATAGAAAGCATCCGTTCCGATAATAGTACCTGATTGGATGGTGACATGATTCCCAATAATACTGTGCTCATGAATAGTCACATTGGCTTGGATATGGCAATGTTTACCAATTTTCACATGATGCCCGATCACTACATTTGGTTCGATTACTGCCGTAGGATGGATTTGAGCTGTATCGCTTACTGTGCTGGTTAAAGGTATTAAAGGACGATGCTCTAAAACGAGATTGTTGTATGCACGAAAGGGATCATCGACAACAAGTAGTGCCTTCCCTTTTGGACATTCTACCTTTTCATTTAAGATGATAATACTTGCTGCAGAATGGAGCGATTTGTTAAAGTATTTTTTGACATCTACAAAAGTGATATCCCCTTTTTCTACTTTGTGAATTTCATTGATTCCAGTAGCTTCCAAGGTCTCATCTCCGATGAGCTCGGCATTCAATTGTGCCGCTAATGCTTGAATAGATATGGCTTGAGCAAACTTCATGTAATTTTATTGGTTTATTTGAAGGTGCAAAATAAGATTTTAGCTGCTAGTTTTTTTGAATATATACAGATGAAAAAAAAAGGAATTGTACAATTTTACATAAAGAAACGAGGTTTTGGCTATATCAGGGCGCTAAACAATCGAGAAGAGTTCTATATCCAACAGAAACACCTTTTATCTGAAATTGAAAAAGGAGACTTGGTTGAATTTGAAGTAAAAGAAAATAAGCAAGGACTGTATGCTGCAGCGGTGCAAAAAATTAAGCTATAATTGACATGAAAACTTCCTTATCTTTCATTGTTCGTCCTTTTGTTTGTGTTACTTTCAAAAGAGTAAAATAATAGCCATTATTCTTCCTTAAGAAATACAACTCCCTGTTTTCATTCTTTAAATTTGTAAAGGGTTTAATGTCAAACTGGCATTCACACTTGTTCATTTAATGGTTAATCGTATAGTGGTGAATAGCAAAAGGTTTTCTATCTAAGATTTATGGTCGACCAAAAACGATTAACCAAAAACGATTAAGCTGTTAAGGGTTTGTCATTAACTCATTATAAGCGTCAAAATCTACATCCAAAATGAAGGCAATATTACCGATTCTCTTCTTGAATCTGTTTTTGTATACATCTAGTCTGGCACAATATACTGGAGGAGCTCCTTTCGCTCCAGAACGAGGTGGTATCATAATCAACGAAGTTTCGCAAGGACCCACAGGTGGCTTTAGTGAGTATATTGAATATATAGTGGTAGGGGCACCAGCTGATCCTACTGCGCCAGTGGATATCACTGGTTGGATTACCGACGATAATAATTTTCCCGCAAGCGGAGAAGGAAATGCTGCTGGCCATATCTCCTTTGGTGAATGTTATAATGCGATTCCCCCAGGATCAATTATCGTCGTTTATAATAATGAATCACCAAATCCTTTACTCCCAACAGCTGATCCGCAAGATGCAAATGGTGACGGCGTATACATTATTCCACATAATGATTCCTGTATGGATGCCTGTCCTAGCAATCCGACAAGCTCTAATGGCCAGTTTTGTCCATGTACTAACCCCAGCAGTAATCCTCTAGGCTGGGAGCATGGCTTAAGAAACGGAGGTGATGTCGTTCAAGTAAGAGATGCTTGTGAGACGGTCGTTCATGTTATTCACTGGGGAAATGTAGCGCTGACGAGCGATATTTCTTCTTCTCCCGTAGATGTTGAAATCAATGGTTCGCAATCAGGTAGAGTCATTGTAATGACTAATGAAACAGATAACAATTGGAATAATCTAACCAATTATGAAAATCCAATGACACCTGATGGAGAATCTCCAGGTGAGCCCAATAGTTCTTTTAATGCTAATCTGATTAGCGCAATAGCAAATGGCACATTTCAGTATAATGGAGTAATTTCTGACTGTAGAGATACAGATGCAGGTGATTTGCTTGTACCTGTGGATGCTACTTCTGATTCGCCTATTTCGTTATGTGAAGGGGATGACCTTGCTGCCTTTACGGCAAATTATGATCAGCCAGATGAATTTGAACCAGATGCAGTTGGGTTTTTATTTGAATACGCCTTTATCTTGGCATTGCAAGATGGTACCATCATCGATTTTAATACTACAGGTAATTTTGATTTTAGTAACGTAGCTGTTGGAAATTATATCATTTACGGTTTTTCTTATATCCAGACAAATGGATCTGTTTCTATTACACAGTTCTTAGATGCTGTATCTACTATTCAAGATATTTTAGATTTTACGACCTGTGGCTATAATGGCGATTTGACTAATCTTGATCCTAATGGAATCACAATGGAGGTGAATATTACTAGTTCCACTCAAATCTTCCCCGTAAATCAACCTATAGAACTCTGCTCTGATAATGAGAACAATATTTTGACAGTTGACTTGACCACCCAAGAGCAAGTATTGACCAATGGAGAAGGAGGCCAAATCAATTGGTATCAAGACCCTAATGGAAATATATCTATCGATAATCCAAATAGTTTTGAAACAGGAACGACTGCTGTTTACGCTTCTTCTGGGGCAGGGGATTGCGAGTCCGATTTAGTGGAAATATTAATTATTGTTCACCCTTTTTTTTCTATTGATTTCAACCAAAGTAGCCCAGTGGATTGCGAAGGCAATAGTACGGCTTCAGTAGAAGTGTTATTTGACAATGGAAACCCAGTAAATTCCACCTATGACTGGAATATTGACGAATTTGACGGAAGTCCAAACTTAATTGATGTGCCTGCAGGGACCTACTCGGTGACAGTGATTGACGAAAATGCTTGTGCTAGAACGAATAGTATAATCATCACAGAACCAGAAGAACTAACAATTAGCTGTGCTGAATTAACACCTGTTTCCACCTTTGGAGGAAATGATGGGGTAGCTGAAATTACGCATCTAGGCGGAACGCCTATTTATAATTTTGTATGGCAACCTGCTATTAGTGGTTTTGATATGGCGAATACAGAAGGTTCATTTCAGATTCCTAATCTGGTTGCAGGCGATTATGCCGTGACAGTAATCGATGCTAACGCTTGCGAAGCTACATGTTCATTTACTATTACAGCGCCAGACTGCAGTTTTGAACTGAATAGTACAAGTGAAAACATGAGTTGCTTTGGAGAGCAAGACGGTCAGATTAGCCTTGAAATAATTGGAGGGATTTTGCCCATTGATATTTTATGGTCAACAGGAGAGAATAGCCTTGTTTTACAGGACTTATCGATGGGTAATTATTCAGTGACCATTACAGATGGGGAAGGATGCTCCGTAGAGCAATCATTTGATATAATTGAACCAGGGGAACTAGTAGCTGATGTGGTGCCACTAGAACCTACTTGTTTTAATACGGCAGACGGCCAGATAACGATCAATTCAATCGAGGGAGGAACAGCACCTTATTTAATATACAACAATAATGTTTTCCTCTCGGAAACGGATGGGATGACCTACATCATCGGCAATTTACCTTCAGGTGATTATCAATTAAGTATTGAGGATCAAAATGGCTGTTCTACAGATCAAAACCTAACTATCGCTGAGGTTCCTATTTTGAGTCTGACGCTTGGAGCGGATAAAAATGTAGGCTTAGGCCAAAATATTCAGCTTGATCCAATACTGAATTTTACGCCAAACGCCTTTGAGTGGATGCCTCCTTTATATTTGAATGATCCGACATTAATAAGGCCTGTAGCTACCCCAGAAGAGGACATCACTTATGTGTTTTTTGCTGCTTTCAGCCCAGATTGTTTTGTGATGGATAGTATTAACATTCGAGTTGATAAAACGAAGAAGGTGTATATTCCAAACGCTTTTAGTCCAAATGACGATGGTTTTAATGACCGATTTACGGTTTACAGCGATATCAGTATTCGTCGTATCAATAAGATGCAGATTTTTGATCGCTGGGGCGAAATGGTTTTTGAAAAGGAGGATTTCTTACCTAATGCAGAGTCCGAAGGTTGGAATGGCAAGTATAGAGGTAAAATACTTCATTCAGGACTTTACGTCTATGTTGTTGAGTTTGAGTTTGTAGATGGAAAGACACAAGTTTTTTCAGGAGACCTACTCTTATTGAAGTAAATTTGAATAAGACTCTTCAACTTTCCTGTAAGGCATACTTTGAATATAAAGAAGTGATATAATAATCTATTCTGTAGTATTTTATCAGAAGTGTTTCAATCCTATTGGACTGTGTCTGAGATTTAGATAAATAATAAGTAGAATCATTTCTACCTCAGTGTATTGGGATGTTTTTTGGTAAAACAATAGGCTTATTCCGTCTTTTTTGCAGGAATGACGAAAAAATGAAAGTTCAATAAACTTTGTTTATACTTTTTTGTATAAATTGCAGTGTTTTTTGATTAGGCAAAGACTAAAAAGGGTATAAACAGGGAATTAGAGTTTTACCACATGTCATTTTTTTATTAAAAGTCTTAGTCTAACTCAATGCACAAACAGTTTTATTTACTGGAAAGAAATAAAGAGACAGACTAAATAAGTAACATAGATGAGTGATTCAATGCAAACGCTCGAAGCACACACGCGGAGCGATTATAAATATGGGTTTACGAGTAATATTGACTCAGAAACCCTTCCAAAAGGATTAACAGAAGATACCGTTCGTGCAATTTCTGCGAAAAAAAATGAACCTGAATTCTTGCTCGAATGGCGTTTAAAAGCATTCAAACAATGGCAAGAAATGACAGAGCCAACTTGGCCAAATGTTGATTACCCACCTATCGATTATCAAGATATTATCTACTATGCAGCACCAAAGAAAAAGCCAGAACTGAAAAGTTTGGATGAAGTAGACCCAGAGTTGCTTCGTACATTCGAAAAGTTAGGTATTCCTCTAGACGAGCAGAAAATGCTTGCTGGTGTAGCGGTAGATGCTGTTATTGATAGTGTTTCTGTGAAGACGACCTACAAAGAAAAACTAGCTGAGCTAGGTATTGTATTCAGCTCCTTCAGCGAAGCAGTACACGAGCATCCTGAGTTAATCAAGAAGTACCTAGGGAGTGTCGTTCCTGCTTCTGATAACTATTTCACGGCACTAAATTCAGCTGTATTTAGTGATGGTTCGTTTGTATATATTCCTAAAGGTGTACGTTGTCCAATGGAGTTATCGACCTATTTCCGTATCAATGAGCGTAATACTGGTCAGTTCGAGCGTACATTGATCGTAGCAGAGGAAGGTAGTTATGTTTCGTATCTAGAAGGTTGTACGGCACCTATGCGTGACGAAAATCAGCTGCATGCAGCTGTTGTGGAGTTAATCGCTCTAGACGATGCAGAGATCAAGTACTCTACAGTACAAAACTGGTACCCAGGTGATAAAGATGGGAAAGGAGGAATTTACAACTTCGTAACGAAGCGTGGTCTGTGTGAAGGTAAAAACTCTAAAATCAGTTGGACTCAGGTAGAAACGGGTTCTGCCATTACTTGGAAATACCCAAGCTGTGTACTAAAAGGAGATAACTCTATCGGTGAATTCTACTCCGTGGCTGTTACCAACAACCGCCAACAGGCAGATACAGGTACAAAGATGATTCACTTAGGTAAAAATACTAGAAGTACCATTATCTCAAAAGGTATTTCTGCTGGATATAGCGACAACTCTTATCGTGGATTAGTAAAAATTGGTAAGAAGGCTGAAAATGCACACAATTTCTCTGTCTGTGATTCCTTATTGATGGGTGACAAATGTGGTGCACATACCTTCCCTTACCTAGAGGTGGAAAATAGTACAGCAAAAGTAGAGCACGAAGCAACGACTTCAAAAATTGGTGAAGATCAATTGTTCTACCTTATGCAACGTGGATTGAGTGAAGAAGATGCGGTCAATATGATCGTAAACGGTTATTGTAAAGAGGTATTCAATGAGCTGCCAATGGAGTTTGCTGTAGAAGCACAGAAATTATTGGCTATTAGCTTAGAGGGTAGTGTTGGATAGCATGAAGTGTGTAGCCTTCATCCATTAATTAAAAAACGGGTTAAACTAAACAGTAATGTTAAATATCAAAGACTTACAAGTCTCTATCGAAGATAAACAAATATTGAAGGGTATCAACTTGGATATCAAACCAGGTGAGGTACATGCTATCATGGGACCAAATGGTTCTGGTAAGAGTACACTGGCTAACGTATTAGCAGGTCGTGAAGAGTATGAAGTAACTGGTGGTTCAGTAACTTTCGAAGGAGAAGATTTATTAGAACTAGAAGTAGATGAGCGTGCACGTGCAGGTATCTTCCTAGCATTCCAATATCCTGTAGAAATTCCAGGAGTTAGTACTTCTAACTTCTTAAAAAGTACAGTAAATGCAGTACGCTTGGAGCGCGGTCAAGAGGAATTGAATGCTGCACAAATGCTTAAGTATATTCGTGAAAAATTGGATATGGTGGGCATGGATCCAAAATTCTTGAAGCGTTCTTTAAATGAAGGTTTCTCAGGAGGAGAGAAAAAGCGTAATGAAATGCTTCAAATGGCATTGTTAGAGCCTAAATTGGCAGTTCTAGATGAAACAGATTCTGGTTTAGATATCGATGCATTACGTATCGTTGCAGATGCTGTAAATAAATTGCGTAGTGAAAATCGCTCTTTTGTTATCGTAACACACTATCAAAGATTATTGAATTACATCGTTCCTGATTACGTACATGTATTATACAATGGTCGTATCGTAAAATCAGGCGATAAATCACTGTCTTTACAATTGGAAGAAAAGGGCTACGACTGGATTAAAGAAGAAGTAGCCGCGATTGAAGGATAAGATTTTGTTAATAGTGTAATCGTTATTAGTTAACGGTAAAATAGTTAAAGTCAAATTCTGCACAATTTTTGTAAGTGATGAATTTTTATAGCAGTATACTATTACCCTTGACCATTAACTATTAACCAACAACCAATCAGAATGACAACCATAACTCAAGATAGATTTGCAGAAGCAAAAGCTCAGTTTCAGCAGTTGTTCGAAAAAGACGTACAGCAGCTGAATGGCCAAGCCGAACAGCCGCTTCATCAACTTCGCCTGCAAGCTATTCAGCGTTTGCCGGACTTAAATTTTCCGACACGTAGAGATGAAGATTTTAAGTATACCAACTTCAATCGTGCTTTAAATCTAAGCTATCAACAAGGAGCAAATGTAATGATTGATTCTGCTAACATCGACGCCTATCGATTGAATGATATTGCGCCTATCCAGTTAGTATTTATCAATGGAGAATGGAATGCAGCATTGTCAAAAATGGATAAGCTTCCAGAAGGTTTGACCATTACTTCCATTGCAGAAGCTTTACAGAACGATGCTTATAAAGCATGGATCGAAGCACAATACAATAAAGAAACGGAAGGTAATGCGGCCTTTACCGCTTTGAATTTGGCTTTCGCCAAAGATGGTGTGTTTGTGCATGTAAATAAGGGAGTTGTAATTGAAAGCTCTATTCAATTACTACACTTGGCAATTGTAGACGATCAAGCTATGGTCATTTCACCGCAGTTGTTCGTACAGGCAGAAACGAGCGCACAAGTGAGCTTTATTGAAACTCATGACGCGGCTAAAGGTCATCAAGGAGCATATCTTTCCAATGGTATTGCACGCTTTGCGCTTGACGCAAATGCACATGTTTCACACTACCGTATTCAGAATGATAGCCAAGAAGCGTTCAAATTAACAAATATTGATATTGTTCAAGAGCGAGATAGTGTTTTCAGAGGTTATACCATCGATTTGGGTGGACGTATTGTAAGAAATAATCTTGGTGCAGAGCAAACAGGCGTAGGTGCAGATACTAATATGTTTGGTGTGTATCTAGGAAAAGGTGATCAGCATATTGATAACCAAAGCTTCATGGATCATGCATCCGCCCATTGTACAAGCAATGAATTATACAAAGGTATTTTGACTGATAAAGCAAGAGGGGTATTCAATGGAAAAGTGATGGTGCGTAAAGATGCACAGAAGATCAATGCTTTTCAGCAAAATAGCAGTTTAGTATTATCCAAAACAGCGATCATGGATACAAAACCTCAGCTAGAAATTTATGCTGATGATGTGAGATGTAGCCATGGTGCAACGATTGGACAGTTGGACGAAGATTCGGTTTTTTACCTGCGCTCACGTGGTTTGAATGATGCTGCTGCTCGCGCTTTGCTGCAACATGCATTCATTTTAGAAGTATTGGAAAATATAGATTCAGAAGACTTACAAGATCATATTGAAGGATTGATTAAGGCAAAATTTGCAGAATGATTATGTAGTTAGGCTAGAAAATAGCTGTTGTTTCCGATTACACTCTTAGCTAATATAATATGAACCAATAAAAAATGGCTGATACCATTACTAAAAATAAAGTTGGATTCGATATAGAAAAGGTACGCAAGGAATTTCCTCTGCTTTCGCGAGAAATGAATGGAAAACCCTTGGTATTTTTGGATAGTGCTGCTTCGAGCCAAAAGCCACAAGTACTATTGGATTCGATTGAGCATTACTATAAGCATTTGCATTCAAATGTACATAGAGGAGTGTATCAATTGAGCCAAGAAGCGACGAATGCGCATGAGCATGGTCGTAAGCAAATTCAGCAGTTCATTAATGCAGCTTCTGATAAAGAGATCATTTTTGTTAGAGGAACTACAGAAGGGATTAACTTAGTAGCGTCCTCTTATGGCAGAAAGTTTTTGAAAGAAGGCGATGAAGTGCTCGTTTCAGCGATGGAGCACCACTCTAATATTGTACCTTGGCAATTGGCATGTGAGCAAGCGGGGGCGCATCTAAAAGTAATTCCGATCAATGATAAAGGTGAATTATTGATGGATGAGCTGGATGAGCTGCTTACGGAACGTACAAAGATTGTTTCTCTAGTACATGTTTCTAATGCCTTGGGTACGATCAATCCAGTCAAAGAAGTGATTGCTAAAGCACATGCAAAAGGCATTCCAGTGTTGGTGGATGGCGCACAGGCTATCCCGCATATGAAGATTGATGTGCAAGAGTTGGATGCTGATTTTTATGTTTTTTCAGGGCATAAAATGTTTGGTCCAACAGGTATTGGTATCCTTTATGGTAAAGAAAAGTGGTTAAATGAAATGCCGCCTTACCACGGTGGTGGGGAAATGATCAAAACCGTAACTTTTGAAAAAACGACTTACAATGAGTTGCCTTTCAAATTTGAAGCAGGAACACCTGATATCGAAGGCTCGATTGGAATTGGTGTGGCAGCAGAATATATTCAGCAAATTGGTCAGGAGGCCATAGCTCAATATGAGCATGAGTTACTAGAATATGCTACAGCTCAGCTGAGTCAAATTGAAGGGATCCGATTTGTAGGAACAGCTGACAATAAAGCAAGTGTGATTTCTTTTCTTATCGATGGAACACATCCATATGACGTAGGAACCATTTTGGATAAACTGGGAATAGCCGTACGTACAGGACACCATTGTACACAACCATTGATGGATCGTTTTGATATTCCTGGTACGGTGAGAGCATCCTTTGCATTTTATAACAATAAAGAAGATATCGATCGCTTAGTTGAAGGTGTGAAGAAAGCAGCGAGTATGTTAAGATAAAAAGGAAAGATGACGATTAACGAAATACAGGACGAAATTATTGACGACTTTTCCATGTTTGGAGACTGGATGGAAAAGTATGAATATATCATCGATTTGGGTAAAACCTTACCTATTATTGATGAACAGTATAAAGATGAAGATCACTTGATTAAAGGCTGCCAAAGTAAGGTTTGGCTACACGCTGATAAGCAAGGGAATAAAGTGGTATTCACAGCGGACAGTGATGCGATTATTACGAAGGGTATTATTTCCTTGTTGGTAAAAGTACTTTCTGAGCAAAACCCAGAAGCTGTCAAAGATGCTGATCTTTATTTTATCGATAAAATTGGCCTAAAAGAGCACCTTTCACCAACTCGTTCGAACGGATTGGTGAGCATGGTTAAGCAAATGAAATTGTATGGCCTTGCATTGACACAGGCCCAATAATTTTTGATTATCATGAGAGATTTAAAAGCCATAGAAGAAAAGGTTATTGAAGCCATCAAAACAGTTTATGATCCAGAAATTCCAGTTGATATCTATGAATTGGGGTTGATCTATGAAATCAAAGTTCATGAAAATGGGCTGGTTTTTGTAAAAATGACTTTGACCACACCAATGTGCCCAGTAGCCGATTCACTACCTATGGAAGTTCAGGAAAAAATCATAGCAGTAGAAGGAGTAAGCGATGTAGATTTGCGCCTTGTATTTGATCCACAATGGAATAAAGAGATGATGAGTGAGGAAGCGCAATTCGCATTAGATATGTTTTAGCATAGCATTCGCCGAAAGGCAAACATAAAAGAGCTAAAACCTAAGTTTTTCAATTAAAATATAATCATTAGTCGCATATGAAGATATCTGCACAAGATGAATATGGTTTACGTATTTTACTTCGCCTAGCAGAAAATGGTAATGAAGAAGGTCTGAGTATTGCTCAGTTGAGTGAAGTAGAGGGACTTTCCGCTTCCTATGCTGCCAAATTAACGCGCATTCTGCGCATGGCAGGACTGATTCAAAGTACAAGAGGTCAAAAAGGAGGTTACATACTTTCCAAACCTGCTGACGAAATTTCAGTTAAAGAAGTACTCTATGCTTTGGATGGAACCCTATATGATCCCTCCTTTTGTGATGCTCACTCTGGCTCCGTAAAGTTCTGTACGAATTCAGTAGATTGTTCTGTAAGGTCTTTATGGAAAATAGTGCAAATCTCTGTGGATCGAGTTTTAGAGCAAGTGACACTAGCTGATTTATTGTCTACAGAAATAGACTCTACGAATGCCTTACAGCAAATTTTAGAAGAAACCACTGCTTATCTTTACAAAACAACTTAGTTTTGAGGGTATGAAGAGAAGATGGGCGAAGCATCTGCTGTGTGATTTTAGAGAGGGTGTGAAAGTGTGACCGTGAAATCTGGGGACCCAGAGGCTCGTTATGTAAAAATGAGAAGAGGTGAACCTGCGCGCAAAACGCATAAACTCACCCCTTCACAAAGTCTCAGAGTCATCCCCTCAAAGTCTTACCCCTAACAGAGTCAAAAAGTCCAAGCCCTACTTCTTAATCACTTTCAATAAGTGATCGATGCTATCATGCTTGAAGCGAACAAAATAAGTACCTGAAGGATAAGCCACTAAAGAAAGCTGACCTGTATAGGTATCATCATATTTTGTTAATTGATTAGCCTGAATTAGCTTTCCTTCTATATTAAGAATTTCAACTTTCAAAAACGTACCTTGGTTTTGGATTCCTTTCACATCAACTCTAAACACACCATCTGTAGGGTTGGGAAATAGTTCGATAATTTGTCCAAACACAAGTTTATTATTGTTAGAAACGAAATCTACAGTGACTTCTATTTCTTTTCTACACCCAATGGAATCTGTTACAATAATAGTGTAGTCACCTGCACTCAAACCTTCGAAAGTTCCTTCCTCTTGGAATATTTGTCCACCATCAATGCTATATTGAAATGGAGGATTACCCCCAGCGACAGCGACTATAATAGAACCCGTCATGGTGCCGACTTCCATTTCAGGACTTACTTCCGCCATCAGATCAATAGCACAAGAGGTAATCACTACTAATTCTTCATAGTCACAGCCTGCATCATCTTGAATCAATATATTGTATTCGCCTGCCGGTAAGCCATCGAATAAACCATTTGCTTGGAAGCTTTGGCCACCATCGATACTAAATTGGAATGGTCCAACCCCACCATCTGTATTAATCATGATCGTAGCATCAGATGCGCCATCTTCGCTTTCTGGAGAAGTACTCACGCTTCCGCTTAAAGTACAATCAAAGGTAGCACAGAAGTCATTAGACTCTGAATCAGCGAATTCGCCAGTACTACTTAATAATGGTAAACCATCAGCATCTTCAATTTGATAATTCCCTTCACCAAACCCACAGCAAATTCCATCACCGTAGCTGTCGAAGATAGTAAAGGTATAGCACCCTTCTGGATCTAAACAAAACTCCTCAGTATATTGAGTCTCGGTCTCTGTGTATGGTCCACCGCTGAATAAAATGTTACCCGCATCATCCGTAACTTCCCAAGTCGTTTCACTAGGATAGTCATCGGTTAATAGCTCTAAGAATACAGAGACACCTTCAGGTGTAGCGGTGAAGTCTCTCGTGAAGGTGTCATTATCAGCAATTTCATCTGCTTCACCATCTGGATTAGAAGTAGTTGCTACGATTACATTAGTTCCATTTACTAAACCAATTAACTGTAAATTAAAACTACCCGTTTCGCCAGGAGCGATAGTAGGCCCGCTATATTGAATTGGAGATAGTGCAACATCATTTAATTCAACATTGATTGTAACCTCTGTTACTGCTTCTGTACCAAAGTTGCTAAATGTAATTTCTACATCAATGGTATCATTGCAGATCGTTCCGTTAAGGCCATTGATGGCAATAACACCAACATCTTTTCTTGGTAATTTTGAGACACGTGCAAATAAGGTATCATTAAATGGTGCTTGATCATCTGCTAAATCCGTGAAAACTCTGAATTCATACTCACCAACAACAGAAAGATCAACAGTTGGCATAAATATGTGATTGTATGTGCTATCAGGGGCTAGCTCAAAGTTAATAGTATCAATAATAGGGGTACCATTTTCAAATATGTATCCAACATTAAATACAGATGGTGTATCAATACCAAAGTTTTTAATCTGGATTTCAACGGTTTCTGATGCCGTTAAACTTGGAGAATTTTGAGGCGTTACCAAAGCGGTTGCACCTAAATCAATAGTATCACGGCCTAGATTGAAAGAGAAAATTCGTGTTTTCCATCCGTTTGCTCCCGCATATTCGCCAGTGAACCAAAACGTACGGTCGTCAGAAGGGTCAATAGCCATCTTAGCGTAATCACCAAAGCGAGAACCACCAACATTACCTTCACCAGCCACAGCAATGTATTCTTCAACTGTCATTTCACCTAAAGGATCACCTGCACGGCGACCTGTAAATCGTAGACCAGGGAACTCATCCAAACCAGATACGGAGTATCCCAATGCAATATTTCCATTGCCATCCATAGCAATTCCTCCCATGAAGCGGTGTAAACCATCATCTGGAGCATAAGTACCCTCTTGGTAAACCGTCCAATCGCTGCCGTTCACACGCCTCAACTCCATCCAACGGATACCTGATAATTCATTACCATCAGCATCCGTGATAAAGTTTAATACGATAGACTCGTGCGAGCCAAAGTTACGGTAGTGAGATTGATTCATGATCACTTCTGGTAAACCATCAATACCATTACCGTTGGGCTGTGGAATACATGCAAAACCGAAGCCCGGAGCCGCGCAAGGGTTGGTATCGAAAGGAGCTGTAGGGATATCTATATTGGTAACAACAGTATTATTAGGATCATCCCAATCAATACTCACTGTCCACATTTCTAATTGATCCTCATCTACTTGACCCCATGCATCGTCATTTAAACCCAGAATGATGGGGTCGTCTGTTGCTGGAGCCATTGACCCTGACCAATCAACGGGCGTAGCAACCTGAAAGCCTGGACCAGAGCCCACTCCCGGCAGTTCGATACGTTGAATAGGAACAATATCATCTCCATTTAATATTCCTTCCCTGTTGATCAGGTACAAGGGTAAAGTACCAGGGCCCTGTTCGTTAGTTGTAACAACAAAGGCATTTGGCCAAAGCGAATACTTTGGATAGTCTGGGAAGCTTGGAGTTCCAAAATTATAAGCAGTCCAAGTTCCGAGTGGATCGTCAGTATCAGAAATTGCAAATAATAGCTGATTGCCACTAGGGAACTCAGTGAAAATCCATCGATCAAATTCTTGATCGTATAATACAATTGGATCACCTGCAGAAGAGAATCCAATACTTGTCCAGATCGTGTTAAATGCAATGGGTTCACTTAATTCGTTGCCTTCCTTATCATGAACTAAGAAGTAGGAAGCATTTAGAACTTGAACATAATATTTACTTCCAATATCACCATCTGGATCAGGGGGCGTTGCACCTGCAATGTCTTGACCGATACCATCTTTATTGACGATGGGCTCTACCATTAAACCGGTGTTACGGGAGCTAAACTGTCTGACGGGATCTTGTCCTATTGGCTTTGCATGGGGCGCTTCTTGACTAGGAGCACGACGATTAGCGAAGTTGGGAATTTCTCTACGTTTATCTTTTGCCGTTTTTCTCTTTTCATTAGTTGCAGCAGGCATCTTAATAAGGTTACGAACGGGAGGAGTCGTTCCAATTTTTTCTGCATAAGTAAGCTGCACAGAGCTAGCTTCAGGCTGATTTTGCTGCGCTAAAAGAGGGTTGCCTAGGAGAAGGCTACAAAAAAGTAAGGCCAATATAGCAGAAAGATTAGCTTTTCGATTTCGTCTTTTTTTAGTAAAGCGGAGCGATTCATTTAAAGCTGACTCCGCTAATAAAAGACCATCAAAAAATCGAAAACTGAATTTTTGTGTAATACTTGATCTCCAAATGTTGTTCTTCATAAAAATTCCAAATTTAAAGGCGTTAAATGACGAATTCTTAAGCATTATGCTTTGTCAAATACTGATTGGTGTAATCTATTCATAGGTTGTAGAAATAGATTACAGCTTCATGTAAAGTAGAACTATGGTTACTTTATACCGCATAAATTAGGCAGTAATGTATTTGTTAGTTTATGGTTTGTAGATTTGTGTCAAAATAGTTATTCCAATAATTGTCGAGGTCTTAATGGTATAATTGCTAATAGAGGTATATCTGAAACAAGCAATTACTTAACAATTAACTATTTGGACAAAGAATTCATGCGCTCACCAATTCTCTTAGTAGGAAGTAAAACTGACGGGTGTTAACTTTAGTTCAAAAATACAACTATCTCATTATTCCATTAGTAATAAGCATATGAAGCGCAATCCGTTTGACAAAGGATAGCCATAAAATTAGACATACTAACCTCAAACTGTCCACTTTTGCACTATTATGGATTTATTCTACCAAACGAATGCCATGGTTCTCTATGATGATAAGACGTTGTTTGTAAAGAGAGCCTACTGCTTTTTTAAATGTTTTTTTACTCATTTGGAAAACCTCCATAATTTCTGCAGGTTCGCTCTTATCATTTAGTCGAATGTAGCCATTATTCCACTTTAGTTTTTCCAAAATCTTTTCTGCATTGGGCTCTACTTTGGCATAGCCAATGGCTTGAAGGCTGAGGTCGATTTTGTTGTCCTCTCTTATTTTTTTGATAAACCCTTTGGATTTTGTTCCCATAGCTAGCTTACGGAAAACTTCATTCTTATAAATGAGCCCAATATGCTGTTGATTGATAATTGCAGTGTGTCCAAGAGGGGTGGTTTCACCTATAAGCAAATCAACTTCCTGTCCTTCTTTTACAGAAAGGGTATCATTGCTTAGGTATTTTTTGTATTTGCTAGTGCCAACTAATCGATCAGTTTCTTCATCCAAATACATATAGATCATATACTTTTCACCTACTTTCATACGTCCCTTTTGTTCTCTAAAGGGAACAAAAAGCTGTTTCTCTAAGCCCCAATCCATAAAAGCACCAACATGATTGACGTCACTTACTTTTAAAGCAGCGAAGCCATTGAGCATTACTTTTGGCGTAAGCGTAGTAGCTACAGGGCGTTCTTCGCTATCCAAGTATACAAACACCTCAATATCATCATCAATTTGGATGTCTGCTGGAACGTACTTATTGGGAAGTAAGACTTCTTCACCTTCATTATCCATTAAGTACATTCCATGTGGAGATTCTCTAAAAACCTCCAGTTTATTCATTTTTCCGAGTTCAATCATACTACAAATATAGTCTTATTGTACGGATTGCAAATTCTGTAAAGCTTGCTGTGCACGTTCATAGTCTGGTGCCATTCTCAATGCCTGCTCGTAATCTTTCTTAGCGCCTTCTTTATCTCCTAGCATTTCAGCGGCTACTCCTCTAAAATAGTAAGCACGGATAAATGTTGGAGAAGTTTTGATGGCTATATTTAGATGGTCATATCCTTTCTGGATAGAATCCAAATCAAGGTACAACAATCCCATGTTAAAGTAAGCATCTTCGTATTGAGGAGCAATTTCTGTAATTTTTCTGAAGGTTTCAACAGCAGCATTCAAATCACCCTCATTCGATTGATATCCTGCCTTAGCATGTAAAGCCTCAATGTTGTTTGGACTAACTCTTATGGCGTTATCAAAAAATTTGCTAGCAAGCGGGTTGTTCATTTGGTTATACAATTGACCTAGTTTTATCCATGCATCCACTAATTCAGGATTGATAGACACTGCCTCTTGAAAAGAATTGATAGCTCGAGAGGTATCTCCTAACTCTGAGAAATTAACGCCAAACATAAAGTAAGCTTCTGCATTTTGAGGGTCAAGCTTTAGCACTTGATCAATTGTCTTCATAGATTCATCATGCTTTCGCAAAATATGCTGAAATTCAGAATATTTTAATAATGTAGGAATACGCTCTGGAAAGAGATCAGCAGCCATTTCCATAGTTTTTAACGCTAGACGAGAGTTGAAGTAATCTAAATATACATCTGCAAGTAAATGATAATAATCAGCTTGTAACGAATCGATGCCAATCGCTATTTGTAAATCTTGGATGGCTTCGTCATAACCATCATTTTCATAATAAACGTTTGCTCTTTGATAGTACAGCCCTGCATCTTGCGGATTCTGTACAATTTTTACATTTAAACCATCTATAACAGGGTTGATATTCATAGTTGGCTTGATAGGACGTTTTTCTTCTTCCTTTGCTTGTTCACCTCCACAAGAGAAAGAAAAAATAGTAAATAGTGCAACGATTAGTAGCGTCCAAAATTTATTTTGCATAATTAGTGGTTGATTTATTGACTGCAAAATTACAGTTTTTGTGATTTTTATCTACTAATAAACGATATTCTAGCCGACCATTGTTCAATAAGATATAAAGCAGTCTTTATACAAGGATTCTAATACTTAACTTTTTTCTATTTCTTAAGCGGCTAGTCAAAATTGCTTGTATAATAAATTCCTGCCAGCTGGCAGGCACGGCGTTAGCTCAAAAATAGTAAGTAACTGACGAGAGGAAAGTTACGCACGATTTTAGAAGGGACGTTAAAGCCTGTCAGCCTCTGGCTGAAATTTATTATACCAAATTCAGCCAGAGGCTGACAGGTTCTAGCCTAACTACTTAAACAATTGGCGATGAAATTGTCCAGTACTTATCTTTTAGCATTCTTTAGTATCCTACCATCTTTTTTGCTTTCGCAAAATTGGCAGGTAAGGGCACAAATAAAAGGTACACAAAACGAAACCTCCAGTGCACTACTATTTACTGAAATAGGCGAACAATTGATTGGAGGAGCATTTAGCGATGGTATTCAATATGATGAATTGGTAATTAATGCTTTAGGAGAAGATGATGTCTATCTTTTTTGTTTAGACAATAATGGCGATTTGAAATGGTCTTTTTCAGGAGGAAGTATCATTGATGATGAGCTCGTAGCTATTGCAAAAGATAACTTAGGTAATACTTACGTTTGCGGAAGCTACTGGATTGAAGGAGTGTTTGGCGATTTCACGCTAGTGAATAATACAGGAGGGAAAGCCATCTTTTTAATAAAACTGGATGAGAGTGGACAAGTGGTGTGGGGTAGGAGTATAGAAGGAAGTGGTTTGAAAGAAGCTAAGGATGTCATAGTTGATGAAGATAACAATATTTACTTAGTGGGGTATTTCAGTGATGAATTATTTTTAACAATGGAGACTTCCATTACCTCAATTGGTGATACAGATGCCTTTTTTACGAAGTGGGATTCCGATGGTCATCTGATATGGACTAATCAAGCAGGTGAAACAGTAGATACAAGGGCAAGAAAGTTAAGCTTATTACCCAATGGAGATATGATAAGCTCAGGAATTTTTGATGGTATTATGAGTATTGGGGATACTTCAATTGTTGCAGGAGCAAATGATTGGGACGTATTTACACTTAGGTTAGAAGAAGCCACTGGCGATTTAGTTTGGCTAAGGAGGGCAGGAAGTGTTTTTGATCAATTGGTGAATGGATTAGATACAGATTGGAATGGCGATATTTATTTATCAGGTTCATTAGTTGGAGTAATGCCATTTTCAGAGACGATTAGCATTGAAAGCAGTACTGGCAATCCTGATATTTTTCTAGCAAAGTATGACCAAGATGGTAACGCTCAATGGGCAAAAGTGGCAGGGGGCAATTTAACGCAAGATGTGATGGATATAAATGTGAGCGAAGAAGAGGTGGCTATTTGTGGTTTTAGTCAAGGTTCTTTTATGATTGATAATTTTATCTTTTCTACAATGGGTAATCTGGCAGGTTTTGCTGCTGGCTTTGACCTAGATGGTAATTTTGAATGGGGACAAACGTTTAGTAGCAATACTAATGTCTTTGCTGACCAGGTAACACATGCACCAGATGGCACTGCTTTAGTTAGTGGAAGTTTTCAGAATACCTTGAATATAGGGAATGATATTATTGCAGAAGAGGACTTTGATGTTTTTGTAGCAAGTAGAGGGATAGTGGCTAGTTCTAGTCTATTGGATGAAGAAAAAGTATTTACCATTTTTCCTAATCCAACAACTGGTCAAGTAAATGTACTTGTTGATGCTAATAATTGGGAACTACAAATTTGGGACGCAATGGGGAGATTAATAAAAACTGTTTTTGGTGAAGCTGTTATTGATTTGAACTCCCTAGAATCAGGATGTTATTTTATCAAAGTACAAGCGGAAGAAAATATAGCTGTTCAGAAGCTCATCATAGAATAAAAAAGAGGCAGCGCTACCACAGCACTACCTCAGCCCTAACCAAATAAAACCAAATTATAAATCTTTATAGCGAGTAATTGATTTAACACAAATATAAGGACTTTGTGTAAAAAATACAATTACAAATATTTCAAAAAAAACACTCCTTTGTTAGAAATGTTTAGTAAAAGTAGATTTTTTTTTAAAAAAAATCTACTTCGCTTATTTTTAGCATTTATTCTATGTAGCTTCCTACTCCCACTTAGCCAATATTTTTAATGATTTTTCTTTTTGAAGAAATTTTATTTCTTTGGATATTCTTCTAGCAGAATTATTTTTCATTTTTAGTAACAGCATTTTTTTAAAAAAAATCTCGTCTCAAATATAATTTTTAGATTATGTACCGATTTGCACTGTTATTTATATGCCTTCTTTTTACAACTAACCACCTTTTAGTTGCACAAACAGATGAAGACGCCTTCTTCATCAAAGAAATTTATAATACAGCACTTACAAAAGGGAAAGCTTATGAATGGCTATATCATTTATCCGAAAATATTGGTGGCCGATTAGCAGGCTCGCCGCAAGCAGCAGCAGCTGTTGAATATACCAAGCAATTAATGGATACACTCGGTATGGACGAGGTAAGCTTACAAGAATGCATGGTGCCACATTGGGAAAGAGGAGAAAAAGAAGTGGTACGAATCGTTAACTCTTACCAAATAGGAAGTCTTGAGCTCAAAGCACTTTCTTTAGGCAATTCTATTGGTACTGGAGATAATGGTCTCACAGCAGAGGTGATTGAGGTGCAGACTTTGGATGAGTTGGATAGCTTGGGGTTTGATAAAGTAAATGGCAAAATTGTATTCTTCAATCGTCCGCTTGACCCTACAAAACTAAATACGTTTAGTGCCTATGGCGGTGCAGCTGATCAAAGAGTTTTTGGCGCAAGCCGAGCGGCTAAATATGGAGGTGTAGCAGCATTAGTAAGATCTTTGACGACAAGAAATGACAATGTCCCACATACAGGGGTAATGATTTATGAAGAAGGAATTCCTCAAGTTCCTGCGATCGCTATCAGCACCAATGATGCCAATCTATTGAGTCGATTATTAAAGAAGGAGCCTGTTAATGTCTACATGAGCAATACTTCTCGCAATCTTTCCAAAAAGAAATCCTATAATGTCATTGGAGAAATCAAAGGCAGTGAGTTTCCTAATGAGATAATTCTGGTAGGTGGTCATCTGGATTCTTGGGATGTAGGTGGTGGTGCACATGATGATGGTGCGGGTTGTGTGCATGCTTTGGATGTTATTCAAGTTTTAAAAAGATTGAATTATAAACCAAAACGTACGATTAGATGTGTGATGTTTATGAATGAGGAGAATGGACAGGCAGGTGCTATAGCCTACAGAGATGAATCAGATGCTAAAGGGGAATTCCACATGGCTGCTATTGAATCAGATAGGGGAGGATTTACACCAAGAGGGTTTACTTGCGATGCCGATAAAGAAATTTTCGAAGAAAAGTTCCGTAAGATTACGGACTGGCTTCCACTTTTACAACCTTATGGTTTGGACCTAAAAAAAGGAGGCTCTGGAGCTGATATTGCTAGGCTAAAACCACAAAAGGGACTATTATTTGGCTTTGAACCCGATACTCAGCGTTATTTTGATTATCACCATACTGATATTGATCGAATAGATGCCGTCAATAAAAGAGAATTACAATTGGGAGTAGCTGCAATTGCGAGCTTGATTTATCTACTAGATCAATATGGAATTTAGATTTTCTCGATACCTTTGCGGCAAATCAAACAATCCGATATGTCAGATTCACTTATTCAGGTCAATGGTTTGCGGTTTAAATCATACTTGACAGAAGAAAAAGTGCTCGAAAGGGTAACAGAACTAGGAAAAGAGATCAGTGAAAAATATAAAGGGCAAAAACCTCTATTTTTAGGTGTATTAAATGGCGCCTTTATTTTTGCTGCTGATTTGGTCCGTGCTTGTAATATCGAATGTGAAATTTCTTTTATTAAATTGTCTTCTTATGAAGGACTTGAGTCAAGTGGCTCACTACAAACACATATTGGCTTGACAGAAAATGTGGAAGATAGAGTCGTCATATTAGTAGAAGATATTGTAGATACAGGACGAACTATGCATCAATTTTTACCAGATCTCCAAAAATTGAATCCTGCTAAAATCGTATTAGTGACTTTATTTCTTAAAAGAGATGCTCTCCAGCATGAAGTACCAATGGACTATATTGGATTTAGTATTCCTTCAGACTTTATTATTGGTTATGGCCTTGATTATGATGGCTGTGGACGAAATTTAAAAGGTATTTATCAACTAGCGAAATAATGAACTATCAAAAAATTTGTGAACAGGCCATTCCTGTAATTAAAAATGCAGGGCAGTTTATCCGGGAACAACTGGGCAATGTGAAATCGGGAGAGATTGAGGTAAAAGCGCTGAATAGCCTTGTTTCGTATGTTGATAAAAGTGCAGAGGAGCGACTGGTGAAAGGATTGTCAAAAATATTACCAGAAGCTGTCTTCCTAACAGAAGAAAAAACGATAGAAGCAAAAGAGGGTTCTTATCGTTGGATTATCGATCCATTAGATGGAACAACTAACTTTTTGCATCAGTTGCCAGTATTTTCAGTAAGTGTTGCCCTTCAATATAACAATCAATTGGTCGTTGGCATTGTGTTTGAAATTAACCAAGATGAATGTTTTTATGCTTGGCAAGATGGTGGTGCTTATCTAAACGGCCAAAGAATATGCGTAAGTTCTACTCAAACTCTAAGTAATGCTTTGATAGCCACTGGTTTCCCATATTATGATTATGATCGGATGGCCAACTATATTGACGTATTAAAATACTTTATGCAACATACACGTGGTATAAGACGCTTAGGCTCAGCAGCAGTAGACTTGGCTTATGTTGCTTGTGGTCGGTTTGATGCATTTTATGAGTATAGCCTGAATGCTTGGGATATTGCAGCAGGTACTGTGATAGTGAGAGAAGCAGGTGGACAAGTGGCTGATTTTCAAGGCCAAAGTAATTATTTATTTGGTAGAGAGCTGATGGCTAGTAACAATGCCCTATTTGAAGTAATGAAAAAGTTAATGCTGTCGAGTTTTTACAAATAAGAACTTTTTGAAACCAAAAAGTTCTTATTTTATGCTAAAAAAAGAAAAGCTAGCCTTTTTTTTACCCACCTTTTTATCTTTGAACTGCAACTGTTTACCATTATAAGTTTCACATCATTTTTTTAGGAATTAATTTTAGTATCACAATATTTTTAAATCTACCAAGTACTATCAAGTAAGGCGTATAGCCCATTTTGCTAGTACTTGGTACTGAAATTTATTGTTCTATGAAAACAATTATGGCTATCTTAATGGTATCATCTCTTATGTGTGGGAAATCACAGAATTATTTTGATCATCTGAAGGAAAATTATCCTGTATATGGTTTTACACTGATTTCGGGCTATGCAGATGGAGCTGCGGATGTCTTGCAATTTAAATACAGCAAATCCATTTTCCCGCAAAACGGATCAAGTAAGCAGTTCTGGGACCCTAAGATGAGTTGGAGAAATAAATATCTTAGTGGTAATCCAAATCTAGGACCAAAATTTATGGGTAGTAAAAACTTTTTTGTTCCATTAACAGATGGTTGGCATTTATCAAAATCTATTCGGAATTATACCTGGACCGGCGCAATATTAAGTTACAAACAACCCAAAAAGAAGTGGTATAAATTAGTTGATTTTGTATTGATTAGTATAACAAGAACAGCTGGTTGGCATTTAGCCAACGAAACATTAATTAGATACTAAAGGTCAAGTGCCTAGACAAAATGGTTCCTTCTAAAATTATAAGTAACTGACGAGAGAAAAGTTACGCATGATTTTTGAGCGTACGTAAACCTGCCAGCCTTTGGCTGAAATTACATTGTACCAATTCTAGCCTGCCTTCAGGCACGGTTTCGGGCAAGCTGTACTAAATTAATTTAAATTTTACCCTCCCCCCTGTCAGTAGCGTATTTGGCAGAAAATATATTGATTTAATAGCGGAATGTGTGTGATTAGGCTTTCACATGCCTAGGAGTCTATGCTCCATTATTAGCTCACTGATCAAGTATTTTTTACCCTATCAATAATGGTTCAAAATAAAAAATCATGAAAAAAATTGTCGTAATATTGATGGTTGGGCTAGTTGTTATTTCTTGCAAATTTGAAATCCCAGAAAGTAGTCAACCAACAGAATATCCAACATTTTCAGAAATTCAAGTAAGCGAAAGCTTCGACTTTTCAAATGCGAGCAAAACAGATTTTACAATCTCATCAGAGGAAAACGCTATCATCTATATTTATACTTCAGATCCAGCTGAAGGCGGAGAGTTAATGTATAAAGCAATGATCAAGGATGCTTCATCAATTAACCAATCCATTAATATTCCAGTTCATTTGGATGCCGTCTGGATAAGGGCGATTGGTGAAAATGGGTCTTATGAAGAGGCAGAGGTCGAATTGAACCAAGGAGGTGGCCAAATTCTTGCCTTTTATGGGGGAGGAAGTAATAATAGTGGAGGGGGATCCCCTAATTTATCGAATGATCAAGAGACTTGCGCAAATTGTGATATGTACCTAACAAGCTCGTCATCGAGTAATATTACTATTAATGGGAATAGTAATGTAAATACTATTTGTATTGCATCAGGTGAAAGCTTTTCTGGAAAGATTAATTTGAATAAGCCAGGTGTAGAAATTCGGGTATGTGGTCAAGGAACTTTTACTAATAATGGCATTTCTATGAATGCGGCTAACTCCGTTTTAATCGTCAATGGTACGATCGTTGCAACGAGGATTAATATGAATCAAAATACCTGCCAGTCAATTGTTAATAGTAATGGAATATTAAATATCACGAATAATTTTAATTTTCAAGGGGATGTAGAAAACTATGGGACATTAACAATAGATGGGAATACTGCACTCAACGGAAATAGCTCTACACTAAAAAATACCAATACCTTTAATATAAGTGGTAAAATGGATATCAATAGTAACAGCATATTTAATAATTATGGTACGACTACACTGAACAATACATTACACCTTAATCAAGGCGTTGGAAATAATTATGGGACACTGAATGTTGGAAAAAAATTGATTCTGAATAATTCCTTCTACAATCATACTGGGGCTATCACAACTGTTTCTGAGAATTGTCAGATTAATGGTGGAGGAGAATTGACCAATCAGTGCTCTATGACGATTGGGACTGATTTTGATGTGAATAACTATTTGTACAATTATGGACATATTCAGATAACAGATGAAACTACAGTAAATGGGGGAGGTGTTGTCACATTAGATGGAGGGCTACTAGAAACCAATGATATTGATATCAATGGTTTGGTATTAGGAACGGCAACTGGAAGAGTAGATGTTGCTCAGACTACGAAAATTAATGGTTCAGTTGCTGGTGACATTACTTTTTGTGATCAGACTGGAATTGAAACCTTGAATGGTAGTATTGCTGGTTCGGTAACTCAGGATTGTAATGCTGCTTATCCAACAGTAGCCTGTGATAGCAGTGATAATGATGGTGATGGTGTAAATAATGGAGGAGACGACTTCCCTGATATTCCAGATCAGACATTTTCTTCTTATTATCCGGCGGAAAATATTTTTGGAACATTATTATTTGAGGATTTATTCCCAAATAAAGGAGATTATGATTTTAATGACTTGGTGGTACAGTATCAATTCGAAACGATCACTAATGCTAGTAATCAAGTCGTTCAGCTGAAAGCTAGGTTTTATGTTCAGGCGATTGGTGCAGCAAATGCAAATGGTTTTGGATTTTCTTTGGCGAATGTTTCACCAGATCAAGTTTATAGTGTAAGTGGATTGCCATTCAATACGGCCAGCTCAAGCTCAGCTTATATTAATAGTAATGGAACTGAGGGCAATCAAAATTCAGCAACCTTTATTGTTTTTGACAATGTTCATGATTTTATGGGGCTCGCACCAGGTGCTCGTTACAATGTATATGATTATCAAACAACAGCTGGTAACCCCGGTATGGTAGAATTAACAATTACCTTTACCCAAGCATTAAATACTATCGGCGTTGCTCCTTTTAATCCATTTATCTATGTTGGACAAAATAGGGGTAAAGAGATTCATCTGAAAGGATATTTACCAACAGATCTAGTAGATAACTCTTTTTTCAACACCGGTGACGATAATTCAAGCTTTGGTAGTGGAGCTACTTATCAGACAAATAGTTTCCATCCTTGGGGGTTGGATGTCCCAATAGAAATTCAACACATGGAAGAGGGCTTGGACTTTGTTACTGGATATACATCCTTTTTGGAATATGCGGAGTCTAATGGGGATAATAATATAGATTGGTATACAAATCCAAGCAAACGAAATGGTTCAGTTCTAAGACCTTCTGCCCAATAATTAAAATAAATATGAAGCTGAGCATTTGCTCAGCTTTTTTATACTGCTATTTTTAAACCAATAAAAATACCAATCAAACCAATTAAGAGACTCCCTGCAATATTTAGGAGGGCATTGACATGTTGACCAGTCTGAAACAACAATAAAGTCTCAGCAGAAAAAGTAGAGAATGTACTAAATCCACCACAAAAACCAGTCGTCAGTAAAAGTCTCCACATCGTAGAAGGTGGAGCTTTGAGCATAATCCCCATGAGATAGCCCAAAATTATGCAGCTAGTAGCATTGGCCACAAGAGTCGCCCATGGAAAAGAAGAATTTGATGATTCAACCATCTGGCTTACGCCAAACCTACAAATACTCCCTAAACCTCCTCCTATAAAAACCCAAAGATAAGCGATCATTTATGAAGATAATTGCTGTTTATAATCATTAGCTCTTAAATGTAGATAGTAGGTGAGTAATGTAGCAATACATATGATTGACATTAGTAATATGTGTAGCTCCAATTGCTCATGCATAGAGAACACAAAAACGATAAAACAAACATTTACGAATACAAGAACAGCAGTTGCTTGCATATGTGTATATCCTGCATCAATTAATAAATGATGAATATGTCTTCTATCTGGCTTAAAAGGAGAGCTTCCTCTCAAAGCACGCGTAGTAAATACTCGAATAGTATCAAATAAAGGAAGAATCATTACTCCAATAGCAACGGCTGGAATAGAGTCAAATTTATATTTTGCACCAGCTTCCAAATTGTAATTGTAATCAATAAACTCTATGATAAGAATAGCTGAAACAATCCCGATTAATAGGGAGCCTGTATCCCCCATAAATATCTTTGCTGGTGTATAATTATACTTCAAAAAAGCAACCACTGCACCCACCGTAGCGAAGGCTACTATCGCAAATTCAATTCGATCTACCATAAGAAACCAAGTTCCCAAGGTGGCAGCGATAAGCGCACCAATACTTCCTGCCAAACCATTAATACCATCAATTAAATTGAATGCATTAATGATTACCATAATAGTGAAAATGGAAAATAAAATAGAAAAACCTTGGCCAAATTCATTATTAATCCCCATAAAACCATAAAAGCCTTTAAGCGCAATATCTGATTTGAAGACTAAAATGGTCGCAGCCAAGATTTGACCCACTAATTTTTTGTAAGGAGACATTGGAGCTAGGTCGTCCTTCGCCCCAATCAAGAAAATAATGATGAAGGCACATAGTATATATTGTAGGTTACCAAAAGTTTGGAAAGGAGTCCATAGTACGATAGAAAATATAGCACCAGCAAAAATTGCAATGCCACCAAGTGATGGCGTACTTACTTTATGGGAGCTTCTTTCATTTGGTTCATCAAATAAGCGCTTTTGCCTTGCTAAGCTTATAATAGAAGGAATAGCGAAATAGGTCAATGTAAAAGCCGTCAGAAAGCTTAAAATTAAAACATACATTCTTTTGAAATGTTTTGGCAGATAATGTATTCACTTGGCTGATCGATCACTTACCTGCATGGTATTTGTAAGGGAACAGACTTTTGGGTGTGTTTGGGTTGAATGGTCATTTTATTGAATCAAAAAATAAGCTTTAAGCTGCTAAAATGCAAATTTTTTTTAAAAAGTAGCGTCATCAATATTATTAAGCCATGTTTTGATCTCCGTTACAACAGATTCTACACAACTATCATCAAAAGGCGATATCAAATCAGCTAATTGCACAAGTTCAAGAAAAGATTTACTCCCACCTGCCTTACACAGTCGAATATAATCGTCCCATGCTTTGTGATGATCTTCACTATCTTTTTTCCAAAATTGAAAAGCACAGATTTGTGCAAGCGTATAATCAATGTAATAAAACGGTGCAAAAAATAGGTGGCTTTGCCTTTGCCAATAAGCTCCACTTTCTAGGAAGCTGTTTTCGCCATATTGGCGATGGGGCAAATATTTCTTTTCAATTGATCGCCATGCAGTATTTCGTTCTTTGGGCGACACATTGGGGTTTTGGTAGATGTAATGTTGAAATTCATCAATAGCAACACCATAAGGGAGGAATTTTAAAGAATTGGCTAAATGAGCAAATTTATATTTATTCGTGTCTTGCTTGAAGAATAGTTTCATCCAAGGCCATGTAAAAAATTCCATGCTCATAGAATGAATTTCACATGCCTCATAGGTAGGCCACTGGTATTCATTCAAACCTATATTTCGACTAGAATATACTTGAAACGCATGCCCCGCCTCATGCGTCAATACATCAATATCTGCACTTGTTCCATTGAAGTTGGAAAAAATATAAGGTGCTTTATACTTGCCAATATAGGTGCAATACCCTCCTGTTGCCTTACCATCTTGTGCTACCAAGTTCATCAGATGATTATCCTGCATGAAATGAAAAAACTCTGCGGTTTCTTTGGACAGCTCTTCATACATCTTAGTGGCTTGCGCAATGATCCATCCTGCTTCTCCTTGTGGAGCAGGATTACCTGATGCAAAGCGAAAGTCTTCATCATAATACATCAAATGATCTAAGCCTAATCTCTTGGCTTGTCTTTGGTATAATTGTGTGGTAATAGGTACAATGAACTCTTGGATCTGCTTTCTGAAGTTCGCCACCATCTCTGGTGTGTAATCAGAACGCTTCATCCGTGCATAACCTAATTCTATATAATTTTCATAACCTAGTTTCTGCGCCATTGCGTGACGTTTTTGCACTAGTTGATGGAAGATTTCTTCTATTTGTGTCGCATTTTTCTCAAAAAAACTCCACTTGGTTTCCGTTGCCGCCTTTCTCAACTCACGATCAGAGTGCGTTTCCATTGGATGAATGGAAGAAAGGTTATATTCTTCACCTTGAAACTCAATTTTTGCAGCAGCTTTCAGTTTGGTGTATTCGCTACTCAGACGATTCTCCTCTTGCATATCTTCCAAAATCTCTGGCTTGAATGTCTTCAAACTCAGTGTCGCAAGGACAAATAGCTGACGGCCCCAAGCTTCTTCCAGTTCCTTTCGAAATGGAGACGCTAAGAGTAGCTCATAAAAACGGTTGTTGACGGCCTCATAATAAGGAATGTTTTGATCAAAAAAATTATTCTCTGCTTCATAAAATTCATCCTTCGTATTCACCGTATGACGAATATGGCAGATATTATACATAGACATAAAATCAGTGCGCATACTATTGATACGCATAAGAAGTTGGTTTTGATCTTTGAAAGATGGGGCACATTCAAACTGTTCAAGCAGTACATTCATCTCTTTAGTGAATGATTCCATCTCTGGACGAAGGTATTCAAATGATTCAAATGGCATGGAGTGACTAGTTTTGGATTCTATCAATTTTTTACAAAGTTAGGTAGCCTTTTTGACCTTTTCAACAGATTATAATGATAAAGATGAGATAAATAAGCGATAATGAGTGTAGCCAAGAAGAAGATATTCGTTTCTTTTCTTAATTTTGTGGCGCTTTTGATTATGCAGCTAACTTTATTATACTAATTTGATGTAATTCAAAGCATAAAATAGAAGGGTCCTGAATATTCTTGCCTACCAAAATATAGTGGTGGGTAGAAAGATGAAGCAAAAAGAAATGGAGCTGAAATCACAAATTAATTTAGATAAACTCCCCCGTCACATTGCCATTATCATGGACGGCAATGGTCGTTGGGCCAAACAGCATGGAAAGCCACGTGTTTTTGGACACCAAAATGGTGTCAAATCAGTTCGTGAAACAACAGAAGCGGCAGCTGAACTGGGAGTTGATTATTTAACTTTATATGCTTTTTCAACAGAAAATTGGAATCGCCCTAAGTTAGAAGTAAATGCACTAATGTCTTTACTCGTGGAGACATTAAACAAAGAAATTAAAACCTTAAATAAGAATAATATCCGTCTACAAGCGATTGGTGATATCTCGAAACTGCCAAAAAAAACTTACAAGGCATTATTAGAAGGTATTGAAAATACCAAGAATAATACGCGAATGACCTTAATCTTAGCATTGAACTACAGCGCTAGGTGGGAAATTCTTCAAGCAGCAAAAGGTATTGCAGAAAAAGCAAAAACAGAGAATCTTAAAATTGAGGATGTTAATGAAGAGGTTTTTGCCAATTTTCTTAGTACGAAAGGGGTGCCTGATCCAGAATTATTGATTCGAACAAGTGGAGAAACGAGGATTAGCAATTTCTTACTTTGGCAAATTGCCTACACAGAATTACTCTTTGTTCCTACATTTTGGCCAGATTTTAGAAAACCTGACCTCTATAAAGCTATTATCGATTATCAAAATAGGGAACGTCGTTTCGGAAAAATAAGTGAACAGTTAGTTTAACACTTTTCTGTCGACTTCTAATACAACCAACTACTTATTAAACGGCTCTTTGAGCAAGAATACTAAACTTTTTTGCCAATTTTCTTCAAAACGGATACTATACAATCACAAATACAAATGAGATTAATCGTTCTTTTTAGTTGTTGTTTGCTACTTAGTGTATTTTCTTTTGCACAAGAATCAGACAGTATTGGCGTGTTCGAATACGCACAACCCAAAGATTATGAAATCGGGGGAATCAAAGTTTTAGGTGCTAATTATAGTGATGATAACGCCATAATTGGGGTTTCAGGCTTAAAAGTTGGTGATAAAATCCGTATTCCCGGCCCAGATATCCAAAAAGCCATCAAGGTATTGTGGAGATTACGCCTTTTTACAGACGTTCAATTAATTATGGAGAAAACAATTGGTGATGTTGTTTTCTTAGAACTCAAAGTGCAAGAACGTCCTCGACTTGCTCGTCACTCCTACCAAGGTGTAAAAAAATCTTATCATGATGATTTGAACGAAGCCATCGATAAATATTTGCTTAAAGGAGGGATCGTTACAGAGAATATCAAAGTCAATGCAGCGGAAGAAATTAAAGCGTTCTTCGTTGAAAAAGGATATCTAGATACCAAAGTTAAAGTGGATGAAATAAAAGATACTATCCGACAGAATTCTGTACGTTTAGTATTTGACGTTGATCGAGGTACAAAAGTGAAAATCCAAGATATCGTTTTTACAGGAAACAAGAATGTGAAAGCAAGAAAGCTTCGCAAACAAATGGATAATACGAAGCGTAAACGTAAAATATTTACCTCGTCTAAACTAATCCAAAAGGACTACCAAGAAGATAAAAAAAATATCATCAATTATTACAACACCCTTGGCTTTAGAGATGCACGCGTTTTAAGTGATAGTATCTGGAGAGAAGAAGATGGTGATATGATGATCCAGCTAAACGTGGAGGAAGGGGAGCGCTATTTCTTTAGAAATATCGCTTGGAAAGGTAACTCCATATATGACACACAAACCCTGACAGACGTATTAGGAATCATAGCAGGGGATGTTTATAACCAAGAATTGCTTGAAACACGCCTCCGCTTTAGTCAAGATGGTCGTGATGTGAGTACTCTTTATATGGATAACGGATATCTATTCTTCCAAGTAGATCCCATCGAGGTAGCGATTGATGAAGATTCCATTGACCTAGAGATTAGAATCTTTGAAGGACCTCAGGCTTCCATCGACAAAGTAGTCATTAAAGGTAATGATCGGACGCATGAGCACGTCGTAAGACGAGAACTGCGTACTCGACCTGCTGCAAAGTTTAGCCGTTCTGATATTATTCGTTCTCAGCGTGAAATTATTAATCTAGGATACTTTAATCCAGAATCTTTAGGTATTAATACTCCAGTGAACCCACAGCGTGGTTCTGTGGATATTGAATATGCCGTGGAAGAAAAACCTTCCGATCAGCTAGAATTATCAGCTGGCTGGGGAGGAAATCGTCGGGTGATTGGTACACTTGGGGTTTCCTTTAATAACTTTTCGTTGAGGAATATATTCAATAAATCAGCTTGGCACCCACTACCACAAGGGGATGGCCAGCGCTTGTCCTTAAGAGCACAGACCAATGGTGATTTCTTCCAGTCTTATAATGTTTCTTTTACAGAGCCTTGGTTAGGAGGGAAAAAACCTAATTCATTCACGGTTTCTGGATTTTATAACCGCTTTGCATTCGGGCAGAGAGGAACAACTACTTACCAAAGCTTCAATATCATTCAAGGTTCTGTTAGTTTAGGTACTCGTCTGAAGTGGCCTGATGATAACTTTATATCTAGTACTGCTATTAATATCCAGACGCTATCTTTGAACAATTGGGCTAGAGGATTATTCCAAGACAGTGATGGAAACCTAGTTTCAGTGGGTAATTACAATAACTTCAGTATAAAACAAACGATCGCCCGCACAACAATCAATGACCCAATCTTCCCTAAGAATGGTTCTAGGATTTCCCTTTCTGTACAGCTCACTCCACCTTATTCATGGTTTAATAACAAAAACTATGAAGATCTGCCTGCCTCAGAGCGTTTCCGCTGGCTAGAATATCACAAATGGCGCTTCGATGCAGAATGGTATACACCTATTGCAGGCGACTTAATATTAAAAGCCCAAGCCAAGATCGGTATGTTAGGCTTTTACAATAGAGGAATTGGAACATCGCCTTTTGAACGTTTTCAGTTAGGAGGCGACGGTATAAATAATCAGCAATTTGGTTTTGCAGGGGTAGATATTATCTCCTTAAGGGGGTATGATGTGTCAGATTTAGAAGCCAATATTGACCCACGAACAGGCGGTCAATCTTCTACACCGGTGTTTGATAAATTTACTGTTGAATTACGGTACCCTCTTTCTTTAAATCCAAGTTCAACCATCTATGTGCTCGCCTTTGCACAAGGGGGTAATGCTTGGAGAAGCTTCCGTGATTTTAATCCATTTGACCTCAAACGTTCTGTAGGAATTGGCTTAAGAGTATTCCTCCCTATGTTTGGAGTACTTGGATTCGATTATGGTATCGGTTTTGATAAACCAGGTGACCTGCCAATAAAAGAACTGGGTAGATTTAATATCGTTCTTGGATTCGAACCAGAATAAAACCCGAGTAAACTAAAAAACATAAGAAAAATTAAAGTATATAAGAGGCTTTCCTGCAAGGAAGCCTCTTTTCTTTTATATTTGTATCGTAAAAGCCAACATATATTTGGCCTACCAGCTGGAGTTTCAACTTTTCTATTGAAATTGATCGCACGATTCAACAAACAACACTCATCCCTCTATACCTAATTGTATTTATGAACGCTCCCTCTCCTATTGTTGCAAATGATAAGGTTATAAAACTGAAAGCTTAGACAAGATTGCAGATACAATAAAATTGTTCATTCGAAAATTATAAGTAATTGACAAGAGTAAAGTTGCGCATGATTTTTGAACGAAAGTAAAAATCTTTCAGCCTGTGACTAAAATTTTATTGTACCAATTCCAGCCTGCTGGCAGGTACGGTTTCTGGCAAACTACTTAACAACACCAAATTGCCAATTAGCAACTTAAAATATCCATTTTGTATGAATGCTCTCAAAATTTTGATGATCTCCTTATTAATGATTTTTATATGGCAATTGAATGCCCAAACACCTCATCGCTGCCATAGTGATGAAAAAATGCAGGCCTATTTTGGGATGAACCCAGATTTTGAATTATCCATTGAACAAGGGTTTAAAGATTTTAATGAAAATGGTCCTGTTCATAAGCTTTCTGTCAATATTATCACTATTCCTGTTCATGTGATTATCCTGCATCCTTCTGGACAAGCAGTAGGGACTGGCAATAATCTATCTATGGATCATATCTTATCTCAAATTGATGTACTGAATGAAGATTTTCGTGCATTGAATGCAGATGTTTCAGGTGTTCCTAATGTCTTTAATGCAGGAGATTCCGAAATTGAATTTTGCCTAGCTAGTGTTGACCCTAATGGGAATCCCACAGATGGTGTTACTCGTTATGCTACTAACCAGTCGATGTCCAATAGTGAATTTAGCCTAAAACAAGCTACAGGATGGCCAAGGAGTGATTACCTCAACCTTTGGGTAGATCCTAATATTGGCCCTCTTGGGTGGGCTTATTTACCTTCTACCACAGGCCTACCTAATGCCGTGTTAGACGGGTGCGTTATCCGTACCAGCACTTTTGGAGGACCAGGCTATGCAACACTTAACCCCTATAACCTTGGACGTACAACAACCCATGAAGTAGGACACTACTTAGGTTTACGACATATATGGCGTAATGGAGGCTGTGGAGCGGATGATGGTATAGCTGATACGCCATTACAGGATAATGAAAACTTTGGTTGCCCCAATCATCCTAGTCCAAGTTGTGGTAATGGCGGTGATATGTTTATGAACTATATGGATTATGTGAATGATAATTGTATGATCATGTTTAGTCCTGATCAAGGAGCTTACATGCGTCAAATTTTGAATACTTCTCGATCGAGCCTCTTAAATGCAGCATCTATCAAATGTAGTATAGCTGTTCCAATGGTAGCAAGTATTTTGACGCAGTCAGATGCACTTTGCTTTGGCGAATCTAGTGGAAGCGTAACCGTTGATGTTACAGGGGGGATTTCGCCTTATACTTATGCACTAAATAGTGGCCCTCCACAAAGCTCTCCCACTTTTCAGGCGCTACTTGCAGGTACTTATACGATCACTATTTTTGACTCGGCAGGGAGTCAAATTAATATCGATGTAATAATTTCAGAACCCCCTTTAATAACCGCATTTACTGATTTTCAAATCAATGTAAGCTGTTTTGGTGATGCGGATGGAAGTGTTACTTTGGATGCATTTGGTGGAATACCTTTCCCCGGTAATTTCTACCAGTATAGCTTAAATGGAAGCCCCTTTACGCCAGTAAATGTATTCACAGATTTGCCTAGTGGAACTTATGCCTATCAAGTACAAGATGCTAATGCTTGTTTGGTGACTGGTGAACTGACGATTGAAGAACCCGACGAATTGGTTCTGGAGAACGATACCTTAAGTAACATTAACTGTTTTGATGAAGATAATGGTACGATTACACTGAGTGCAACTGGTGGAATACCAGATTACTCTTTCTCTTTAGATCAAATCGATTACCAAACTAATGCCACTTTTGATAGTCTTGGCCCTGGTGATTATACAGCCTATGTTCAAGACAATAACAATTGTATTTCATCTTATAATTTCTCGATTACTGAGCCTGAAGCATTGAATCTGGATGTGAGCGATCAGATAGACTTAGATTGTGCAGGGGGGAATACTGGAGAAGTAGTTTTGTTAGCTGCAGGAGGCAGTCCCAATTACCAGTATTCTTCAGATGGAGTAGATTTCCAAGATAGCAATACCTTCTCTGATTTAAGTGCGGGTGATTATCAATTTGTTGTAGAAGACAGTAATGCTTGCCAAACAACAGTAGATGTAACGATCGAAGAACCTAGTGCTATCGCAATTACAATAGATAGCCAAACAAACTTGCTTTGTGCAGGCGATTCAAATGGGGCATTTAGCGTAAGCGCAAATGGTGGAACAGGCGATTTATCCTTTGCAATTAATGGAAACAGTAGCTCCAATGGCAATTTTAGTGATTTAAGTGCAGGTGATTATATAGTAGAAGTCACAGATGCTAATGATTGTTCAAGTAGCATTGAAATAAGCATTACAGAACCGGAGGCATTGACTTTAGAGAATACAGCCCAAACGAATGTAGGTTGTAATGGTGATTCAGATGGAGCAGTAAGCCTTTCGGCAAATGGTGGCATAGCTGGCTATCAATATGAATTAAATGGACAAAATAATACGGATGGATCTTTTGATGGCCTAAGTGCAGGAACTTATACGGCTATAGTGACGGATGCTAATGATTGCTCTACTTCTTTGCAGATAGATATTGAGCAACCTACTGAGCTTTCTCTTATGAGCACTATGCAAATCGATGTGAATTGTAATGGTAATGCAAATGGCATCATTAGCCTTTCGGCAAATGGAGGGGCAGGTAATTATGAATTTACACTGAGTGATCAAACGAACACTACAGGCCAGTTTGATGGCCTAAGTGCAGGCGATTACACAGCTAGTGTTGTAGATGCTAATAACTGCCAGTCTACGCTTGATTTTACGATTGAAGAACCTGCTGAACTTGCTGTTTCTACTTTAAGCCAAACAGATGTAAGTTGTAATGGCGAAAGTGATGGTATGATTATGGCTGTAAGTTCTGGTGGAACTGGGCCTATCACCTATACGTTGGGGAATGAAACCAACACAACAGGTGTTTTCGAAAATCTTAGTGTAGGAACTTATCAAATTGTGATAGAAGATGCCAATAACTGTACGGCTAGCGTACAGGCAAATATTGAAGAGCCAACTGTACTAACAGGAATTATTATCAAATTAGATGATGTGAGTTGTAATGGAGAAGGCGATGGAAGTATCTCTCTAACGGCTGAAGGAGGCACACCTGGCTATCAATTTGAGATGAATGGAGAAACAAATACGGATGGTTTCTTTGTTAATATGGATGTTGGTGATTACTCTATTCAAATTACAGATGCTAATGGTTGTGAAATAACTATTGATCTAAGTATCGAAGAGCCAGAACCAGTACTTCTAGATGTTCAACAAACGGCACAAAATGGTTGTAATGGCGATGCCAATGCCGCAATTGTGGCAACGGCAACTGGCGGAAATGGCGTATTTACATATAGCTTGAATGGACAGTCTAACGATACGGGTACATTTGATGGCTTGACAGAGGGAACATACATGGTCATGGTTTCTGATGAGATAGGCTGTACTTCTAGCGTAGAATATATAATTGAAGATCCTGCACCCATTGTTTTAAATGTTGAAGAAACTCAGTCGATACTATGTGCAGGAGAAGGTACTGCTACCATTCAAGTGATTGCAAATGGTGGAGCAGGTGACTACAATTTTGAGCTCGATGGAATAACTAATACAAATGGCATCTTTACAGATTTAACTGCCGGGAATTATCTAGTAGAGGTAACAGATGGGGAAGGCTGTCAAAATACAATGGTTTTTACTATCGAAGAGCCAGCAGCTATTGAGGTAGGTCTGGATGCTGTTTTACCACTACTTTGCAATGGTGATGCCGATGCAGTCGTACAATTATTTGCTACAGGAGGCGCAGGTATCATTTCGTTTACACTAAATGGAGAAACGAATAATACAGGGATTTTCGATGGTTTAAGTGCGGGTAATTATGAAGCAAGTATTATAGATGAAAACGCTTGTCAAAGTACTTATGCCTTCGAAATTACAGAACCAGATGTTTTAAGCGTAACACCTGAGATTACAACAGATTTGTTGTGTAATGGTGATCAAAATGCAGCTGTTCAAGTAGTAACGAATGGTGGAACGGCTCCTTATTCTTACATGCTAGATAATGTAGTAAATGAAACAGGTTCTTTTGAAGGCTTAGGAGCTGGTACCTATCTAGGGGTTATTACAGATGCCAACAATTGTACACAAGCTTATGAGTTGAGCATTGAAGAGCCAACTGCAATTACAGCAGTAGCTAATGTGCAAGATGTATTATGTTTTGGTGATACGGATGGCTCCATTAGCCTTTCGGCAAATGGCGGGACAGGTGTCCTAACATTTGAACTAGATGATCAGACGAATGATAATGGCATATTCTCTAACCTAAGTAGTGGTGATTATGTGATCAATGTCATTGATGAAAATGACTGTGTAGCGTCATTAGACGTGAGTGTAGAAGAACCAGAAGAGTTGCAATTAGATTGGGATATCATCCAGTTTGTGCAATGTTTTGGTGATCAAAATGGATCAGTCGAGTTATTTGCAGGTGGTGGTGTTGAACCATACATCTTCTTCCTAGACAACCAAGAAAGTGAGTTTGGAGGATTTGATAATCTTGGTGCAGGTATTTATGAAGGAGAGGTAATAGACGCCAATGGCTGCGTAACAATCACTACTATTGAAGTGGAAGAGCCAGAAGAAGTTAGTGTCGATATAACCAATATTATCGATGATATTGACGGACAAGGAGGTGGCTTCACTTTAGTCCCTACAGTTGGGAATTCACCGTTCATGTATTCTATTAATGGTGGGCCATTTGTAGAAGAAAATGTTTTCACTGGTCTTCCAGCAGGCGATTATGAGATTGAGGCAATGGATGCAGCAGGTTGTTCTATCTTTATTAGTGTAACGATTGATTCGATCAATGATACATTCGAACCTACGTATGATGTGCATGCTTTGAAGGTATGGCCAAATCCATTCTCCAGCCAACTAGCTATTGAGATTGACTTAGCCAGCAATCAGCGTTTGCAAATAGAATTATTTACGATCCATGGTCAAAAAGTGATGCAACAGCAAGTTGATTTAGGACAAGGCGAGCATTTAGTATGGCTAGAAGGTACAGCAGATTTAGCGAAAGCGACCTACCTATTATCGGTAAGAAATGCTGAAAAGGTTTGGTACTTTAAGGTGTTGAAGCAGTGATTATAGTGAATAGTATACTAGTTAACGCTTAATGGTAGTATGTGCTCCATACACCATTGCATTTTTAACTAATAACTATGATACCAAAAATCAATAATCAAAAATACGTCTGTTCGATTAATTTCGGGCAGACTTATTTTTTTGAAAAAAATAATGGTACTTGCACAAGTTTAATTGTCAAATGAAGTCTAAGCTTTAGAATATTCATCCAAAACCTATGCACGAAAACGATCTCATTGCTGGTTTGTTAAAGGGTAACGAAAAATCCTTTGAACAACTCGTTGGCCAATATCAAGAGATGATTGGTAGCGTATGCATGGGATTTGTGCAAAACCAAACGGAGGCAGAGGAGTTGACGCAGGACGTTTTTGTAGAAGTTTTTCAATCGATTCAGAAATTTAAAGGTAATTCAAAACTTTCTACATGGTTATACAGAATAGCAGTGAATAAGTCTATTAATCTCGTCAACCATAAAAAACGGAAAAGACAGATTAATAAAGTGAGCATATTTTTTGGATTTAGAGAGGAAAAAGAAAAGGACTTTAAAGATCATGGCTATAGAAGTGCAGAACAGAATATGGAGAATGAGGAGGTGAAAAAAGCGCTCGAACAAGCTTTAGCAAAATTGCCAGAGAATCAGCGCACGGCTTTCGTTTTACGTAAGTATGAAGAATTGTCTTACACCGAGATGAGCGAAATTATGGAAGTTAGTGTTTCGGCTATTGAATCACTCATTCATCGTGCGAGCAAGAATATGAAAAAGCATTTGAAGTATTTTTACTCCAATTATTACTTGACTTAAATTCGAACGTTTATGAAGCACCAGGACAAAAAGATAGAAAAGAAGATAGAGGAAGCGCTCCATTATTATGGAAAAGAGCGTTATGAATCTAACCCATTTATGTATACTCGGATTCAGCAGCAATTGCGTAATGAAGCCGATGATGATAAAGAAGTACAACGCTTTTGGGCGTGGAAACCAGTCTTAGCTGCAGTTATGATTATATTAAACGCGACTGTGGTTTATCAAAGTTTTCAAGTAGATGAAGGAGATCTTTCTGCGGAAATATCAAGTGTGTATGAGATAGAAGAGAATGAACGTATATATTACTATGATTATTCAAATAACTAGACCATGAGTAAGCGCACATCAAAAAACTGGTCGAATGTAATGATTATAGTTTTAATCATTTTGAATTTGGTGTTGGTAAGTTTTATGGTGTTTAGGCCAAGACCACCAAGGCCTAACCCTCAGCGAATGGTTCAGCACTTAAAGCACAACTTGGACTTGTCAGAGGAGCAATCAAAGCAATTTGTCGGGCTCATAAAAGAGCATCAGAAGCTTATGCAAGGGAATAGGCAACAGCTCCGAAAACTCAGAGGGGATTTGCCTGAAACGGCAAATATGACGGCAGAGGCTAAGCAAAAGCACTTGGATCAAATTGCAGATTTAGAACGAATACAGGCCACTCAAATTGCAGATCATTTTAGTGATCTAAAGGAGTTATTAACATCCGAGCAGTTTGAGCAATTTAAACGATTACATAGAAACCGTTTAAGCCGACACCGGAGAGGACCAAATTAGTTGTTGGTTTTTGAATGCCTAAATAGCATTATTTCCAACAGCCAAGAATCTGCAACTCCACGATGACTATCTGGACAACCAAGCATTATCAATCAGCAAGCAAAATCTCTTTTACCTTTTTTAAGGCCTCTGGAAAACGGCTAAAGCTATGCCCTGTATTATCGTACCACTCTAGTGTATTTGCATTGGGATAAAGCGTAGGGATATCGGATAAATCTAAGATATCATCATCTGTTGCTAAAAAGAAATTGAGACGTTCTTCTTTGATATTCTTTTCTGCTTCTTCTTTTAGTCTTTTTAAATCCGCTAAGTAAGCCTCTTGAAAGATATATGTGCGTCCTTTCTGGAAGGTCGTCCATGTGCCTATTCCTCTATGTAGGGTGGCATGTGGCCGGAGAGAGGGGTTAAATAAAAAGCAAGGCAAATTGTATTTTGCGGAGAAGTAGTAAGCATAAAACCCCCCTAAGGAAGTTCCAATGCAATAAGTCGGGCCTGTTTGTTTTGTAATCAGCGTATCTACGATTTGAACCACTTCCATAGGATGGGCAGGTAGGTCAGGCGATAAAACAGTTGCATGCTTAAACGCTTTGCGCAAACGATCATACTTAAATCCTCCACCATCAGCATTAAAGCCATGCAGATACAATAAATTCATGCTTAAAATTTGCTCTAAATTAAAAATTTGCTGTTTCTAGCCAAACTATGAAACAACGGGTGTTCATCTAGGGTTTTTATTAACATATTTATACTTCCTAAAAGCGCAAAAGAAATGGAAAATCTACAAGCATATTGGACTAAAAGATATGAAGAAGGACGTACAGGTTGGAATATAGGCTATCCCTCCACTCCAATAAAAGAATATTTCGATCAGTTAGAAAATAAGGATGTCAAAATCTTAATTCCAGGGGCTGGAAATGCTTATGAAGCGGAATATCTTTTTCAACAGGGTTTTCAAGATGTTCATGTTCTAGATATAGCTCGTCCTCCATTAGATGCTTTTCAAAAAAGAGTTCCTGATTTTCCAGTAGATCAACTGCTCCACGGCGATTTTTTTAGTCAGGAGGCTACTTATGATATTATCGTAGAACAAACTTTTTTCTGCGCATTAGAACCAAAGCCAGCACGAAGAAAGCAATACGCTGCACAAATGCACCGTTTGTTGAAAATGAATGGGAAACTGGTTGGGCTTTTATTTAAACATCCATTAGATTTGGCTCGTGGTCGTCCATTTGGCGGAAGCCTAACAGAATATCAATCTTACTTTGAAGAGATCTTTGATATAATTTATTTGGAAAATTGTTATAATTCTATTCCTCCGCGAATGGGGAATGAGTATTTTATGGTGATGCAAAAGAAATCGTAATTAAGCGTTTTGAGTATGAATCGTACCTTTCTGAAGAACATTATATTTCTGATTTTTGTCAATCTTTTGGTAAAGCCTTTTTACCTGTTTGGCATTGATCGAGGGGTACAGAATGCTGTAGATGATGGGAGTTACGGCTTGTATTTTGCCTTGTTTAACTTTACATATCTTTTTCAGATTATTAATGATTTTGGGATTCAAAATTTTAATAATCGCAATATCGCTCAGTACAATCAATTACTTGATAAGTACTTTCCTAATATCTTGGTACTAAAAGGTCTGCTAGCAGTAGTTTATCTTTTGGTGGTATTGGTATCTGCCTACGTTGGAAATTATAGTTTTGATATTTATCCATTCCTATTACTGATCACGATCAATCAAGTGTTAAGTTCTTTAATACTCTTTTTTCGATCTAATATATCTGGATTGGCCATGTACTGGGTAGATAGTATGATATCCATTTTGGATCGATTATTATTGATTATCATCTGTGGATTCCTGCTTTGGGCGCCTATGTTTCAGGGGCAATTTGAAATTTGGTGGTTTGTCTATGCGCAAACAATTACGCTTAGCATTACAGCACTAATTGCTTTTATTATTGTGCGTAAGCATATAAAACGCCTGCGCTTCCATTTTCATCCAGCCTTTTTATTATTGATTCTAAAGAAAAGTTATCCATTTGCCTTAGTGGTTTTTTTGATGACACTTTACACTAGAATTGATGGGGTAATGATTGAACGGATGTTGAGTGATGGCCTATTAGAAGCAGATATTTATGCATCTGCATTTCGCTTATTAGAGGCGAGTAATATGTTCGCTTTTTTGTTTGCGACCTTGCTCTTACCTATGTTTTCAAAAATGATCAAAGAGGGTGAATCTGTAGCACCTTTGGTAAGATTTAGTTTTCAATTCATAGGAGCAGGAGCAGTCAGCTTAACCTTTGCCATATTGTTTTTTCAGGAGGAAATTATGGTTAGTTTATATGATCATGGAAGTATTTATTCTGGGAAAATTTTAGGGTATTTGATGATTAGTTTTTTGGCTATGGCAGGTTCTACTGTTTATGGCACTTTACTGACTGCGAATGGAAGCTTAATGAAAATGAATGTTATCTTTCTAATTGGTGTATTTTTAAATGTTATTTTAAATGGGATACTCATCCCTGAATCAAAAGCATTGGGTGCGGCTATCGCATCTTGTATTACACAAGGACTGGTCTTTTTTGCACAATTGTTCTTAGCTAAGCAGGAACTGAAATTACGCTTCGCGACGGATATGATCATACGGATGCTCTTATTTATGATCGTTTCTTATGCAATGATGTATTGGTGTTGTGGTTACTTAGATTGGAGATGGATTTACCGTTTTGTTAGTTGTTTGGGTTTAGGGATAATTCTTGCCATCTTATTTAAGCTTATTGATTTGGTACAATTGATAGAATTGGTTCGGACTAGATAAGTAGTAGGAATAAAAGCTTAGAGAGTAAAATGATTTTCCTACTTTTGCGGAGTTCATACAGCTAATTGTCAATTTTGTTTTGGACGAAAACACAAATGTGTTAGTACATTCTCAAAATACAGTACCATATTAATGGAAAATCAATACCATCTGCTTGGAATTTTAAAGATTCTTATAAAATGGAGAAAACAGATTTTATATGCCTGTTTAGCAACAGCTATCGGTAGTGCATTAATCTCACTTCTATTGCCTGTTTATTTTCAGTCTTCTACTGTGTTTTTGGCCGCAAGCCCAGATCGAATTAGTATGGAAGCTTTTTTCCCAGAAGGAAATTTTAAAGTATACAACTATGGTACAGGTGAAGATATCGACCGTATATTAACCATTGCTGAATCAGGTGAATTGGTCGAATTTATGGTGGACTCCTTTGATCTATATACACATTATGATATCAACCCTGAATTGTCGAAATCGCCTTACCGCATTGAAAAACGCTTTAGAGGTCTATACCATGTAGAAAAAGATAAAAGAGATGCTATTGTCCTTTCTATAGAAGATGAAGATAAAGCATTGGCTGCAGCGATGACTAAAGCTGTTCGTGAAAGAATTGACCAAATGGCTTTACAGCTTATTCGTTCAGTACAAAAAAGGAAAATAACAACTTTAAGAGAAAATATTGTAGATAACGAGACTAAAGTAAGAGTGCTAGGTGATACCCTTAAATCATTGCGGCAACGATATGGTATCTATAATGTGGAAGCTCAGACAGAATTACTACCTGCACAGTTCTCTTCTGCAGAAGCAAAACTGACTAGGGAGGCTGCTAAGTTAGAGGCTATGAAGACAACCAAAGGTATTCGTCTGGATACTATTCGATTTACAGAAACTAGAGTAGCGGGTATTCGAAAAGAGGTAGAATTGTTAAGAGAGAAACTGACTCTGTTTAATGATGGGACAGCCCATGTAGATATTGTTCATAAGCAATACTTAGAAGCGAATCAAACCTTAGGTGAACAAATTGAAAACTTGAAGAAAAGCGAAGCGACTTACAATGCAGAAGGATCAGCAATCATTCTAGTAGAAGAAGCTCGAGTACCAGTGGTCAAATCATGGCCAAAGCGTAGTTTGATTGTAATCGGAGCTACTTTGTTGGTATTTATTTTTACTGTATTTGGTGTATTGTTATTTGAAACTTATAGAGATATTAATTGGAAGGAACTGCTAAATGCGAAGTAGAATTAAAGACATATTACTTCCAAATGATACGACAACACGGCTAGTTCACTGGTTTAGTTTGACCGTGTTACTTTCCTTATTAACAGCGATAGCTTCTGAGCAATACTACTTAGTTGCTATTCCTCCTTTTTTGCTGTTAGTATTTCTTACAGTAGTAGACTTTAGTAAGGTATATTATCTATTACTATTCTGTATCCCATTATCTACAGAAATTTTTCTTCCGAATGGATTGAGTACTGATTTACCAACAGAGCCCTTGATAGTGGGCTTGATGTTTGTATTTTTGGTATATTTTTTTTCTCCGCAGTCCAAATTTGACTCACAAGTACTTAAACATCCGATTACCCTACTTTTGCTATTGCATGTAGCTTGGGGCTTTTTTTCCACTATAACATCCCATGATGTTATAGTATCCTTTAAATTTATGTTGGCAAAAACTTGGTATATCTGTACTTTCTTCTTTTTGACGACTATCATTCTTCGGAATTATAAAGATTACCTTACCGCTTTGTGGTGCATTTTTATTCCTTTGATGTTAACGATACTAATCATTATTGTAAAACATGCCACGCTAGGTTTTGCTTTTGATACTATTTACCAAGTTTTGCATCCGTTTTACCGTAATCACGTGACCTATGCTGCCATCATGGCCGTATTTATACCCATTCTTTGGTTTTGGAGATATTTTTATCCCACATATAGTTTTAAATGGTGGTTATTAGTGGGGTCGATATTGATTATGTTAGCCGCTATTCAATTATCTTATACAAGAGCAGCCTATTTAGCTGTATTTATTGCTATCGGAGCCTATTATATTATTCGTTGGCGTTTGACAAAATATGTGTTAGTTGCTGCTGTAATTGTTGTTGTGGCTGGTTTAAATTACTTAGCAAAAGATAATACTTACTTAGAGTTTGCTCCAAATTATGAAACTACGGTAGCACATACGGATTTTAACAATCTTGTAGAGGCAACTTATCAACTAGAAGATATCTCTACAATGGAACGAGTCTATCGTTGGGTGGCAGGTTTTAATATGATTAATACAGAGCCTTTGATTGGCTTTGGGCCAGGAAATTTCTACTTTTTCTATAAAGGATATACAGTACGAAGTTTTGAAACATATGTGAGTGATAATCCCGAACAATCAGGAATTCATAGCTATTACCTAATGCTGGCAGTAGAACAAGGAATTCCAGGTATGTTGATTTTTGTAGCTTTAGTATTTTATAGCCTTTTAGCAGCTGAACGGATGTATCATCAAATACCAGGCAAAGAAGAGCAGTGGATGGTGATGGCAGGAATTCTCTCCTTTATAGTTATTCTATCTTTGTTGTTGATCAATGATTTGGTAGAAACAGATAAGATTGGCTCATTTTTCTTTATCATTTTGGCGATCCTAGTAAATCAAGAATTAAGTCTTTTAAAGAAGGACGATGTCAAAGAAGAAGTCTCATCTACCCAATATTGAACTAGCCTTTTTAGATCATGTGGCTATTAGAGTAGCGGATCTTTCCACTTCCGTGGAATGGTAAGAGCGTATATTAGGTATGCAGAAGTATCAATTTGAAGAATGGGGGCCATTTCCAATATTCATGATGCAAGGAAAGTTTGGCGTAGCAATTTTTCCTATGAAAACAGAAGAATCTATTCCGCTTGGGAAAAAAGATTTTATCAAAATTGATCATTTTGCATTTAAGGTAGATGCTGAAAATTTTGCGAAAGCAAAAGCCAGATAAGAAACCTTAGGCATTGAAATTCAAGATCATGACTTTTCCATTCTATTTATACTAAAGACTCTGATGGCCATACAGTAGAATTAACTACTTTAGTGGTAAGTGAAGATTTCTACTTCATACCTTAGTTGTTTCAAAAGATCAAATTTATAAGTGAAACTTTCAATCATAGCAGAAAATCGTTTTTGGGTCGCTATCAATAAGCCTGCAGGACTTATTGTAGAAAAAAGTCCATTCGAGTCGCCAACTATAGAAGATTTAGTATGGGAGTATCTTGAGAGTACAGTAAAAAAGCCTTTCCTTGGCATTGTACATAGGTTGGACCGTGTAACTTCAGGGGTGTTGATCTTAGCTAAGAAGAAGCTTGCGCTAAAAGAATTGAACCAGCAGTTTAGTGAGCGTTCTGTGGAGAAAGTATACCATGCTTTGACCGAAGCGATTCCTGAAAATAGGGAAGGGGAGTTGATCAATTGGTTAGAAAAAGACCAAAAAAATAAAAAAGCCATTCTACATACAACACAAAAGCCGCAGACGAAACAAGCGGTATTAAACTACAAAGTCCTAAATCACGATCGTTCAAATGCATTGCTCGAAATAAAACCAGCTACAGGTCGCTTTCATCAAATTCGTGCACAGCTTGCGCAAATAGACTGCCCTATTGTAGGGGATGCAAAGTATGGTGCCGTAGAAGCATTTGCTGAAAAGCAAATAGCCTTACATGCCTATCAATTGGACTTCACCTGCCCACTGACGAAGGAACGAATGAGCCTTACGGCAAATGCACCCTTTGGACTAGACAACAATCGAAAACTCTAGTGCTCTTTTTAGATAATATTCTACGTTCTCATTGACGACAATGTCTAATGGAAGGTATTGTAAAGGATCAATTTCTTTTTTTAGTAATAGATGATTCACCAAATTCATGATCCCAAAATAGCCTTGTTGCACTGGATTTTGATTGATAAGGAAACTGATATCATTAGATCTCAGGTATTGTAGGTTTTCTTCTAGTAAATCATAGCCGACAATTTTCACTTCTTTCTTTCCTATGAGTTGTAAACATTTTGCAATTCTATATGCACGCGAGTTCGTTACAAATATACCAGTTGTTTTGGGGTGTTGTTCAAAGATAGTTTTTAAGAATCTGGATAATTTGGCATCATCTGTAAAATCTTCAAAATCTTTTTTGAGGACAGTAATTTCCTTTTCAGGAAGACTATTAAAATAATCACGAAAACCTCTTTCTTTATCCAATAAGTGTTTGGCATTAGTGACCCCTTTTGCTAAGTTGAGTACTAAGGTTGTATCTACTTTATCACAACCAAAATCGATAAGCCTGCCCGCTAATACGCCAGATTGGTAGGAATCTTGCCCAATGTAGCACAAGCTTTCGCTATTTTCGATATTGGTGTTGATCATAGCCGTAGGGATATGCTTTTCGCTACATTGCTTAAGCAATTCACTCGCTTCCTTCAAGAAAAGAGGAGCTAGGAGCACACCACTAAATTCTTTTGATTGGTCCAAAATGTTATTGGCTTGCTGGCTAAATTCTTCTGCTTTAAAAAGGTTAAAATAAAAGGGAATGACTTCTACGCCATAGTGCTTAATCGATTCAATAGCTTTATCTATCCCAATTTTGGGTTGCTGCCAGTAAGGGTCTACATGATAATCAGGTAGTAGGGCGGCAATTTTGAATACTCTATTATAGGCCAACATACTGGCAATGATATTAGGCTCGTAGCCCAATTCCTCCATGACCTGTTTTACTTTTTGCTTTGTTTTTGGTGAAACATTCCCTCGTTTATGGATGACTCGGTCAACGGTTCCTGTTGACACTCCTGCTTTCTCTGCGATATCTTTAATCCGAATTCTTCTTTCCATATCGTACCTTTTGAATCGTTTAAACTACCAAGCAACACCGTTAGAAACGTGGATCATAATAAAGTGTTGAATGCTTTGAAATGAAATTAAGCCAAATAAAAGTTGGTTGTTCTGTACGCTAAGTTAATATTTTTTTGTGTGTACGAACACAAAAACAAAAAAACACATTGTGTGCGTACACGGAATCATTTTTTTTGATTATCTTAGCTTCAAATTGATATACTCCTATTTGTGGGGATCATCAAATTGTTGAACACTTTTAGAAGAGAGCATGTGGATTTAGCCCTAAGTATAGACATCGGAGGTACAAATACCAAAATGGCACTTATTGCATACGGAGGTAACATCATTGCATCCGATACCGTGCCAACACAGCAGTTTCACAATGAATCCGCTTTTTTTCAAGGTTTATTCTTGGCTATTGGCAATTTATTAAAACAAATTAAGCAGGATTATCAACTATTGGGTATTGGAATTGGTGCACCGAGTTGTAATGAGAATGAGGGTATCATTGAAAACCCTGCCAATCTCCCCTTTTCAGATCGTGTAGAGATAGTTCAGATTTTTGAAAGACAATATGGCTTACCCACTTATCTTATAAAAGATAGTAATGCAGCAACGCTAGGAGAGTATCTTTTCGGTGCGGCAGTCGGTGTTCCAAACTTTGTGCTTCTTACACTTGGTACAGGTCTTGGTTGTGGCGTTATGGTCAATGGCCAATTAGCGAAAGGAGCAAATGGATTGGCAGGAGAGTTGGGGCATACTACAATTGTGCCTAATGGAAGAAGTTGTGGCTGTGGAAAAAGAGGATGTTTGGAAACGTACGTTTCGGCAACAGCCTTAAAAAGAACAGTTTTTGAATTGATGGCGACAACCTTGCACAAAAGTGTTTTACGCAAAACAAGCTATGAACGCCTAACTTCTAAAGATATTTTTGATGCTGCTCAGCAAGATGATCGAATAGCAATTATGGCCTTCGAAGAAACAGGAAAAGTCCTCGGTAGGAAACTAGCAGATATCGTCGCTTACTTGGAACCAGAGTTGATCATCTTAACAGGAGGATTGTCAAAGTCAGGTATTCTTCTGATTAAACCAACACTCAGGAGTATGGAAGAAAACTTACTGAATATGTATAAAGGAAGAGTTCGTATTCGAACTTCTGCATTGGGTGTTAATAATGCAGCTCTACTTGGTGCAGCTTCCTTAGTGTGGCAAGGGGAGGAATATCAACTGAAAGCGGAGAGTAATTAAATCATTTATTTGAAAATTATAATCATTTATGACAAGCATGTTAAAGGCTCATCAAAATGAATTGTTGAAATACGAGTTTAAATCACTCGAAAAACTCCCTCTAAAAATATGGGGAGAGTCAAGGGATGCTTCTATCCACATTGCAAAGTCGATTGGACTAGCTATTCGCCAAAAGCAACAGGAAGGAGAATATATTGTCCTTGGTTTAGCAACTGGTTCTTCGCCAATAAAGGTATATGAAGAATTAGTGCGATTACATAAAGAGGAGGGGCTAAGTTTCCAAAATGTAATCACTTTCAATTTGGATGAGTATTATCCAATGCCACCTAATGCACAGCAAAGTTATGTTCGTTTTATGAACGAGCATCTATTTGATCACGTGGATATTCCAAAGGAAAATATCAATATTCCAGACGGCACTATTCCAATGGATCAGGTACAAGCTTATTGCGAGTCTTATGAAAAGAAGATCGACTTGTTAGGTGGCATAGATATCCAATTGTTGGGTATTGGCCGCACAGGGCATATTGGTTTTAATGAACCAGGTTCATGGGAAAATTCATTAACGCGTTTAGTGCGATTGGATAATCTAACAAGATTAGATGCCATCAATGATTTTCGCCAAGAGGAAGACGTCCCTTATCGAGCGATTACAATGGGGATTGGTAGCATTATGAAGGCGCGGACTATCTATTTAATGGCTTGGGGGCAGCATAAAGCACCTATTGTAAAAGAAGCCATGGAAGGGCCAATTACAGCTGCAGTCCCTGCAACCTACCTACAAAACCACCCTAATGTCAAGGTCTATATCGATAAGGGAGCGGCAGAGGAGTTAACGCGCATGAAGTCTCCTTGGCTTGTAGGTATGTGTAATTGGAATCCAGAGCTCGCTAGTCAGGCGGTTATTTGGCTTTCCGAAAAGGTAGGTAAACCAGTATTAAAGCTAACGGATCATGACTACAACGAAAATGGATTAAGTGATTTAATATTGGACTATTCTTCGGCTTATAGCTTAAATATTCAGGTTTTTAACCGTATCCAGCATACCATTACTGGTTGGCCTGGAGGCAAACCAAATGCGGATGACTCTAATCGCCCTGAAAGAGCTCAACCTGCCAAGAAAAGGGTCATTATATTTAGCCCACACCCAGATGATGACGTGATTTCTATGGGGGGGACTTTCTTACGCTTGGTAGATCAAGGCCACGAAGTGCATGTCGCTTATCAAACTTCCGGTAATATTGCAGTGCATGACCATGATGCTTTACGCTTTGTTGAATTTATGCATGAGTTTAATGGGAAAGGAAAAGAAGAAGGGGAAAAAGGAAAAGACTTTGCAAAAGTCTTGAAATTTTTAAAAACGAAACATCCTGATCAAGTCGATATTCCAGAAGTACGAAAAATTAAAGGACTGATTAGAAGAGGAGAGGCGCGAGCTGGTGCCCGATTTTGTGGTTTATCAGATGAAAATATCCACTTTTTGGATCTACCATTTTACGAAACGGGGAAAAGGCGTAAACTTGGCTTGACACAAAATGATGTAGATATCATTGTTCAGTTGATGGAAGAGGTGAAACCTCACCAAGTATTTGCAGCAGGTGATTTAGCGGATCCTCACGGGACACATCGAGTTTGTTTAGATGCTATTTTTGCTGCTTTCGAGCGGCTGAAAGGAAAGAAATGGGCTAAAGATTGCTGGCTTTGGTTGTATAGAGGTGCGTGGCATGAGTGGAGTATCCATGAAATTGAAATGGCAGTACCACTGAGCCCAACAGAAGTAGCAAGAAAACGAAAAGCCATCTTTATGCATCAATCGCAAAAAGATAGCCCTCCTTTCCCCGGAGATGATGAACGTGAATTTTGGCAAAGAGCGGAAGAACGCAATCGCGATACCGCACAGATGTATAGAAAATTAGGTTTAGCTGAATATGAGGCAATGGAAGCCTTTAGAAGGTGGCGATTTTAGCCACTCTGACTGTTATTAAACTTTATTGACTTTTGTTTCATACATTTCGAAGGGGGTCGTATCATAAGTCTAGTATCCTAAGACAAATGCCTTATGATGCGCCTCTTTTTTTATCCTAGTCACTATGAAAAAATTAAGCTTTTTATTTACTGCTATTTGGATTTTAAGTGCTTGTAGTTCTAGTGAAAGATCCACTTCCAATATGAAAAATACCTATGCCATCGTTCCAGCTCCCGTGGAGCTTCTTCCCAAGGAAGGCCAATTTGAATGGAGTTCAAATACGGCTCTAATCATAGAGGATAACCTTATCGAAAATAATCAAAATGAATATTTAGCTTTTGCCCAAACGGCTAGTTTGAATGGACCTCAGAATGAAGTCCATCTTCATCTGGATGATAATATAGATGCTTCGGAAGCTTATCAGTTGAGTATAACAGCAAAAAAAATTGATCTAAAAGCAAAGACATCAGCAGGGCTTTTTTATGGTATTCAAAGCTTACGCCAATTAGCTACGAAAAAAGAAGGACATTTGTATTTTCCAGCCTTGGAAATTAAAGATGCACCAAGGTATTCCTACAGGGGCTTACATCTAGATGTGGGCCGTCACTTTTTTCCGGTTGATTTTATTAAAAAGTATATTGATCTCTTGGCCTATCATAAAATGAATCGTTTTCATTGGCACTTGACAGAAGATCAAGGTTGGCGAATAGAGATTAAAAAGTACCCTAAACTAGCACAAATTGCAGCATTCCGAAAAGAAACATTAGTAGGGCATTATAGTGATCAACCTCATCAGTTTGATGGGCAACGCTATGGTGGGTTCTATACTCAAGAAGAAGTTAAGGAGGTTGTACAATATGCAACAGAAAGATTTGTGGAAGTGATCCCAGAAATCGAAATGCCAGGGCATTCTCTCGCTGCCCTAGCTGCTTATCCTGAGTTGGGCTGTACACCAGGGCCTTTTGAGGTAGGCACTAAATGGGGGGTAGTTGATGAAGTATATTGCCCCAACGAAGTGACTTTCCAGTTTTTAGAAGATGTTTTGACGGAAGTTATGGAATTATTCCCTAGCAAATATATTCATATTGGTGGAGATGAATGTCCAAAAAATAGATGGAAAGAAAGTGCCTTTTGCCAAGCTTTGATCAAGAAAGAAGGCTTAAAAGATGAGCATGAATTACAAAGTTATTTCATCAAGCGTATTGAGAAATTTGTCAATTCAAAAGGTAGAGATATTATTGGTTGGGATGAGATTTTGGAAGGTGGGCTTGCGCCAAATGCGACCGTGATGTCGTGGCGTGGAATTGAAGGTGGTATTGCTGCCGCTAAACAGGGCCACAATGTAATTATGACGCCAACTTCTCATTGTTACTTCGATTATTATCAATCACAAGCGGAGGATGAACCGCTCGCCATTGGAGGTTTTTTGCCTTTACGAAAGGTTTATAGCTATGAGCCGACTCCAGAAGAATTAACCTCAGAACAGCAAAAATATATTCTAGGAGTTCAGGGAAATGTATGGACAGAGTATATAAAAACAGGAGATAAGGTGGAATACATGACTTATCCTCGTGCTTGTGCGCTTGCGGAGATAGCATGGCTACCAAAAGAGCAAAAAAACTATGATGATTTTGTACAGCGTATGCGCATTCATACCGATCGTTTGCAAGATATGGGGGTGAATGTAGCAGAGCATATGTTTGATGCAAAAGCAGAAATAGATGCGGGAAATGGAGTGAATATTTCCTTTTTCACAGAAGCAGATGGAACAAATTTACGTTACACAACAGATGGGGCAGAGCCTACTTTAGAAAGTCCCCTTTATTCAAATCCATTAGAAGTAGGTGCATCAACCACTTATAAAGTTGCTGCTTTTAATGAAGACGAAAAACTTGGAAGAAGTTATGAAGTGCAGTTCGATTGGCATAAAGCTGCCGGCAAAAAAATTAAATTGACTACTCCACCTGCGGAAAAGTATAGTGCAGGAGGTATTCACTCTATTGTAAATGGTGTTTTAGGAAGTAATGTCCGTTATGGTGATGCAGAATGGCTAGGCTTCGAAGGAAAAGATTTTGAAGCAATCATTGATCTGGAGCAACTAGATGAAGTAAATAAAGTAAACCTTCGATTCTATCAAGGTAATGGGCAGTGGATTTATTTGCCGAAAGGCGTACAAGTTTCTATTTCTTCTGATGGAACGAACTATAAAACAATTGCAGAAAGTAATGCTGTGGAAGGAGAAGGGAAAGTGGTTACGCTAAGCTTGGACACGAATGGGGCAACTGGACGATATCTAAAAGTAAAAGTAGATCGTTATGGTATTATCCCTGAAGGCCGACAAGGTGGTGGACATGAAGCATGGCTATTTGTAGATGAAATTCAGGTCTACTAAATCTAGATATACTAGAATCAGATTGGTTTACCATTTCTACTTCAGTATATCCAATGGATTCATTAAATTAGGCTTTGAGTTATTGGGCTAACCTAGTTTTATACGCCTACTTACAACCAACAAAACGAAAAACATGCAATTGACGACTTTAGACTGGTCTTTTATCATTTTCTTCTTTACCCTCTCTTTGGGGATTGGGATTTATGTCTCTCGACAATCAGGAAAAAGTACTTCCGAATACTTTCTTTCTGGCCGGAATATGCCTTGGTGGCTATTGGGTATGTCAATGGTGGCAACGACTTTCTCCACGGATACTCCTAATCTTGTAACTGATATCGTTCGACAGAATGGTGTGGCTGGTAACTGGGTATGGTGGGCCTTCCTATTGACAGGGATGTTGACGGTATTCGTGTATGCTCGCTTATGGCGAAAGTCTGAAGTTTTAACAGATATTGAGTTTTATGAACTGCGATATAGTGGTGGTGGTGCACGGTTTTTGAGGATGTTTAGGTCTGTGTACTTAGGTTTGCTCTTTAACGTGCTAGCAACTGCTGCGGTTTGTTTGGCCGCCATGAAAATTGGCGAAGTCATGCTGGGGCTCAATAAGTTTGAAACCATTGGTATTGCTGCGGTGATTACTGTTATTTTCAGTTCTTTGGGTGGATTTAGAGGGGTGATTTATACCGACTTTATTCTTTTCTTCATAGCGATGATTGGAGCGATTGGAGCAGCAGTAGTAGCAGTGAATCATCCAGATGTGGGTGGCTTGAATGCTTTGGTAGCGAATGAAGCCATTCAATCTAAATTAGCAATTGTTCCAGATTTTTCTGACACAGAATTATTGATTTCGATCTTTATTATACCGCTAGCAGTACAATGGTGGAATTCTTGGTATCCGGGAGCTGAGCCAGGTGGAGGTGGATATATTGCACAACGTATGTTAGCTGCAAAGAATGAAGATCATGCAATAAAAGCAACTTTCTTTTTTAATATTCTTCATTATGCATTACGTCCATGGCCATGGATTTTAGTGGCTTTAGCATCATTGGTGGTATTTCCAGATTTAGACTCGATTAGAGAAGCTTTCCCTAATGTATCTGAGGATAAGATTGGGCATGATTTAGCATATCCTGCCATGCTGACATTTTTGCCACATGGACTTTTAGGCTTAGTAGTTGCCTCCTTAGTTGCTGCATTTATGTCTACAGTTTCAACACAATTGAATTGGGGAGCCTCTTACTTGGTGAATGACTTTTATGCACGGTTTGTAAAACCAGATGCTAGTGAGAAGGAATTAGTAATGGCTGGAAGAGTTTCTACGGTTATTTTGATGTCCTTATCGGCCTTGTTTGCATTTTATATGCAAAATGCGAAGCAGGTATTTGATATCATTTTGATGTTTGGAGCAGGAACTGGTTTGATCTTTATTTTGAGATGGTTCTGGTGGCGGATTAATGCATGGGCAGAGATTTCAGCAATGATTATTTCTGGTATTGTATCGATTGGCTTTGCATTTCTGGGTTGGTATCCAGATACTTGGCCAGGGTGGGGGCAGTTTCCGACTGTAGTACTTATCACGACTATTGTTTGGGTGGTGAGTATGTTGGTGACTCCAGCTGAGGATGAGGCTACTTTGCGATCATTTTATAAAAAGATACAGCCAGGAGGGCCAGGTTGGCAAAAGATCATTGATGCAGCAAAGCAAGATGGTGAGGATATTAAGGAAGAGGGCGAAAAATGGAGTGTACCATCGGGTATTTTGGCAATGATCTTGGGCTGTGTATTTGTTTATAGTGCTTTATTTGCTACAGGGAATTGGCTATATGGAAATATGAGCACAGCCGCTACTTTGACGATCATTTCCGCTGCAGCGGCATTTTTATTGTTCCGAATGTGGGGTAAAATTGGAAAATCTGTATTATAGATTTATTAGACTAAGTTTTATAAAAAAGTAGCGCCAATCAAAACATTTGATTGGCGCTATTGCTTTTAGCTACTTACGACTTCCATCATGGTACGAAAAGCTACATAACGATCTTTATAGCGGTTCATGTGTTCTGTTTGGAGTCTTTTAGCATGTTTGCTTTGGTACTCCTCAAAATCTTCCATGCTGGCACTAAAATATTGGACGGCATAAGTAATACCATCTGCTTCGTCCAACCCTAATAGTTTACACATTTTGTATTCTTTAAAAAGGCCTGTGCTCATGACATCAGGAATATGAACTTCGCACATCCATTGTTTCCACTCTTCATGGATTTGCGGATCTACCTTGAGGGTTACGTTATATAAAATCATCATTTAGTATGCTATTAAATTCTTCTAATATCTGCACCGATGGCTTGAAGTCGGGCGTCAATATTTTGATATCCTCTATCAATTTGATTGATATTGGAGATTACACTCTTTCCTTTTGCTGAAAGCGCTGCAATCAGCAAGGCTACACCAGCACGAATATCAGGAGAGGTCATATTGATACCTCGTAACTGATGTTTTCTTCCTAGGCCAATTACTGTAGCACGGTGTGGATCACAAAGAATGATTTGTGCACCCATATCAATCAATTTGTCAACAAAGAACAAACGACTTTCAAACATCTTCTGATGAATTAACACGCTACCTTTTGCTTGAGTTGCAACGACCAGCATGATACTCATCAAGTCAGGTGTAAAACCAGGCCATGGCGAATCATAAATAGTCATGATAGAGCCATCGATAAAGGTCTGAATCTCATAATCTTCTTGCTCTGGAATAAGGATGTCATCTCCTTGAATTTCAAGTTGCACACCTAGTCTTTCAAATGTATTAGGGATAATGCCTAGTTCATCAACTTGCACATCTTTGATACGAATTTCGGATTGTGTCATGGCAGCAAGGCCGATGAAGCTGCCAATTTCGATCATATCAGGTAGTAGACGATGTTCTGTTCCACTTAATTGTTCTACGCCTTCAATTGTTAGCAAGTTGGAGCCTATTCCACTAATATTTGCTCCCATGCGAACGAGCATTTTGCAAAGTTGCTGAAGGTAAGGCTCACATGCTGCATTGTAAATTTGGGTAGTACCTTTGGCTAATACTGCTGCCATTACTACATTGGCGGTACCTGTTACAGATATTTCATCCATTAGGATGTAGGTGCCATTTAATTGTTTCGTTTCTACGAAGAAAAGGTCTTTTTCTGCATCATATTTTAGCTCTCCACCTAGTTTTTGTATTCCACGGAAGTGGGTGTCTAAGCGTCGTCGACCAATTTTATCTCCACCTGGTTTGGGTAAAAAGGCACGACCAAAGCGAGCTAATAAGGGGCCAATAAGCATTACCGAGCCTCTAATTTTGCGAGCATTATTGTTGAATTCTTCTGTTTGGAAAAAATCTAAGTTTATTTGATCTGCTTGGAAAGTAAGGGTATCATGAGATTTTTCTTTGATCTTTACACCAAGTCCTTTGAGTAGTTCAAGAAGGCGTTCTACATCCCGAATTCTTGGGATATTAGAAATAGTGACTTCTTTATCGGTGAGTAGGGTGGCACAAAGGATTTGTAGTGCCTCATTTTTGGCGCCCTGAGGAACAAGCTCGCCATGAAGTTTTTTACCTCCGATTACTTCAAAAGCATCTAAGTTCATTGTAAATGAAAATTAGGAAAAATTAAAAAATAAGTATTTTACATACCATTTAGATGAATGGTAAACTCAAAGGCAAAGGAAAGGAAAAGTTGTGAGAGATGCTATTAGAAATGATTAAAAGCTGCTACTGAGCGATTATTAGTTATTGGGGTAAGCCTTAAAAGTATAACAGTATAATGATTTATGACATATAGTTTATAGTTGATGATTTATCACTTATAAACCATCAACTACAAAGTAATAACTATTTTAGTTACGACGTCTTCCTCTAGATTGGCCTCTATCGCGGTAACCTCTTCTACCATTGCTATGATGGCCTTTATCTCTATCGCCACGACCATTATTATCATTGCTACGTTTTCTGCGACGATTAGCATTTGTTAGATTATCTAAAGAAGCGTTATCATCTACCTCTAAAGAGCCTTCTGATAATGTTTCTAGATCATTTTTGATAACTTCGTCACTAACGTAGTGTTCTTTATTCCAAGTGCGGTAAGCTAGCTTCATGTAGGATGCAATAACGCCTACAAAACCAGATTTTTTACCACCTTCATCCATTCCTTGAGCTTTAGCAATTAACTGCTGTACATTATTACCATAATGGCGGAATTTAGCTTGTGAGGAGGGATATTCTACTTTTTGCGGCTTTTTCAAACGATCTTCAGGCTGGGGTTGTTTGCCACTAGGTGTAGTCACATTTAAATCATAGCTGGAGATTCTAAATACGTGTTTCCACAGCTTTTCTCTGTAATCGTCTAAATTTTTGTTCTGTGGATGCATTTGCATCATTAGGTCAACGATACGTTCCACAAAGACTTGGCGGTATTCATCATCTTCGATTGTTTTGGCATAATCAATCAATTTCTGGATATTACGACCATACTCAGGAATAATTAGTTTTTCTCTCGAAGAGTTATAAACCATATTTAATCCACCACTCATATTACACTGTATTTTCTAGATAATATTGAACTACTAAATTTCAATCACTGATATGGATTTTGCATGTTGTATATTGACGGGAACATTACTTTCAATAAAAAATTATTGGGAGTAAATTGGTCAAAATGATGTAGCCAAAATCCTAAGTGATTAACGGAATTCTTTTCTGATCCTTTTTGCTCAAAACTATTCGACTTTTCTAATCCTTAAAGGAACTTAAAATGGTAAGGCTTACGGAATGAATGATCAAATGTGGTAAGTACAATACCTGAGAAGCATTAAAGGAAATCCTTACAAATGTAAGTTTTAATTTCTAAAAAAGAAAAAAATCCAGAGACTATTAAAATAACGATAGCCTCTGGAAATTGTTTTATTCTACAGTAACTGATTTTGCAAGATTTCGAGGCTGATCAACATTGCAGTCACGCATCAAAGCGATATGGTAAGAAAGTAATTGTAAAGGAATCACAGAAAGAAGTGGCGTGAAAGGCTCCTCTGTATCAGGAATTTCGATGGTATAATCTGCTATTTGGCTGATTACTTCATCACCCTCTGTGACCACTGCAATTACTAAGCCTTTTCTCGCTTTTACTTCTTGAATATTACTTGCAATTTTGTCGTAAGCACTTTTATTGGTGGCGATTACGATGACGGGCATTTCTTCATCGATCAAAGCAATAGGTCCGTGCTTCATTTCTGCTGCAGGATAGCCTTCTGCATGGATATAAGAAATCTCCTTCAGTTTCAATGCCCCTTCCAATGCGATAGGGAAGTTGTAACCACGGCCTAAGTAAAGTGCATTTGGCTTGTCTTTGATTTCTTGAGCGATGTACTCTATCTTTTTATTGCTTTCTAATACCTTCTCCACTTTCTTCGGGATGTTAGACATTTCGTTCAACAATTGCTGAAAGTAAGAAGTAGAGATTGTCCCGCGCTTGTGAGCTAGGCTCAGTGCCATCATGGTCAGTAAAGTCACTTGGCCAGTAAATGCTTTTGTAGAAGCAACACCAATCTCAGGACCTGCGTGGATATATGAACCAGCATCTGTAATACGTGCAATAGAAGAGCCGACTACATTAACGATACCATATATCAATGCCCCTTTTTCCTTAGCTAGTTCTAATGCTGCTAGGGTATCTGCTGTTTCACCGGATTGAGAAATAGCGATAACAACATCATCTTCTGTAATGATTGGATTGCGATAACGTAGTTCAGAAGCATATTCTACTTCTACGGGTAGACGTGCAAGATCCTCGATCAAATACTCTGCAATTAAACCCGCATGCCATGATGTTCCGCAAGCTGCGATAATAATGCGCTTCGCTTTGGTAATACGATTAACATGCTCTTCCAAACCACCAAGCATAATCCATCCCTCGTCTGCATTTAAACGTCCACGCATACAATCTGAAATAGTGGTAGGTTGTTCATGAATTTCTTTCAACATGAAGTAATCATAGCCACCTTTTTCAAGCATCTCAATTTTCATATCTAGTTCGTGGATAAAAGGTGCTTGAACCTCATTATTTATAGTACGGATATCATAGCTGCCAGAACGACGAACTACGGCAATTTCTTCATCGTTTAGGTAAATCACCTTTTTGGTATGCTCTATGATAGGGGTAGCATCAGAAGCTAAGAAAAATTCATTTTCCCCAATACCAATAACTAAAGGAGATGCTTTTCTTGCAGCAACTAATTTATTTGGATCGTTTTTGTCTAATACAACAATAGCATAAGCACCGACAACTCTAGTTAGTGCAATACGTATGGCTTCTTCTAGTGGTAGATTATCTCTATTTTGTATTTCTTCTATCAAGTGAACGAGAACTTCCGTATCTGTTTCGCTATGAAATACATGGCCTTCTTTTTCCAATGCTTTTTTGAGTAGAGCATAGTTTTCAATGATACCATTATGTACTAAAGCTAAGCGTCCATCACCTGATACATGAGGGTGAGCATTTAAATCATCAGGTGCTCCATGTGTTGCCCAGCGAGTATGTCCGATCCCTAAGGTGCCATTCTTTTTGGCTCCTTGTGCATGATTAACTAACTCTTGAACTTTTCCTTTTTTCTTGTAAACGTTTACGTCTCCATTAAGTAAGGCAACACCTGCACTATCATAGCCCCGGTATTCTAGTCGTTTAAGGCCCTTAATGAGTAAAGGATATGCTTCCTTTTCACCGATGTAAGCCACGATTCCACACATAGATTTTTGGTTTTCTTGTTTTATTAAAAGATGCTATACAGCCTATTCGTGTAAATTGAATAGAGAATGCTTTGTTGTTACAACTTCTGGATGAATACTTTGAAGCTTAAACCTCAAATAATTTAGAAAGGTTGGGTTGAAAATAATTTAAAGACAAGCGAAAAGTAATTTTCCTGACAAGATTAGCATTTTGAAGTAAAAAAGCCAATTTTAGAGCAAAAAAAAATAAAAACTCTAAAATTGGCTTTTTTTATAGCTCGGTGTAAGCAATCTTTAATTTAACGCCAAATTCTGGATGACTTGTGCCATAAAAGATAGTTCGATTTGCCATATTAGCCTTTGGGAAAGCAGATAGATAAAGGGTAGAACCTTCACCCGTTTCGATATAATTTTGCAAATAAGCAGCAATATTCATTAGATAAGTGGATGGCTCATTTTCATCACCCTCCAATACTTGACCACCAAAAGCATTTCCCAAATCAAGACCTCTTAGTGTAATGATCTCAATATCTTCGATCACCACTCGGTCAGTCTGGTCATCATTATCTCGACCTAATACCAATTGCGGAATGAAGGAGTAGGCGTCAGTATCATCACCATCGACTGGTGCAATGCTCAGTTCTATCTCCGCTTTATTAATAATACTATTTTGCAGATAGGATAGATCAGGTAGCTCAATTTTTACATCAACACCAGCCATTCCTTGCGAAAACACTAAATCAGCAGTAGGATCAGCATCATTGACGGCTGTTTCTACAATGGTACCGGTTATCTCGTGTTCAAAAGAAGCTACTTTTGCACTAAAGGGGTTGAATTGGTAGTGATATTGAAGAGGGACTGTATCATTCTGAGTATAGTACAAAAAGATACCACCATCGGGAGAATTGAATAGATCGAAAGATATCAACCCATTAGTACCCAGTGTTGGTTGCAAATAAATTCCATTGAGTACTTCAATAAATGCAGAATCACTTTGATAGGATGCAGAATCCAAACGAGTGAGTCTTGTTCCAAGTTCAGGGTCTAATGGTAATCTGAGTTGGTTTACAACACTAACTGTATCTGGAAATCCACTCGAATAATCTATCACTGTGAGTGTATCTGGATTAGGAGTAAAGGTATAACTTCCCATAGGAACTGCATCTGTCATGAATGATACGTCTGAATTATAGTCAGCCGTTCGATCCATTTTTTCGAACATTTCGAATACATCTAATCCAAATTCCTCTTGCCAAATTCCAAAAAACGAAGCAGTATCATAAGGGAGTACTAATACAACAGAATCCACATCTATGGAAAAAAAATCTGGTTGTAGGAATGATAAGCGAGCTTCTAGGTATAGTTCTGATTTGGATCGGCCGAAAATAGGATCGGTCATATCCCCAAATAAATAGGATCGAATTTGTGCAGATGGAGAATACGTGCGTATCGTATCACTAAGTATGGTAGTTGCTTTTAATGTTATGGTATCAGAAAAACCTACATTAGCTTGATCTTCTTCTAAAAGCTCGGCACCTATAGAAGTAGGATCGTTACAAGATTGCATTCCGATAAAAAGTGCCATTACAAACAATATACCAATCCCATGATTAAGCGGGTTCATGCTTAAAAGTTTTTATCTAAGAAGGTGGCCAAACAGAGCATTTGGCCCATTAATCAATGAAAAGGAAAAGATAACTATACTTCTAGACCAAGAATTTCTTGGTAAAACTCGAAGTAATTAGCAAGGTATTCTTCACCTAAATAGTCAAGTACGGGCTTTCCAGCTTCTTCAAGTGCTTTAGTAACGCTATTCTGTATAACTTCGCTGCCCTTGATCACGCCATCTGCAAATTCAACAGCGCCTTGGTGTAGAGTGATACCCTCCTCATTATTATAGGCGCTAAGGTCTTCAGCTGTCAGATTATTGATACTGGCTTTGTCTAAGAAATTGTCAGGAAAAGTATCTTCCAAAGTCTTATCGTAAATCGAATAGATTACTCTAGAGTTTTGAAAAAGTGGCTCGTTTTTGTATGCCGATTTCAAGTAAAAAGGGATCAGACTGGTCATCCATCCATGGCAATGTATAATGTCAGGTGGCCATCCAAACTTTTTAACGGTTTCTAAGACGCCTTTACAGAAGAAAACCATTCGATCGGCATTGTCTTCAAATAAGTCACCATTTTCTTTTTCGAAAATAGCTTTGCGCTTGAAAAAGTCTTCATTATCAAGGAAGTATACCTGCATTCTTGCTTCTGGAAGAGAGGCAACTTTGATGATTAATGGAAAGTCGTCATCGTCAACAATGATGTTCATTCCTGAGAGGCGAACGACTTCGTGCAAGCGGTGACGTCTCTCATTTATAGTACCAAAGCGGGGCATTAAAACCCTAATTTCCATTCCTTGTTCTTGAACATACTGGGGGAGCTTTCGAGCAATATCTGCAATTTCTGAAAACGCAGTATAAGGCTGCATTTCCTGGGTAACAATCAGCACTTTCTTTTTACTCATAAAGTTTCAAATCTGATGATACGAATAATGGACATCATGCCCATATCAAAATAAGACTGCAAAGATAGCAAATTTTGAAGAGTTTAACCTAATTAGTATTAACTTAATACTCTCTTAACAAAAAGGTCTATATTTGCCTCATGTATTGAAAAACATATAGTTAAACCAAGTACCTACTTATCCACTCTTTCTATTTTGATATTTATTGGCTTTTAATGTATTTGTTTTTGAATAGATTTTGTCCAACAATTAGTCAATCGAAAGAGAAAATTTTTATTTGTACTTCATGTATTTTTTTAAGACAACAGAAGAATTAAAAAGGCATATCAGTCAAAACAAATCTAGCAATCAGAAGATTGGTTTTGTTCCAACTATGGGTGCCTTACATCAGGGGCATCTGTCGCTTATTCAGCAATCACAGTCCGTTTGTTCTCATACCATTTGTAGTGTCTTCGTTAATCCTACGCAGTTTAACGAATCGTCGGATTTGCAAAAGTATCCTCGTACTCCTGCTAAAGACATCGAATTATTGACTTTGGTTGGTACCGATATTCTATTTATGCCAAAATTGTCTGAAGTTTACCCTAATGGTATGGAAAGTAGTTTGGCAATTGATCTTAAAGGGTTGGATAGCGTAATGGAAGGCAAATTCAGGCCTGGCCATTTTGAAGGTGTCACACAAGTTGTACATCGATTGTTGGAATTGACGCAACCAGATGTATTATTTATGGGTCAAAAAGACTTCCAGCAGTGTGTCATTGTAGGTCGGATGATAAAAGCCTTATCGCTCGACCTCGAACTGGTTGCTTGTCCAATTGTTAGAAATAGTAGTGGATTGGCCTTAAGCTCAAGAAATATGAGGCTATCAGTGCGAGGAAGGGAACAAGCTTTAATCCTTTTTGCATCCTTGCAAAAGGCAAAAGTGACTCTTGAAAAAGAAAGCGTCAAAAGTATAGTAAGTAGCGTGAAGAAGCAATTTCTAGAAAGTAATGCAGATTTGGAGTATTTTGAAATTGTGGATGGGCATACTTTAGAGCCAATAGCTGATGAAAAGGATACTGACTTTGTCGTAGCCTGTATCGCAGCATACATAGAGGGTGTACGATTAATTGACAATATGATTTTGAAAGGCGGATTTTAATTCTTTTTTTTGCATCACAATTTCATTTCTTTTAAAAATAAGCTATTAGACGGTTAACAATATTTTCAAACCCTAGCTAATAATATTTTGTTTATTAGTAATAAGGGTGTTTTATATGTGGAAAATTAAATTGAAAATATTTTTAACCAAATTATATATTTTTTTGTAGCTATGATGATTCAACGTTTTAAATCCAAAATACATAGAGCCACTATTACAGAAGCTAACTTGAATTATGTAGGTAGTATCACTATTGATGCAGATTTATTGGATGCTGCGGGTATAATAGAAGGCGAAAAAGTACAGATTGTGAATAATAATAATGGAGAGCGCTTGGAAACCTATACGATCAAGGGAGAGCCAGGATCTGGTGTGATTTGCTTGAATGGTGCTGCTGCAAGAAGAGCACAAGTTGGGGATACCGTTATTATTATCAGTTATGCTTGGATGGGCTTAGAAGAAGCAAAAGCTTTTGAACCCGCTGTAGTTTTTCCAGATGAACAGAATAGAATTGTTTTATAGTCTATTCTCTTTTACAGAATCGTCAGCAAAGAGATTTACTTTCGTAAAATGACCTCTTTGCTGGCCATCTTATTTTACAAGCAATTTTGACTAGGCACTTATATCTTTATTGCTAATTAGGTATTATATTTGCCCTTTATTAGAGCAAAAAGAAAACATGTAATGAGTACAGTAGGGATAGGTAGTCTGGATGCTTGTTTTACGGTTTATTTTATGCCTAAGTTGTCTTTTTGATGAAGTGGGTAAGCTCTCTGGAATCCACTTAAGTAGGCTCATGAAGAAGCTCAAACTTGGTTTGTTGGAGCTTAGAGTTTAGCGAATTGAAACGTTTGAATTACTTCAATAAATACATCTCCCTTTGGACTGGAAGAAAAATATTATTAATTTCCTAAAGTTTGTCATCTTTTTGGGAATTGGTTTAGGGATATTATATCTCGTTTATCAAAATCAAAACGCAGCTTATCAAGCTCAATGCGCCTTGGACGGCGTGCCGGCTTCGGATTGTAGCCTTATTAGTAAGGTAATCAATGACTTTAAAGGTGCTAATTATTTTTGGGTGATGATTGTCCTGATTGCTTTTACAGTAAGTAATGTGAGCCGTGCGATAAGATGGAATATGTTGATTCACCCCCTTGGTTATCGACCTCGTTTTGTAAATAGCTTTTTGAGTACAGTACTCGGCTATTTTGCCAATCTAGGTTTGCCAAGAATAGGGGAGGTTGTGAGAGGAGGAACATTATCAAGATACGAAAAAATACCTTTAGAAAAGGTCATGGGTACTATTGTGGTGGATCGAATAGTAGATGTTATAAGTATTCTTTTGGTAACCAGTTTGGCATTTTTACTGGAGTTCCAAACCTTATGGGGTTTTGCTCAGCAATACATCCCAGTTGATCGATTAGTGCAAGTTATGGTAATTCTAGGCATATTGGGTGTACTAGGCTTAGGCGTATTATGGTTATTGCGCAAGGCTTTGGCAAAAACCAAATTCTATGAAAAGTTCATGAATATTCTCATGGGTTTTTATGATGGTTTAAAGACAATTGGGCAGTTAGAAAAGCCATGGCTTTTTGTCTTCCATAGCATCAATATTTGGTTGATGTATTATTTAATGACTTACCTGTGTTTCTTTGCCTTTGCACCCACTGCTGGTTTATCGCCTTTGGCAGGCTTGGTGGTGTTTGTATTCGGCGGGTGGGGAATTGTGATTCCTTCTCCCGGAGGCATGGGGACTTATCATTTTTTGGTACAAATTGCATTAGGTATTTATGGGATAGGAGGGGATGATGCTTTTTCATTTGCTAATATTGCTTTTTTCTCTATTCAGTTAGGATGCAATGTTTTTATTGGTCTATTGGCACTATTGCTATTGCCAATACTTAATCGCTCTAATGAGCCTAAATTAGAGGAATAATGACTGCTTTGGATAGTGTACTAGATAAAATTAAGAATTGGAAGACAGCAGCAAGTGTAGTGCGAAGGTGGAAAGATCTTGGAGATGAGATTGTTTTTACAAATGGCTGTTTTGACTTGATTCATTTTGGACATTTACATTATTTAGCGAAAGCTAAAGAACTAGGGCAGCGTTTAGTGATTGGGCTTAATTCAGATGCTTCTGTTAGCCGTCTGAAAGGGGAGCATCGCCCGATTAAGGATTTAAACTCTCGTCAAATGCAACTTGCAGCGCTTGAGTTTGTTGATTTAGTAGTAGTATTTGAAGAAGATACCCCTAAGGAGCTAATTGAATGCTTGTTGCCAGATATTTTAGTAAAGGGAGGAGATTACGATCCAGAAGATATTGTAGGCTATGAGACAGTGTTAGAAAATGGAGGAGCAGTGAGGACACTAAACTTTATTGAAGGATATTCGACAACAGCTTTTGAAACAAAGATAAAAGCAGCAAGATTATAAAGTGATGAAGGTAAAAGAATTGGTACGATACCTCGAGTCTATTGCACCGCCATCTTATCAAGAGGGATATGATAATGCGGGATTGATAACTGGAGATTATAATTGGGAGCTTAGTGGGGTTATCACTTGTTTAGACTCGACGGAAGCAGTCATTGAAGAAGCTATCGCAAAAGGTTGTAATCTCGTTGTAGCACATCATCCTATTGTTTTTAAAGGATTAAAAAGGTTCAATGGTAATAATTATGTAGAAAGAGTAATCATTAAAGCAATTCAGCATAATATTGCTATCTATGCCATTCATACCAATTTGGATAATGTTTATCACAAGGGAGTAAATGCAAAGATTGCGGAGAAGTTACAGCTGAGGGAGACGAAAATTTTAGCGCCGAAAAAGACGTTGCTAAAATTAGTAGCCTATGTACCTATTGATGAAAGTGATACCATTACAAATGCATTGTTTGAAGCAGGGGCAGGGCAACTTCACCCTCACACAAACCTTAGCTTTTTAAGTACGGGGACCGCAACGATCAATGAAAAAAGCGAGACTTTAGCAAAATTAGAGCTGAGTTTGCCTCGTGCGAAAAAAGGAGCGATATTAAATGCTTTGTTTAAAGCCTATCAGCCTGCTTCCACAAATTATCAACTATCATCTATTGATAACACAGATGCTGCGATTGGGTCAGGCATAATTGGTCAGTTGGATAAGCCAATGAAGGGGGAAGCTTTTTTGAAGTATTTGAAAAAGCAAATGAATGTAGGCTGTATTAAACACACTGCTTTACTTGATCAAGATATCAAGACCGTAGCTGTTTGTGGCGGAGCAGGAGGGTTTTTATTAAGGAATGCAATCAGTAAAGGGGCAGATGTTTTTATTACTTCTGATTACAAATATCATGAGTTTTTTGATGCTGATAATAAGATTATGATTGCTGATATTGGCCATTATGAAAGTGAGCAATTTACTATTGAACTACTTTTTGAGCTTATATCTGAAAAATTTAGTAATTTTGCGGTTCATTGTACGGAGGTGATAACCAATCCAGTACACTATTTTTAAACAACCATTTCTTACCGAAATAAAATAATACTAATAAAGGATGGCAGAACCTACTGTAGAGGAAAAATTAAGAATGTTATATGAGCTTCAGATGATTGACTCTAAAAAGGATGAAATCGAAATTCTGAAGGGAGAACTTCCCATGGAAGTAAGTGATTTGGAAGATGAGATTGGAGGTTTAGAAACTAGGATCAACCGTTTGAAAAGTAATGTCGACGATATGGAAGGGGAGGTCAATAGACATCACGCCAATATCAAAGAAGCGGAGTCATTAATTGAGCGTTATCAATCTCAGATGGACAATGTAAAGAATAATCGTGAATACGAGGCTTTATCCAAAGAGATCGAACTTCAAAAGTTAGAAATTCAGCTTTCTGAAAAGAAAATTCGTCAAGGAAGGGGTGATATCGATAACAAGCAGGATACTTTGAAAGCAACGGAGCTGCGTTTGGAAAATAAGCGTAAAGATTTGGAGACCAAGCGAGTGGAGCTGGAAAAGATTATCGAAAAGACGGAAAAAGAAGAAGAAAAGTTAGCGAAGCATTCGGAGAAGGCACGTACAAAAATTGAAGCGCGTTTGATCAAGTCTTATGATCGTGTTAGGACGTCTTACCGAAATGGCTTGGCTGTAGTGAAAGTAGAAAGAAATTCATGTGGTGGTTGTTTTAATAAAATTCCGCCTCAGTTACAATTAGAAATTAGCCAGCGCAAAAAGATTATCGCTTGTGAGCACTGTGGAAGAATCCTTGTTGATGATTACATCATGGGAGATGAACCACAAGATGCTTCAAAATAAGAGGCCTTAATCGATATTAAAGCAACATTATAATGCAGTGGCACTAGGCGTTAGTGCATATTTAACCTCAGTAGGAGATGCACTTGGATCACCTACTGAGGTTATTTTTTATGAGAAAAAACGATCTATGAAAACTATATTAAGCACTGTATTTATTTTTCTTTTTTGCTTATCTGGATTTGCAGGAGAGTTTATTTATTCACCTTTAGCGAAAGCGGCCTACGAGAATGTCATGAGCCTTCGTTTTGAGGAGGCGTATCTACAAATTGCCCAACTGAAGCAGACTGAACCCAATAACTTAGTGGCCTACCATATTGAAAATTATATTGATTTTTTTCGAATTTACATTAGTGAGAATCGAGAGGTGTTTAATCGGCTAAAGAAGAATAAAGAGGCTAGGCTAGAACTAATTGAGCAGGGGGACCCCAATTCTCCTTATTTCTTATTTATTCAAGCGGATATTCGCCTGCAGTGGGCATTGGCCCGATTAAAGTTTGAAGAGTATCTGACGGCCTTCAGAGAAGTAAGTAAAGCCTTTAGGCTATTGGAGAAGAACAAAAAAAAGTTTCCAGACTTTATGCCCAATTTGAAAGATCTAGGGATTTTACATGCGATCATAGGGACGATTCCAGATAATTATAAGTGGGGTATAAAATTTTTCTCAGGTTTGGAAGGAACCATAGAACAAGGGCAGAGAGAAATTGAAGTAGTTTTGGCTTACGCCAAATCCAATGAGTTTATATTTAGAGATGAAACTAATGTTTTGTATGCTTTTTTAATGCTTCATCTCAATAACAATGACAGCGAGGCTTGGTCTGTTTTACAGGCGAGTAATTTGGAACCTAATAAAAACCCTCTGCACACATTTATCATGGCAAATATTGCTATGCATGTTGGTAAAAATGATGAAGCGATTGATTTGCTAATCAATCGTCCGAAAGGCGGAGTATTTTTTGATTTTCCTTATTTAGACTTTATGCTTGGTTTAGCGAAGTTGCGTAGAGCAGATCGAGATGCTAGTTTTTACTTTAAGAAATATTTGGCTCGCTTCAAAGGGCAAAATTTCATAAAGGAGGCTTATCAAAAGCTGGCTTGGCAAGAATTACTCAATGGAAATACTGCTGCTTATCATAAGTATATGAACATCTGCCTTGAAAAAGGAAGTACGATAGTTGGAGAGGATAAGAATGCGGAAAAGGAAGCAGCATCGAGTATACTACCGGATCCAGTTTTAATTAAAGCCAGATTACTATTTGATGGAGCCTACTACCAGGAAGCCTATAATTTGGTGAAAGATAAATCTTCTTCTTTTTTTTCTGATAAAGGCCACCAATTGGAATTTATATATCGAAAAGCTCGTATACTGCATGGGTTAAAAAGGAATGAGGAAGCGATTGAAGCTTATAAAGAAACCATAAAGCAGGGTAGTAATGAGGCTTACTTTTTTGCTTGTAATGCAGCACTACAAATTGGGTTGATTTACGAGCAGGATGGGCAGAATGTAAAGGCCATTGAATACTTTAAAGAATGCCTTAAGATTAGGCCAGATGAGTATCGAACTGGGCTGCATCATAAAGCGAAAGCAGCTTTAGAGCGGCTAAAGCAAAAGTAGTATTTCACGAAAGTAAGCACTTACTGCTGCTGTAAGAAGAGGTTTTGGCTTACTTTCTTAGAGATTGTCCATTCTTTTTGGCCATTGATAATTACTCGGAGAGATTCATCAAAGTCATATTTTTCTAGAATTTCGACGCTGGCACCGAGCACTAAGCCTAGCTGATCAAGAAACTGAAGAAAGGCGGGAGAGTGTTCATATACACCAACGATAACTCCTTTATCTCCTTTCTTAAGCTTCGTTAGTAAAATTTGTTTACGGTAAGTAAAACGACCTTGTTCATCTGGAATGGGATCACCATGAGGATCGAACTTTGGATAAGATAAAAAGTGCTCGAGGCGTTCTACTAGTTTAGGAGAGCGTATATGTTCTAATTGCTCTGCGATTTCATGAACTTCATCCCATGAAAAGTCTAATTTTTCAACTAGAAAAACCTCCCAGAGGCGATGCTTCCGTATAAGGCTAGTAGCAATATCATTACCTGTTTCAGTTAATGTAACGCCCTTATAACGTTCATAATGGATAAACTCTTTTTTTTCCAACCTTTTGATCATATCTGTAACCGAAGCAGCACTAGTATTCATGGCATTTGAGATAGCATTCGTACTAGCAGCCTTACCTTTCCGTTCACAGATTTTGAAAATAGCCTTAAGGTAATTTTCTTCCGTTTGTGAAAAATCTGACATGCGTTAAAAGTACAGAATTCTTATGATGAAGAAAAAACCTTTTTGTAAAAAGAGGAAGTGATTGCAAGGAAAAGAAATGAAGCATTCCACTTTACCATACATGTTGACGTTTATCAGTTCGTATACTGTATTATGCTAAAGGAAGTTTAGACGCCCCATTAAAACGGGTTTATTCGCCCTACTGATAGGAATAACTTTCTTATCGATAACCATTGTATTTTCTTCGATATCGACGATTTTGTCTAAATTAATGATATAGGATCGGTGAACCTTGAGAAATCGGCCATCTTTTAGCTTTTCATCAATTCCTTTGAGGGTACTATGTATAATGAGGACCTGAGTTTCAGTTTGGACTTTTACATAGTCACCAACATTTTCAAAGTATAGGATTTCTTCGAAAGGTACTCTGACAAACCGACCATCTGCTTTGATATAAACAGCATTGGATTCTTCTTTGTAGAGGGTAATTTGCTTATGCTTTTCAACTGCTTTATCGGTTGCACGCAAAAACTCCTTGGGACCTATTGGTTTTTTGAGGTAATCAATGGCTTCGTAGTGGTAGGCATCAAAGGCATATTCTGTTTTAGAAGTGGTAACGATAACAATGGGCATATATTTGACCTCTTCTAAGAATTCGATACCACTCAGTCCTGGCATTTCAATATCTAAAAAAACGAGGTCAATATTCGCATCTTTTTCCAAAATTTTGAGTCCTTCTTCTGCATTTTCACATTGATAAACTAAGTCGAGGTTACTAACCTTTGAGCAGTGTTTCTCAATGGTTTTTCTGGATAAGATATCATCATCGACGGACATACAACGTAGTAGCATGAGTAACTTGAGGTTTTGTTATTTATTGATAAATGCTTGCATCTTTTTGAGTTCCTGTTTCAGGATAGGTATAAAAATGCTTAGTTCTTCCTTTACTTCTTTAAAGAGCAATTCAATAGTATTAATTTCTGTTTTTTCTTTGGCTGTTTGTTCAAGTGCAGCCATATGATCTGTAATATGTGTAAGCCCTACCATAGCGAAGGCGGGTTTCATTTTATGTGCTGCTTTTCTAATCTCTTCATATTTTTTGGAAGCGATTAAAGCTTCTAGATGGTCTACTTCAGGTAAGGTATATTCAATAAATATACTAAACATATCGCTAGCATAGTCCAGATCGCCTTCATAACAATCCTCTAAATAGTCGAGATCGAGTTTAGCATTAAAAGAAAATATTGCTTCCATATCTTCCTGGTTTTGATTAGGGTTATTGATTTCCTCTTGATTTACATGTTTATTTAGGCATCTGAGGAGTTCTATGGGTGCGAAGGGCTTGGATAAAAAGTCATTCATACCAATAGAAAAGGCTTTATCTTTTTCTTTAGTTAGGGCAGAGGCTGTGAGTGCGATAATTGGGGTTTTTTGGTTAAGGTTGGTAGTGTTCCTTATACTAATGGTCGCTTCAAATCCATCTACTTCCGGCATTTGTATATCCATAAGGATGATATCAAATTCTTGCTTTTTCGTTGCTTCAATAGCTTCTTGACCATCATGCGCCATCACTGGGTTAATATCCCATTTTTTAAGGAGGGTATTAATATACTTACGGTTCATGATATTGTCTTCAGCGACTAAAACTCTGCAATGCTCGCCAATAAACGTAAGTTTTTTCGGTAATTGATTATTTTTAATAATAGCTTCTCTACCTGTATCTTCGTAAGGAATAGTGAAGGAGAATCTAGTACCTTTTCCAATTTCACTTTCCACCCATATTTTTCCTTTTTGCATTTCAATGAGCCTTTTCGTAATAGCTAAGCCAAGACCGGTTCCTCCATATTTTAATTTTATTTCTTTATTTACTTGTTTGAAGTCTTGGAAGATTAAATTCTGTTTTTTCTTTGGGATGCCAATTCCTGTATCATAAACATCAAATTGGAGGGTTTTCATTTTATCTTTTGAGTCAATGACTTTGACATTTACTCCTACAACTCCTTCACTTGTAAATTTGATGGCATTGCCCACCAAGTTGAAGAGGATTTGGTTGAGCATCAAATCATCGCCAATGAGCATATTCTGGATTTGAGGATCTAATCGGGATCGTACTTCGACTGGTTTCTTTTCTACCTTTAATTGGAATGTTTTTTCTAGGGATTTCAACAGGCCTATCAGGTCAAATTCTCGAGGGGCGACTTCCATTTGGCCAGATTCTATTTTAGAAAAATCTAGAATATCATTGATCAAACCTTTGAGCAAGTCTGCAGAGCTTCTTAGTATGGCGAGGTATTCTTTTTGTTTAGGGCTGAGTTTGGTATCAAATAAGAGGTGAGTCATGCCGATGACAGCATTGAGCGGCGTTCGGATTTCATGACTCATATTGGCCAAGAATTGTTTTTCAGCTTGCTGAGCAGACTCTGCAACTTTTCTAGCTTCGATCAAGTCATTCTGTAAATTTTTTTGAGCGGTAATATCGTAGTGTACACCTACAGAGCCAATAATATTATCATTTGTGTCATACATAGGAGCACCACTGATTAGTACCCAAATTTTTTCGCCATTTTTCTTTTTTATTTGTAATTCGTAGACGCCAGCTTGGCCTCTTTTTCGGTTGTCATTTTGAGCGTCAATAAGTTCTCTCTGATCTTGTGTCAAGAAAACATTACCTGCATCTTTTCCAAGTAATTCATTTTCTGTGTATCCTGTCATATCACAAAACCAATCATAGGCACGAATGACTTTACCATCATTATCGACTTCTAGTAAGCCCAGCTCCATATTTTCAATAATGCGCTTATAACGGATTTCACTTTCGACTAGTGCTTTTGATCGCTCGGCAATTTTATTCTCAAGGTCTTCGTTCAAAGCTCTTAGCTCTTCATTAGCCTTGAACAGTTCTAATGCTTTTTGTTCCAAAATAGATTCTGCCTGTTTTCTAGCATTTCTCTCGCGCTCAAGCCTCCTTTGTAGCATTGCTAGCTGTTTTTCCATTGTAACAGTAGAATTGTTTTGCATTACATTCATATTCCTTGTAGTTGAATGGTCATATGTCCATCCCTGTTGTCGTGGTTAAGTAAACTGGTAATACCATTTGGTATTGAATGATATGCTTATAGTTTTTTAATAATAAATTGTACTTCGCTGCCACTGTCATTTTTGGGGTTCATGTCAATAGTACCTTTTTCGCCAAAGTATTCCATACTACTTTCGATGAGGCCCATAGCAAAGTCACCCATTTTCCTTTCGGAAAAATAATTCATTTCTAGTGTTTTCCCATCTAAAAGAGCAGTTTCAAACTTTGGAAGTTCTGCATCTGGATATAACTTGCGAACTTCAACATGTATGTATTTCTCGATTGATTCTAAGAAATCAAAAAAGCTATCAGAGGCTTCTAAAAATTCAGGATACCTTTTCGTAAAAGATTGAAATATGTATTTTCCAAATGCAAATAATAAATCCGAGACTGGAGCTTTAGTCCTTTGGCTCAAAGTAGTAACCAAGGAAATCATTTCGCTATAATCATAAGTTCCTATGGAGGTGTAAGATCCCCCGGAAGGTAATTCATTGGATTCGATTAAATCATCCGCCATTTCATAGCCGAATGTTTGCTCGACCATTTCGATAAATTCAGTAAAAACAATACCTTTCATACTGTTGTCAAATAGTAGTTTTATAAATAATTAAGATGTAGCTCTCTTAAATGAAATGAGTGATTCTTTTTGTTTAATCAGGATTGGACGTTAGTATAAACAGCAAAGAACTATTTATAACTACAGGTATTTAACCAAATGGTAAGTGATGTTGTGTTTGAAATATAAAAATAACAATCTTTTTGCAAAGATGCCAATGAAGAAGTCTAATCCCTCTAAAAACTAGCTTTTCCTATGCCAATATTCCATAGGCTAGCCCTGACAAAGGCTTTTAGATGATCCCATTCCCGCTTGAGTAAATAGGTGATCACCCATCGAGGGAAGGTGACAAGAATGAAAAATAAAGAGAATAAAACTAAGTGATACCATTTTGCCGTGCGGCGCATAAATAAAATACGATTACGAGTAAGGTAGAAGGTCTTTAGTGCACTCATTTTACCTACAGACATGGATTCTTTGTGTAAAATTACTGCAGATGGCTCAAACATGATTTTATATCCTAATCTTCGAATTTGAACACACCAGTCCAACTCTTCATAATACAGGAAATACAAATCGGGCATTTCGCCTATTTTTTCAACTACTTCTCTTTTTAACATCATGGCTGCACCATGTGCATAAGGAACTTCTTTTCGCTCATCATATTGACCAAGATCCTTTTCTTTGTCACCAATAGTAAAACCGCGAGCAGTGAGGGGATTGACTTCCGTAAAACCAGCATATTGGATGATGTCTGGATAATTGAAATATCTAATTTTAGGTGCGATTACTCCGATGTCAGGAGTTGTAAAAGCATCCAAGCAATTTTGAATTAATCCATCCTCGAATATAGTATCATTATTAACAAAAAAAAGAAAATCTCCTTTAGCGGCCTGAATGCCTAGATTATTACCACCCGCAAAGCCTCTGTTTTCTTTACTAATAAGAACGTTTACCGTGGGATAGTGTCGCTGAAATTGTTCTGTTTTATCTTCTAGCGAGCCATTGTCTACAATGATCACTTCTATATTTGGGTAGTCATGATGAGCCAATGAGTCGAGTAATGCACAAGTGATAGATGCATCCCTAAAATTGATCGTAATGATGGAGACGAGAGCTGGATTTTTCAATTTATTCTGATTTAGGCTTAAGTTTTATCTTCAAAATAGTGGTAACCGATTGAATATACTCGATCATCAGCCTAAAAATATTAAAATGATTGATTTTTAGTCGTTTCGATAATAAAAATTGTCCTAAAATAATGGTAATCCATATAGCTAAAAGTGTGGCCACTGCCGCTCCTTCCAGCCCCATGATAGGTATAAGTGTAGCATTCAGGCTAATATTGAAAAGTAAACTCACTATCAACATTTTAAAGTTGAGTACAGGTTGACCTATTGCATCTAGGGTAATACCGAATAATCGTCCCCATGGTTTAATTAAGCCAGCAAGAACTAAAAGTTTCAAAACGATTGTTGCTTCAAGATATTCTTGTCCTGCTAAAATGATTATAATGGGTTCTGCGAAGAGAAAGACAAAAATTGCAATAGGCATGCTGATTAGAAATAACAAAGCAACAGACTTTTCATATAGTTTGGACACTTCAATAAGTCCTTCTTTCTGCCTTTCTGCTATTCTAGGATAAATCACTTGCGCCAAACTATTCATGGGTACTTCCATATAATTATTTACTCTTGATGCTACATTATATAGAGATACCGCAATAGGATTGATGAATGCACCTAGCATCATTACATCCATTCTGTTGAATAGCATGGAACTGAAGTTGGTTCCAAAAACATATTTTCCAAAATGGAAGAGCTTCCAGAAAAATATACGATTGAAGACACCGAATTGGAAGTAGGAGGTTTGATATAATAAAATGAATACTAGTGCGACTAGTGCAGCAATGGATTGAAAGATAATTAGCCTGTATAAGGCTATATTTAGCTCGAAGTACCAATAATAAAGAATACCCCCTAAAAAAAAGATACCATAAAGTACATTAGCTACAAAAACACCACGAAAGTCTTGTTTAGCTATCTGGATGAACTCTGTTAGTTTTAGACTTCCAAATAAAAAGGCATAAAGTATATACCAAGGAACAATTTGGGTTAGAATGTCTGCTGACCACAAATCAGCGAGTACGAATGATAATCCCCACAAAAAAAGCGCTCCAACTAAGCCCACGAGAGTACTTAAAACAAAGGCCGTACTGATCCACTCCTTCCTTTCCCTATCATTAGAGGCTGAGTAAAACTTTACAAAACCATTTTGTACAAACCCTATTCTAGTCATTTCTGCAAAGGAAGTTAGAGTAAGGTAAAGTACCCAAACCCCAAAATCATCCTGTGATAGTATTCTAACTAATACTAAAAAAGCCAAAAAATTGAAACCCAATTGTGCAATATTAGCGAGAAGAGAAAAACTACCCGCTTTTAACCAGCTGTCTTTACTCATAATCTGATTGTTTCGAATAGGTTATGGTTTTTTTGAAATGAGCTTTGAATAGACTGCTGCAGTCTTTTGGGCAATAATGTCCCAAGAAAATTTTTTCATGACATAGGATTCGCCAAAATTCCCCATTCTTTTAGCTTCTTTTGGATGATCAAATAACCAATTAATACTCTTGGCTATTTCATCTGTATTACCTTTTTCAAATAAGATCCCGTTTTCACCATTTTCAACCATCTCATTAATGCCATTGATATTCGACGCCAACACTGGTCTTCCACAAATATTTGCCTCCATTAACACAATACCTTGTGTTTCGTAAAAGGATGGCAAGACAAGTGCATAGGAACGATCAACCCATTCAAATACTTTTTGCATACTCACAGCACCTTTCAAGATGACATTTTCTTGGAGGTTTTTTCTTTGAATGTCTTGTTCTAGAGAAGATCGATCTGGGCCATCGCCCAAAACAACTAATTTTATGTCTCTTCTTACTTTTTGCATAGCTTCCATAAGAGGAAAAATCCCCTTGATACTGCTTAAACGTCCAACAAATAGTAAAATCTTGGATTTCAAATTAATTGTGGAGGGGGTGAAATTGGGAGGATCAATACCATTATAGATAATAGAAGATTTTTTGATATGCTCAGGGTACTGTTCCTCTAATAATCGTTGCATCTCGTTACTAACACTAATCATCGCATCAGCACGTTGAAACTGTTTAGCTTCAAACTTTTTGGTTCTTTTTTTATGCCACCGATGATCCAATGACATACAGCTATTACTATTAGACCGTGAATATTCAATATCTATTAAGCCATGAAGGGTAATGACAATAGGTATTTCACTAAACTTCCTTTCCCAGTCAAAGAGATAGCCACTCCTCCCTTGCATATGTATTACTTCGAAACTATTGGCATGCTTATTTAACCATTTTGCAGCCGCTTTATTGAATGCATATTCTTCCGCAAATAATGGTACAAAGGGAAGTTTCCTTCCAGGGAAAAAAGGGATTTTATGGATGATTCGACCATCTATCTCTTCTGTTTCCTCTTTATCTTTAAAACTACCTCCTGATAGAATATGAACTTCATGACCAAGCTTTGTTAGCCACTTACTAATTTTCCAAACGTGTGTTTGGATTCCGCCTTTAAAGGTGCTTGGCAGTGATTTACAAACCATTAATATCTTCATAAGAATAGTTCTTTGATATTACTAAGTGATTAGACAAAATTGCTTGTTATGTAAAATTATTGGGCAAAAAAATAGTAGGTTGCTGGCAATAGTTCAGTTAGCACGATTTTTAGACTAGCTCGAACTTGTCAGCCTTTGGCTGAAATGATAGGGTGCCAATTTATTGGGCTTACTACTTAATGGTATAAACACAGATCTGGAGCTTTATTAAGCTTCCAAATCACTTTCTCTTTTCTTTTGATCTTTTTTGCCAGAATTAATACCCATTAAAAATCCTATCAACATAAAAACTAAAATGATATGCCAAGGCATTCCTTCTCCGAACATTATTTTATTTTTTGAGTTTTCGTATTAAAATCAACAAATGTGTGGGGGGTATGAATGAATTTTTTGTTGGCATTGCCTACCTTCAAAAGTGCTTTAAAGGAAGAAAAAAGTGCAATAGGCAAACCAAAAAAAACCGCTTTCCAATGTCTACGGAAGTAAAGGGAAGGTGTTGCGATTAGGAAGCTCAAAATATTGATGGCCAGTGCAGACCCCCACAAAATTGTAAAGGTGCTGCTACCAATCAGAAAGCTAACGAAGGTAAAAGTGAATAAGAGGACAGGCAGGAAAATACGAGGTGGTAGTGCCATCTGAATAGATTTATTGAAAAAGTCTACTCTTCCATCTAAAAGCAAAGCTTTAAAGCCTTTTGGCAGGTATTGATTAGCATAGTGAAACTGTGCCGCTATCCATCTACTCCTCTGTTTTGTTAGATGTGCTGGTTTTCTTACTTTTTCGTCATAGACTTGTGCATGGTGGTCATAGTCTAATTTGATACCTGCTTGTGTGAATTTTAGCTCTAGTTCTTTATCAAAACCACCTACAGCATTTACACTTTTCATGACTTTTTTGAAAAGTTTGTAATCAAAAGCCATAGCAGAACCTGCTAGCCGAACGGAAAGACCAACTAATTGATGACCTTTGCACAATATGCGGTTGTTGATATCCTCGCTCGCTGCATCCAGGATAGCCATTGGTGTGTCATAATTTTTAGCTACTCGTCTTCCTTGTACGACGACAGAACCTTCATTAAAACGTTGGTTCATTCTTTCAAGAAAATCATTGGCCATGACATTGTCTGCGTCTAATATGACAGCCATTTCATAAGTATCAGTGAGTTGGGCGAGGGTTCTATTCAGGGCTTTTGATTTGGTGCTTTTTTTAAAGCTAACTTGAATGACTTTTATGGCTAATTTGTTCAAACTATTTAAAGTTTCTTCGCGCAAAGAATCTGCAATGACAATCACATCATATTTTTCTGATGGATAAGATTGCTTTAAGGCAGCTTCTGCTACAGAGTTAATAACAGCATCTTCCTTGTAACAAGGAATGAATACTGCTATTTTTCGAATTTTGTTTTTTATAGTAGGACGCTTTGGAGTTGGAAATAGGCTAGCGAAAGAAAAGATAAATTGATATAAAGCAGCCCAAGCTAGATATGCGAAAAACATGTAGAATATGATTGTTAGGTAGATCATGATATAAACTTGTTTGCATGAATCAATTGTGGAATTATTTAAAATTAGCTTGAAAAACTGTTTATTATTGATGGATTTAGATGATTGGATAAATCGGCCAAGAGAATGGTGGGTATGTATCTTTTTTTGGTAGGGACATCAATTTATCGCTAACGAAAAGAAAGGCCGGCAAATCAAAGTTTGCCGGCCCACAATAACTAAAATACAATCATGACCTAAACTTAACATATCTTGAATTGACCTTCCAGAAAAAGGTGCCGCAACAATCCCCCAAAAAGCGTTGCGGCACGGCAATTAAACCTCTCAAAAGTCAATCATTTTTCTTATTGGGTCGCGTATGTAATACGCATCAAACAGAACATCAGCTGGATGTCTGATTAATAAATGAGTGCTCTTTGAACATACACTTTCGTTAAAAAGTATATTGCTGTGATTGTACATATAAACCTAAACGTTCTAACAACTTGGTAGGAGGCAGTTAAGTCATCCTTAAACTGGCTCTAAAAATTCTTCTTGTATTAATAGCAAGAGCTATAGCGAAGAAGGCTGGCAACAAAAGTACTCCAAGAATAGAGGCGAAAAATAGTAGGACGAAGGTTTGGATCGACGTATAGTTTTTCATTTCTCGGCTGATTTGCATAGCGGATAATTCTTTTGTTATCCATTATTTTTTCATAAAATTTTAAGCTTTTAGGTTGGCACTCTTTTATGGAACCTGGGAGACAGCTAATAAACTTTTTATTTTTAGGTCTAATATCTGGGGACGGAATGGCTTTAGTATATAATCATTCGCGCCAGATTGAAGACAAGCAATTTTATTATCACTGTTTTTTTCCCCCGAAAGTATTATTAAGGGGATCGTACTGGATATAGTAGATCTAAAATATTTAGTGAATTCTAAACCATCCATTATTGGCATTTGGAGGTCAGCTATCACTAGTTGGGGAACGATTCCTTTTTTTAACCATTCTATAGCATCTTTTCCATTTTCAAGACTAACAACATCAAAGGTGTTTTTAAAGAGGTGCGATAAAAACTTTCTCATGATTTTGCTATCTTCTATAATCAATATTTTTTTTGCCATGATTTCTAAATTTGGTCATTAGTGTATTCATTAATTATTACCTTAACAAATATAGTTTGGAAAAATACTAGGAGGGATATTCTTCGATTTCTGGTATCTATATTACAAGAAACGGTATATTTTTTACCGTTTTTGGAAAAAGCGAAGAGGAGATGGAAAATTGATTTAAACCTTATGCTGACTTAAGGAATAAATCCAGGGCTAGAATAGGAAGAGTCCTTTGTTATTGAAGATGAGCATGAAAATTGGTCCGTTAAAAAAGTCTCAGCTGGCGAAACTATATAAGAAGAGAAAATAGAAATAAGATGTAATATTAACAGCTCTATTTCAATATATTGGAATACAAATTGTTGACTATAGTCTTAGGAGTTTTTTTCTTTCTATTATCATAAAGTTAGTGAAATCGTTATTTTTGATTTAAAATTTATATTGATATGGATATCCGAGCTTTTAATCAATTAATTAAGAGCAGGCGATCAATTTTCCCACAAACATATACTGATCAGCCCATAGCTCAAGACATTATTGAGCAAATTCTTGAAAATGCCAACTGGGCACCTAATCATAAAAAGACAGAGCCTTGGCGATTTAAAGTGTTTAGAGGAGCAGCCTTAGAACGACTAAGCGATTACTTGGGAGAATGGTACATGGCCAACACAGCCGAAGAAAAATTTTCTGAAAAGAAGTTAGAAAAAACTAAGAAAAAACCAATGCAGTCAGCTTGTGTGATAGCTATTTGTATGCAGCGTGACCCTAAAGAAAGTTTACCTGAATGGGAAGAAATTGCAGCAGTTGCCTGTGCAGTTCAAAATATGTGGTTGAGCTGTACGGCTTACAATATTGGCTGTTACTGGAGCTCTCCAAGAAGTATCATTGAAGCAAAGGACTTCTTAGAATTAGGGGAAGGAGAGCAGTGTTTTGGACTTTTTTATATGGGATATCATAAGATGCCCCTAATAGAAATTCAAAGAGGTGATATAAATGATAAAGTGAGTTGGATAGATGAATAGGCAAATTTAATATGCCTTTTAGAGTGTAGCTCCATGCCTTTTTAGGTTTTAAGGTGATTTGATAGTAATATATTTTTGTGAGACTGTCTACATGCTTAGATAAGTATAATCGAATCTGCATTAAATCGAACCATAAGCCATTCATTATTAAATAATTTAGTTGGACAAGCCATAAAATTGCTTTAGCTTTGCCCCCCGAACGAAAAGCCTCTGGGGTAAACCCCTAATGTATAAACTATTAATTAAAAACTCGAGAAATTATGGGTCAGACAATTACACTTGCAATTCCTGTGTTTGGAGTGTTAGCCTTGTTGTACACATTTTGGCGCTCATCATGGGTATCTAAGCAAGAAGTAGGTACAGATCGCATGGCACGTATTGCAGAGAATATCGCAGATGGTGCGATGGCATTTTTGAAAGCAGAATATAGAGTGCTTTCTATTTTCGTATTAGCAGTGGCAATCCTTCTAGCAGTAACTGCGAATGCTGAGAATTCTTCTTGGCTTATCGCTGTTTCCTTCGTTTTAGGTGCAATTTGTTCTGCTTTAGCAGGATTTATCGGAATGCGTGTTGCAACGAAAGCGAACGTTAGAACAACCAATGCAGCTAGAACAAGTCTTGGAAAAGCATTAGAAGTGGCTTTTGCAGGTGGTGCAGTAATGGGTCTTGGTGTTGTAGGTCTTGGTGTTCTTGGCCTTGGCGTGTTGTTTATCACTTATTCAAATATGGGATGGGATATTAATAAAGTAATTACTGTAATTACTGGTTTCTCATTTGGTGCTTCTTCTATCGCATTATTCGCTCGTGTAGGTGGTGGTATTTATACCAAAGCTGCTGATGTAGGTGCAGATTTGGTAGGAAAAGTAGAAGCTGGTATCCCTGAAGATCACCCGTTAAATCCTGCAACTATCGCAGATAACGTAGGTGATAATGTGGGTGATGTAGCTGGTATGGGTGCTGACCTGTTCGAATCATATGTAGGTTCTATCATTGGTACAATGGTATTAGGAGCAGCGTTTATTGGTGTTTCAACTGGTTTTGAAGCTACCAATGAATATGGTGGATTGAATGCAGTATTATTACCACTAGTACTAGCAGGTGTTGGTATCGTAACTTCTATTATAGGTACTTTTTTCGTAAAAGTTAAAGAAGGTGGTGATCCTCAAAAAGCATTGAACCTCGGAGAATTCTTATCTGCTGGGTTAATGTTGGCTGCTACTTGGTTTATTGTAACAACAATTCTTCCTGCTGAATGGGTATTTGAAGAAAAAACTTATTCCGCAAACGGCGTTTTCTTTGCTGTACTATTCGGTTTGGCTTCTGGTTTATTAATCGGTTTGGTTACTGAATTTTACACGGGTACTGGTACAAAGCCAGTTCAAGGTATTGTTGATCAGTCATTAACCGGTTCTGCAACAAACATCATCGCTGGTTTGAGTGTAGGTATGCAATCAACTGCTATTCCAATTTTAATCTTAGCGGCAGCTATCATTGGCGCTCACCATTTCGCTGGTCTTTATGGTATAGCGATTGCAGCAGTAGGTATGCTTTCAAATACAGGTATTCAGTTAGCAGTAGATGCTTACGGTCCTGTTTCTGATAACGCAGGTGGTATTGCTGAGATGGGAGACTTGCCAAAAGAAGTGCGTCAGCGTACAGATAAATTGGATGCAGTAGGTAACACTACAGCTGCAATTGGTAAAGGTTTTGCGATTGGTTCTGCTGCTTTAACTGCATTGGCTCTTTTCGCTGCCTTCATGACTACAGCAAAAATCAACTCTATCGATATTTCTAAGCCACTCGTGATGGCTGGCCTATTATTAGGTGGTATGTTGCCATTTTTGTTCTCTGCATTATCAATGAGTGCAGTAGGGCGTGCAGCAATGGATATGATCAAAGAGGTTCGTCGTCAATTCGCTGAAATTCCTGAATTGAAAGCGGCATTAAATGTAATGCGTAAAAATGGCGATACAGAATACGAAGATTGGTCTGATGCAGATAAGAAAACTTTCGATGCTGCTGACGGTAAAGCTGAATATAGCAAGTGTGTAGAAATTTCTACAGCAGCTTCCATCCGTGAGATGATTCTTCCTGGTTTAATTGCAGTAATTAGCCCAGTGGTTGTAGGCTTTTTGGGCGGTGCTGAAATGCTTGGTGGTTTGCTTGCAGGTGTGACTGTTTGTGGCGTATTGATGGCGATTTTCCAATCAAACGCAGGTGGTGCATGGGATAACGCTAAAAAGATGTTTGAAGAAGGAGTTAGCATACAAGGTGAGACTTACTACAAAAAATCTGAGCCACATAAGGCAGCAGTTGTAGGTGACACAGTTGGTGATCCGTTTAAAGATACTTCAGGACCATCATTAAACATCTTATTAAAATTGATGTCAGTGGTAGCACTTGTGATTGCTCCACTATTGTAAGAGATAGATATTATATATCATAGTCAAAAGCCCTGAATGCATCGTCATTCAGGGCTTTTGTTTTTAAAACTCGTTAGAGTTAAGTTAAAAATTGGCCGTATATCGAAAGTTTCAAAACAATTTATTCAAAATAAGGTATATTTATTGATAAAATGTACGTTTGTTATGGAGTGTGTTGCTACTTCATGCTTAGTAAGAGATAACTTTGTTAAACGAATATGGAGAATTACCTTTCTCTCTCCATCTTACCAAAAAATAAATTTATGAAATTCAGGGGTTCAATTTTCTTTTCCATTTTGGCAGTCGGTTTGCTAGTTGCTGCATATCTCCCCCAAGAGGATAATTCAGAAAAAGAGGCCGTATTGATACGTACGATTTTAAATGGCCTAAATCAATTACATTACAAACCTATTTCAGTAAACAATGAATTCTCGCAAAAGGTATATGATCAATATCTCGATCAGATGGATGGTAATCGCCGTTTCCTAACTGCTCGCGATGTTGCTATTTTAGATACTTATAAAAATCAATTAGATGATGAAGCTTTAGGTGGAACCTACGAGTTTTTTGATCAATCATTGTCTCTATTGAATGCAGGTTTGGAAAAAACACAAGGATTTTATCGTGAAATCTTAAAGCAACCTTTCGATTTTGCTGTAAATGAAACAATTGAATTAGATGGCGAAAAGAGAGGATTTGCTGAAAACGATGAAGCACTAAAAGATTATTGGCGCAAGTATCTGAAGTTTGAAACACTGACACGTGTGAATGACGCTTTGGAAGAAGAAAAAGAAAAAGGTGAAGAAGCAGAAAAGAAAAGCTTCGATGATATCGAAAAAGAAGCAAGAGAAGATGTGTTAGAAATGTTTGATCGTTGGTATGAGCGTATGTTCAAAATAAAGCGTGAGGATCGCCTTAGCTTCTATTTAAATACCATTACAAGTATTTACGATCCACATACCGTTTACTTGAAGCCTATCGACAAAGAAAACTTCAATATCCGTTTCTCGGGGCGTCTTGAAGGAATTGGTGCTAGATTACAGACAGATGGTGATTTTACGAAAGTGGTTGATGTTGTGGTCGGCGGTCCTGCCTGGAAAGGTAAAGAATTACAAGAGAATGATCTGATTCTAAAAGTAGCACAGGGAAAAGGGGATAATAAAGACGCAGCAATCGATATCAAAGGTATGGTATTGGACGATGTGGTGCAACAGATTAGAGGTAAGAAAGGTACCAATGTAACTTTAACTGTGAAAAAGGTAGATGGTACGGTAAAAGACATCACAATCACAAGAGATGTTGTCATTATGGAAGAACGTTTTGCAAAATCTCTTATTATGGAAGGCATAGAAGGTGAGAGAATTGGATATCTATATCTACCAAGTTTCTATGCAGACTTTGAAAATAGAGATGGTCGTTTCTGTGCAAAAGATGTAGCCGCTGAATTAGAAAAGCTAGATGAACAAAACGTAGATGGTATCATCTTCGATTTACGTAATAATGGTGGTGGTTCTTTAAGAGATGTAGTAAAGATGTCAGGTTTCTTCATCGAAGAAGGTCCAATTGTACAGGTGAAGAGTCGTGGTCGTGAGCCAGAAGTACTGATGGATGTTGATGACCGTGTACAATATGATGGACCACTAGTAGTTATGGTAAACCAAAATAGTGCTTCTGCATCTGAGATTTTGGCGGCAGCCCTGCAAGATTACGGACGGGCTGTAATTGTGGGTAGTAAATCTACTTTCGGAAAAGGTACTGTACAACGGTTCATTGATTTAGATCGTACAATTCGTGGATTTAATGAAATCAAGCCTTTGGGTGAAATCAAATTAACAACACAGAAGTTTTACCGTATTAATGGGGGCTCCACTCAGCTGAAAGGCGTCGTTCCAGATATCATCCTTCCAGATAGTTATCAATATATTAAGACTGGCGAAAAACAAGAAGAGTATGCGATGGAGTGGACAGAAATCAAGCCAGTAGCCTATTCACAAAAAGTAACTTCTTTGGATAATTTAGAAGCAGTTAAAAAACAAAGTGCAGCAAGAGTGGCAAGTCATTTTGTGTTTCAAAAAGTATTAGAAAATGCAGAACGATTTAAAAAGCAACGAGACCTTTCTTCCTACTCCATCAGTTTAGAGGGATATCAAGCATTTGAAACGGCTCAAGAAGAGGAAGCTGCAAAGTATAAAGACATCATGAAGGACGTCGTTAATCGAAATGTTAGAAACTTAGCAGTTGACCTACCTGCTTTAGAAGCAGATGAGTCAAAGAGAGAAAGAAATAAAAACTGGATGGAATCTGTATCTAAAGATATCTATATTAAAGAAACATTAAGTATTATTCATGATCTAATCACAGCTAATTAAATTAATTCAACAAATAAAACAGAAGGGTTATGTCGTCAAGGCGTAACCCTTTTTTCTTTGGCTTTTCACAAGAATTTATAATGTTTTACATTATAAATCAGGATAATGTTTTGAATTCAAATATATTACATTATCTTTAATCTGTAATTAGGAAAAATGATATTTAATCTCAAGCCCCCCCTCTACCCTAATCACAGCTAATAAGAGTTTGTTTGGATATCCATTATTAAAATTAGGTTTATAAACCACTAGTTAAGTATTGATTGCTGGTGTTTATCAGAATTCGGTAATGACGAGTTATGCCTTTTAATTGTACTAAATTAATTGGAATGACCTTGTATTCTTAGCTTTCAAAAGGCTTATTAGTGAACCAAATAGACCTGCCAACAAATCCTAAACATAAATTAAAGGTGTGTTTAAATTTAATTCAAACTGACAACCAACGATTTGTGAAGGCGTTCAGCGAGCTAAATAACTGATCCAATCGGACGCCATTGATCTCAAATCTCTGGTTTTCAGGCAGTAGAAAATTTAAATATGCTCTAAGTCTTTTATAGTTTATCCTAAGTATTAAACCATTTATTTTATTGGTATTATTTTTTTTTAAACTTAAAACTTATATATCGTATGAGAGATATGATTTGTACCCTCTTATGCCTCTCTCTGGCATTTTTTACGCATGCACAGGGTTGTTTAGCAGATATAGAACCACCAGTGGCGAATTGCCCAAGCCCAGCAGCAGGGATGAATATACTGAATAACTTCTCTTTTGAGAGTAATGGTGGCCATAACACGCCCTTTGGCTCGGAATATGGACCATTTGGTGCAGTATTTACGCTAGATGCTAATCTTATGCCAGTAAATGCAAAAGATGGTGATTATTTCCTTAAGATGTTTGGTGCAGTATCAGGAGTCACCCAATCACATCCAATGAATGCGGGGGAGACAGTTACAGCGACAGTTGATATTATGAATGCTTCTTTTGATCCAATGTTGCCAGGATGTTTTGGCCTGGCTAAGGTAGAATTCTACAATGCAGGTGGTGGAAAAATTTCGGAAGTGGAAGGCAACAAGATTTTTCACACGAATCCATCAAATATATGGACCCCTTCGACTGTTACCGCTGTTGCCCCAGCAGGTACTGCTTCTGTATTATATGTAGCTGTTATGGTGTGTTCTGGAGGAGGAGCAGTAATGTTTGATAATGCTACCATGAGTATCGATGATGGAAGTGCTCCGGGTGCTGATTTTATTCTAAATAGTAATCTAGGTCAGTGTGGAGCTATTTTTGACTACACTATTCCTGATCCAACAGATAATTGTAATGCCACATCCGTAGCAGATATTCCTTCTGGCTCTTTATTTGATGTAGGAACAAATGTAGTTACTGTAACGGCAACAGATGATGCGGGTAATTCAAGCACTTGTACATTTAATGTAATTGTAAATGATATAGAGGATCCTATTGCTAACTGTCCAACACTACCAGATGGATCCAATATCTTAAATAACTTCTCTTTTGAAAATAATAATGGTCATGATACGCCTTTTAATATAAGTTATGGACCATTTGGTGCAGTATTCGTTTTAGATGCTAATCTTATGCCCGTAGATGCAAAGGATGGTGATTATTTTCTTAAGATGTTTGGTGCAGTATCTGGTGTTACTCAGGATCATCCAGTTGCATCAGGTCAGAGTGTAACAGCAAGTGTTGATATTATGAATGCTTCTTTCGATCCGATGTTACCAGGTTGTTTTGGGTTGGCTAAGGTAGAATTCTATAATTCTTCAGGTGCAAAAATTTCAGAAGTGGAGGGAAATAAGATTTTTCACACAAACCCCCAAAATGAATGGACAACATCTTCCATAACAGCCACTGCACCTGCTGGAGCAGTATCTGTAAAATATGTAGCTGTTATGGTATGTTCTGCAGGAGGAGCAGTAATGTTTGACAATGCTAGCTTATCTATAAATGGAAATAATCCAGGTGACTTCACGATAGACTATGATCCAGACTTATGTATGGCAACGGTTAGTTTTACAATACCACCAGCAAGTGATAACTGTCCAGGGCCAGTTTCAATGGCTAGTCCTCCATCAGGAACAATGCTACCTGTAGGCCAAAACACGATTACTGTAACAGCAATGGATGCTTCTGGCAATTCAAGTAGTTGTGCTGTAAACGTGACTGTAGAAGCACCTCTACCATGTGGATATGACAGTGCAACAATTGGCTGTGCAGGTGATGAGGCTGCTTCGTATGACGATGCAACGGGTACCTTCTCTTTGACAAGTGATAACTGTACACCAGGTTTCCCTTATATAGGTGATAGTCAATCTTTCATTTTTACCGAACTGTGTGGGAATGGTTATATTAAGGCTCTGGTAGATAATGTAAATGGTAATGGCTTTGCTGGAATTCAAATGCGTGATGATCTTATGCAGGGGGCTAAGAAAGTTGATATTAGTACTAATATGGTCAACCGCTTAGGAAGGTCCTATCGTTTTGCTGACAACTATCCGGCTTATCCTCAGGAAATCTATTCTTTAGATAAGTTTTGGTTAAAGATTGAGCGCACTGGAAATGTATTTAGGGCATATGCTTCAGCAGATGATGTGACGTATATTCCTTACTTATATGTCAGTATCCAAATGGGGGCATGCTTAGAGGTTGGCATGTTTGTTTACAGCAAAAATAGCGGTGTTGTAGAAGCGAACTTTAGCAATGTAGAGGTTGTTCCAACAGGAATGAATCCTTTAGAGAGTACTCCAAATACTATGGCATCATCAAATGCAGCAATAGGTTTAGGCTTAACGCCAAATCCAGCTCGTGATCTAGTAAGCTTAAACTTAGATCAAATAATTGGAGAGGCAGCGACAATTAGTATCTTTAATATGAATGGTCAAATGATAGAGATGATTCAGTACGATAGCATCGAAGATGCCAATGAAGAGATTAACATCAGTGATCTTCCGGTAGGTACATATTATATAAGTGTAAGAACAGCATCCTCTCAAGAAACACTGAAGTTGATTAAGCAATAAGGTAAGAAATCATATTACTTCTTAGGAAGTGAAGAATATTTCATAGAATTTCTAAAACGATATCATATCTTTTCTGAAAGAGTACTACTCAGTAATTTGGGTAGTACTCTTTTTGTATTTAGGGCGAGGGTTGATTCTAAGCTTATCGAGCTTCCAGTATTGGAAGCAGAACATTTAAGGGATGAAAGCTTTCTTTTTTCGGATAATTATTTTGTCCATGCTTCCAAATATTCACTAATTGCTCCGCTCCTGTACTTTGTTAATATTTTACAAGACTTTCCACCATTGCCCACTCATAAAAGCGTTCGATCCAACGGTCAGAGGGAAAGCCTTTTATACGCATGCCGAATCCATGATCGCCTTTTGAATACATGTGAAGAGCAACATTCTTCCTAGCCTTAAACCAAGATGTGTATAGATCGATAGCACCTTGGGCTAGCCCAAGTGCATCGTCTGTAGCGCAGACAATCAGCATTGGTGGGGCATTATCGGATGGAGTTTGGACGGGCATAGCAGTGGTCCACGGATAAACAGGAACTAAGAAATTTGGCTGATTTTTGGTTTCACTGTTATAAGTAACACCCATAGTAACCGCTCCTCCTGCAGAAAACCCCATAAACCCAATTTTATTGGGGTCAAGGCCGTATTTTTTAGCATTGGTGCGCACATATTCTACGGCATTAAGACCATCAGCTACAGAGTAGGGCATGACCTGAGCCACGTTTTTCATGAGTTGCATCGGATTTTTTTGACCCAACTCGTTAATCTCTGCCACACCATCTTCGCCTGTGGGGACCAAACGATATTTTAAAATAAATGCTGTAATTCCTTTGGTAACAAGCCAATTTGCCACATCAATTCCCTCACTATTAATACTTAAGGCATATAAACCACCACCTGGTGCAATAATGACCGAGGTACCAGTCTTTTTCTCTGCTGTAGGTTCATAAACAGTCAGAGTAGGCTCAGATACATTGGTAACGACAGTTGTGCCCCATAATTTTGAAAAATACTGCGTTTCATCCCTATCAAATGTTACTTCGGGTATCTCATCAAAAGGGAGTGACACCACTTCTTGAGCGGAAATAGTCATACTAAGTACCATAAAGAATAATAGTAATTGGAAACGTTTCATATACATTAAGATTTACAGAATGATTTTGAGATTATCAAATTAGTGAAATTTTAGTGGATAATCTCAAAGGTGATGTGAAATTTGATCAGGCTGCTCACTTTGTAGCTGTTACGAAATCTAACTATTTTGGTATTATCCATTCATCTCTTTCCCCTAATACTCAGTTTAGCAGGTTTAGGGTAGCATATTCTGCAGCTTATTCATTTGAAATAAGGCAAATAGTATCTATGCATTACAAAAATCATTGGACAATCAAATGCAGCATTATGGGTGGGCTTAGCCCAAAATCCAGCTCGTGATCTTGTCACACCAAACCTTAGATCAAGTAATGAGTGAAGTGGCTATCCTCTGTATTTTTATATCACTTTCTTAAGCTCTTTTCCTTATCTTGTGTTTCCTTCATAATATTGATGAACTTATCGTGAAATTTAGCAAGCGTGAATTATCTGACTTTAGAAAATGTAAGTAAATCATACGGAGATAAAGTCCTTTTTAATAAAATCAATTTACAGATTAGTAAAGGGCAAAAGATTGCACTAGTTGCTAAGAATGGTTCTGGTAAATCTACCTTGCTGCGTGTCATTGGAGGTCAGGAAGCACCAGAAGGCGAAACTGCAAAAATTCTTGTTCGGAAAGATATTAAAATTGGATTCTTGGATCAAGAACCCGATTTTTTTGATGAGCATACGGTATTTGAAGCAGTCTTTGATTCAGAAAATGCAGAAATTCAAGCAATTAAAGCTTATGAAGAAGCTTTGCGCAAAAACGATAATGACGCATTACAACTTGCTTTAGATCAGATGGACAAGCTGAAAGCTTGGGACATTGAAGCGAAGGTCAAAGAACTGCTCACAAGGTTTAATATCGGGGATTTTGAAAAGAAAGTGAAGCAACTTTCTGGCGGACAGAAAAAACGATTAGCATTAGTAAAACTAGTGATTGAAGCACCAGAGTTCATCATCATGGATGAGCCGACCAACCATTTGGATATTGATATGATCGAATGGTTGGAAGAATACCTGCAAAGAGCTAATCTTACGCTGCTCATGGTAACGCACGATCGCTATTTTCTCGAAAGAGTGTGTGATGTGATTATTGAATTAGACCATGGCGAAATTTTTAAGTACAATGGAAATTATTCTGACTTCTTGACCAAAAAGGCAATTCGTCATGAAACGGAAAGTGCTGAAATGGAGAAAACCAAGAAGTTGTTTAAGAGAGAGTTAGATTGGGTACGTCGAAGTCCACAAGCGCGAAGTACAAAGGCCAAAGCTAGGGTAGATGCATTTTATGATATCAAGGATAAGGTTTCGCAAAAGCGTGATAATACAGAGATGCAGATTGATATCAAAGGGCAACGTCTTGGAAAGAAGATTGTAGAAATGCATAATGTGTACAAATCATTTGGTGACCTAAAACTTATCAAAGGCTTTGATTATAAATTTAGAAAGAAAGAACGTGTAGGAATCGTAGGGCCTAATGGCGTTGGTAAATCTACTTTTTTACAAGTAATGACGGGGCAATTGAGGCCAGACGGTGGTAAGGTAGTAGTGGGAGGTAATACCGTTTTTGGATACTATACACAATCGGGTATTCAATTGAGAGATGATAAACGTGTGATTGATGTAGTCCAAGATATAGCAGAGTACATTCCTTTGGATAAAGGTCAAAAATTAACTGCTCCACAATTGTTAGAGCGGTTCCTATTTAGTCGAAAGCAGCAACAAGTATATGTTTCACAGTTGAGTGGTGGTGAACGACGACGTTTGTACCTACTGACTGTTTTAATGGAGAATCCTAACTTCCTAATACTTGATGAGCCTACGAATGATTTAGATATCCTGACATTAAATGTATTAGAAGATTTCTTGTTAGAGTTTCCAGGTTGTGTGATTATAGTAACGCACGATCGTTATTTCATGGATAAATTGGTTGACCACTTATTTGTATTTAAAGGAGATGGTATCATCAAAGATTTTAATGGTGATTATACCGATTATCGCGAGATGATTAAGGTGGAAGAACGCGAACAAAGAAAGCTAGAACGGGAAGAACAGCTTAAGCAAAAGGCTAAAGAAAAGGCTGCCGAAGCGAAACAACCTGGCCTCAGTCAAGAAGAAAAGAAAGAGCTCAAACGCTTAGAAAAACAAATTGCCAAGCTAGAAGAGAAGAAAGAGGAGCTCAGCGAGCGTTTTAATAGCACCGACATTTCGCCAGAGCAAATTGAGGAGTGGTCTAAAGAACTATCAGCTGTAACAGAAGAGTTAGAAGAAAAAGAAATGCGCTGGATGGAATTAGCGGATATGGCTTAATTTGAAACGCTGGCGAACAAGTATTGAGGATTAAAATATAGCGGTCTGATGGAAAATTCGTGAAATTAACGTTTGCTCAAGACGGATTGTCTATAGCTAGCTGCAACAAATAAAATGAATAAAAAAAATATTGACCATTTGACAGCTGAAGATTGGGGAAATCTATTTCCAATCATGATATCTCCATATAATCCAAACTGGCCCGTTCTTTTTAATGAAGAAAAGGAAAGGATTAAAAATACCCTTTCTTACTTGGTGAATCTCCAGATAGAGCACTTTGGGAGTACTTCAGTTCCAGGATTACAAGCAAAAGATACAATCGATATCCTCATCGGAATACCACATGCTGAATTATTCGCCCAACAAATTATAGACTCAATGAATGAAATAGGATATCATTACTTTCTACAGCAAGATAATGAGGCAGACTATATGGTGTTTGGTAAAGGTTATAAGCTTGAAGGAAGAAAAGAACAGACATTTCATGTACATATGAGTGCTACCAATCATCCAATTTGGGAGAGAATTTATTTCCGTGATTTTCTTCGAGAGCATCCTGAAACTGCAAAAAAGTACGCTGATCTTAAAATTCAATTGGCTAAAAAGTTTAGAAATAGAAGAGTTGACTATCGAATAGCTAAAACTGATTTTGTAACTAGAATAACAAAAAAAGGAAAAGCATTAGCTAACAATACCTAGACTACAGTGAAATTCAGTTTAGCCAAACCGCTATTGGAATATCCGTGAGGCCGGATAATAAATCCCCAACAGATTCTTAATATTTTCGATAAATAATCTCGACTAAGTGCATCTTTTTTAAAATCGGAATTATAATGATTTCGCTTAAAGCTTTAAGCGGGTCAAGAGTAGGTATACAAGGGAAGAATAACGTCATAAAGAAATAGAAATGAAAAAAATCCTCGCATTTGGTGCAAGTAATAGTAGGAGTAGTATCAATCAGCAGTTGGCCAAATTTACTGCTCATCAGTTAAAAAATGTAGAAGTTACGATACTAGATTTAAATGATTTCGAAATACCTATTTATGGTATTGACAAAGAGAAGGAGAGTGGTATTCCTGAAAAGGCTCAAAAATTCATAGACTTATTAGAATCGCACGATGGAATGATTATCTCCCTTGCAGAGCACAATGGAAATTATACGGTGGCATTTAAAAATGTACAAGATTGGGCTTCTCGATTGAAGAAGAGGATGTGGGGTGGTATACCTATATTTTTATTAAGTACTTCTCCTGGTGGTAGGGGTGGTGCAAATGTTATGAACGTGGCGCTACAGTTAATGCCGCGTATGGGGGCGGAAGTTGTTGCACATTTTTCCCTACCCTTGTTTAAAGATCATTTTTCAGAAGAAGGCATAACAAACCAAGAATTGAAGCTTGAATTTGAAAAGCAGCTCAGTCTTTTCGAAAAACAGTTGTCGACCGTATCCTAAAAAGCTTTCCGTTATGTGGTCCGCGGTAGGCGGGACACATAACGGTCTCTTATTTAGATTTATTTATCCGATTGTCCAAGACGTACCGTCTTTTCCATCTTTTAATTGAATGTCTAATTCTTTGAGGACATCTCTAATTTTATCAGAGGTACCCCAGTCTTTATTTGCACGCGCATCGGCACGCATTTCGATGATCAATTGCATCAAGCCGTCCATTGCGCTATTATCTCCATCTCCAGCATCCATCTCATCTTTTAGACCGAAAATAACATAGATGAAATCGCTGAATGCTTTTTTCAATTTCTCAAGCGTTTCAGCACTGAGTTCCTTTGCATCAAGGTGTCCAGCTTTGATACCGTTGATTTTTGGTACTAACTCGAATAAACGTGCCAATGTTTTTGGTGTATTAAAATCATCCCGCATTTCTGCGAAAGCTTGATCGATCAATTGATCAATTTCTTGATCAAGTTCACCTGCTTGTGCACCTTTCGCTGCCGCTAAACCTTGCAATACCTTGTTCGCTTCCATTAGTCTGCGGTATGCTTTTTCTGCACCTAGCAGTGCATCATCTGTTAGGTCAAGTGTGGATCTGTAGTGTGCTTGAAGCATGAAGAAACGAATAGCCATTGGGCTATAGGCTTTAGAAATGTGTGGGCTATCACCTGTAAATAGCTGATTAGGAGTGATCGTATTACCATCACTCTTTGACATTTTGCGACCATTCATTAAAAGCATATTGGCATGAAGCCAGTATTGTGCAGGAGAGCAACCACAAGCACCTACATTTTGAGCAATTTCATTTTCATGATGTGGAAATTTCAGGTCATTACCACCTCCATGAATATCAAATTTTTGACCAAGATACTTAGTGCTCATTGCCGAACATTCCAAATGCCAGCCAGGAAACCCAACAGACCAAGGAGAATTCCAGCGCATTAAGTGACGAGGGTCGGCTTTAATCCAAATGGCAAAATCAGCAGGATGTTCCTTCTCACTTTGATTTTTGAGATTATCTCTAGACTCTGCTAGTAGGTCGTCTATAACACGACCTGATAATTTACCATATTCATCATTTTCTTGAGCAAACTTAGCCGTATTGAAATAAACAGAACCATTTTTTTCGTAGCCATAACCGTTATCTATAATACTTTGCACCATTTCGATTTGCTCAATAATATGACCAGTGGCGCGTGGTTCGATACTAGGTGGAAGCGTATTAAAAATCCGCATCATATCATGAAAACCATTAGAATAGTGCTGAACTACCTCCATTGGCTCCAAACGCTCTAAACGTGCCTTTTTTGATATCTTATCCTCTGCATCAGAGTCTGCATCACCTTCTAAGTGTCCTACATCGGTAATATTACGAACATAGCGGACTTTGTTCCCCAAAAACATCAAATAGCGATAAATGATATCAAAACTTACAAAGGTCCGACAGTTTCCTAAATGTACATCACTGTAAACCGTAGGACCACACACATACATTCCTACGTAACCATCTTCTAATGGCTTAAATTCTTCTTTCTGTCGGCTAAGACTATTATGAATGTAAAGCTTATTGTTCATTATTACTTGTAAGTTTAGGGATACAAACGAAGAATAGCAAAATTAGTTCCATTCTTCTCTATTGGCGCAAAAATAACAAGAACCTTGTTCTTTACACTGCAAAAGAGATAGAAAGTACAGAAATAAAAAGGCCTTTCAAGTTATTGAAAGGCCATAATATGCTTTTGTAGTAAAATTAAGATCTTTTTGTATTAATTTTTCTGTACTTTTTTCATAATGGTGGTGCTTCCTTCCTTTTGGAAGGAAAACAGATAAATACCTTTTGCCAAATTGCTCATATCAAACCTAAAGGTATTGTCATTATGTTTTGCTGAGTGAATCGTTTGGCCAAGAGGATTAAGAATACTGATATTCCACTGTTCTGTGCTAGGCAGTTGAACTTCAACTAAAGCATTAGTTGGATTAGGAAATACTTCAATTTTTTCTTGCTGGTCAATTTCTACATTAGATGTAGGATTATCTAATGCAGCAAGATCAAATTTCCACATACTGATATCACTAAGGTCATCAAAATCTAATCCATTAAAGTAATACACCTCATCGTTAATGATAAAGGAGGAAGGTGCCCAACGACTTCCATTAGGCAGTGGAGGGAGCTCTTCCCAATCATCAGTCTGTTGGTTGTATCTTATGAATGTTTGCCATACCGGTACATGATCGTGCCATGCATCGTCACCAGCTAAGACATATCCATAGCCATTATGCTGGAACTGTGTGCCAGCTACTCTTCCTTCTGGGTAGTTGCTAATCGGTGCCCACTCCTCTGTAGCTGGATCGTAGCGGAGCCAGTTGAAAGCATGACCTCCACCTACATATACATAATCATCTATAGAAAAGAAAAAGGGATGATGTCTTACAACACCTGGTATATCAGGCTTCTGTGTCCAGGTCTGTGTAATCATATCATACTCCCACCAATCTTTCAAATCTCCGTTACCAGTTGATCCAGATCCCATAAAGATTTTATCATTATGTGCAATAAAGGCAGGGTGCGTTCTTCCTTGGCAAGGACAGGAAGGCAGCTGTGTAAATGTTTGTGTACTGGGGTCAAATTCCCAAAGGTCGTTGAGACGTTCGTTGCTACCATCACCAAATCCATAGTAGTATTTTCCATTCCAGTCGTCACCAATGGCAATACCTCTGGCTTCGCCAGGGAAATCCTCTAACTGAACCCAAGTATCTGTTTCGGCGGTATACATCCAAACTTCATTAGAAACTTGGTTTGGTCCATCATTCTGATAAACACCTTCAATGACATAAGCCTTGCCATCAATTCCAAATCCGTTAGAATGGTGTTTTTGGAAAGGGGGATCATTTAATTGAATCCATTCTTGTCCAAACGTAAAGGAAAATGTAACTATTTGAATAAACAGGATCAATAAAAATTTGTAGAAGTGATTAGCCATCTGTATCATTTTTAATCAAAGAATATATGCTAGTTCAAGCTTTAATAGAATAATGAGGAAATAGTTTTCGACACACAAAAAATTTAAAGTAAGAAATTAGAGGAATTCAGATAAGTATTAATTTCTCATTTGCTAACTAGCAGTCAAAAATTAGGGCTTCTGGTGAAGCTTAAGCTGGCTTACCACGGGGTAATGATCAGAGAAGATAGAGCTTTGTATACTCGTTTTGCAAACATGGATTTTGGGGTCAACTAGTATATGATCAATATGTAATGCAGGAATACTTCCAGCGTAAGTAATGCCAAGTCCACGACCTGCAGTTTTAAAGGTATCCTTTAGATTTTGGCTGATTAGATAATAGGCATAGGACTGGGGTGTTTCGTTGAGGTCACCACAAAGAATGATGGGGTAGGGACTTTTATCAATTAGACGGGCAATTCTTTCAGCCTCAGCTGATCGCTTCTGAGCTGCCCTTTTATAGTTACGGAGGATAAATCGGATATCTTTCCAGGTTTGTTTTTTTTGGATATTGCCATTCGATGCTACTCGATCAGCTGTTTGGGAAACGCCATTGCTAAGTAAGTGTAGATTAAAAAGGCGAAGTTTTTGATTTTTTATACGTACATCTACAATTTGATAACCATTGGCATGATTACCAAAGGATTGATGAATTCCATTTTCTAGTGGAAATTTTGAATAAATAGCAAGACCTCTGCCTACCTGTGAAAATTTATATTTATAACCTTTTTTCTTCAAAAATCTAGAAAATAGATTTTGATGATGTCTAGACTGAACAAACTCTTGAATACATAAAATTTCTGCATCTAGCTTTGGAAAATACTTTTCTAATTCTTGCTCTGAATTCATAGCAGTTGGTGAGCCTAGGCTGCGGAAAGAGTACCCATTAAAGGATGCTACTTTTATAGTGGATGTACAGTCAGCTACAAAATGATAACCAACAAAACTTTGAAAATGTGTCCACCCAAGTACTATTGTAGTCAAAGAAAAAAGAAAGTAATGATGCTTTCTTAAAATCCAAAAGAAAATAAATCCGAGATTAGCGAACAATAAAAATGGATAGGTCAAACCTAATATGGCCAACGGCCAACATACTTTTGGATGAATATAAGGCGAAAGATAACAAGCAAAAGTAATAAGGATGAGGAGCAAATTGCTCCATTTGATTAGTGTGCTAACTTTTTGGCGCAAAATTATTTTTTACTAGCGTTAAAGAGAAACTCTTTCTCTGAATCTGTCAAGCTATCGTAGCCTGATTGCTTGATTTTATCCAAAATTTCGTCTAGACGCTCTTGATGAGAGCGGTTGTCACTTTTATTATTACCCCGGCTTGAAGCGCCTCTTGTGCGTTTAGTTTTTGGGCGATTTGCTTTTTCTGTGTTTTTATAAACGACTCTAGGGCCCTTCTTTTTTCTAGCTTTAGCTTTAAATAAAGATACAAACCAATTACTCATCATATCGATAAAGTTATTGATAGGAACAGCTAGGTCATTTCCTTCTCTTAGTTGACGTACGAAAATGTAGCCAAAAATAGCCCCCCCAAGGTGGGCAAAATGGCCACCTGTGTTATTCATACCTGCAACTCCTAATAAATCTAGGAAAAGCAGAACTGCTACCAAATATTTTAACTTTACGTCTCCTAGAAAAAGTAATCGGATAACGTAATCAGGCGAAATGGCACCTGCTGCAACTACTATAGCCATGACAGATGCAGATGCACCTAGCATATAAGAGCCACTATTAGGTGGAAGAAAATTTAGATTTGCCGAGATAAAATAAAGTAATGCGCCAGAAAGACCACCTAATAAATAGAGCGGAAGAATGCGTTGGTTTCCTATAAAATCACCTACAATTCGGCCAAACCAATAAAGGAAAAGCATATTCCATAATATATGCCAAAAACCAAAATGTAAAAACATGTAACTGATAAGTACCCATGGATGGGTTAAATCATGAAACCAGTCAGAAGATACCATGAAGAACTGCTGAAAGGTATTGAACCACTCGGGCAAATTCCTTTCATTGCCGATCATCGCAATAATCCATACTAGATTTAAGATAACAAATGCACCAACATTCATGATGATGATACGGGTCACCATATTACCATAGTTGAATTCTCTTTTTACATCTTCCCAAATTGAGTTAAACATGGACGCTTCAATTACATTTTATGGAAAAAGAAACGGATTAGGTAACGGTTGTTGGTTAATGGCATTGCTTATTTCTGATCATTCTACTATTAACTAACAACTATTAATTAAAAACTAATACACTGTAATTTAAGTTTTTTGGAATTTTGAACTAGCGGATTTTTGCTCAACCTAAGACGCCTTCAAAATTCTAAGTAATTTAGATTAAAGTGTACTAATCACTATTCTGCTTCTTTTTTCAAAGTTAAAATCTTAATCAATGATTTCCAATTTTCCATCTTTCGTATTTTGCGAAAGCGGAAAAAGAAAAAACATAAAGCAGAGTCGAGCCCCAAAAAAGTACTCTACTCCTTACTGTATAACACAAAAACTAAAAAAAGTATTATTTGTTTTATCGAAATCTTAGTTCCATCGGTCGAAATTCGAACCAAACCCTTTCCTATTCCAGTAAAGTGTGAGAATAGCACCAAAGAGAGCGCCCCCCAAATGAGCCCAGTGAGCAATACCTGTTTGCATGCCACTGAATGCCAAGAATAACTCCGCAACTACATAAAAGGAAATCAAATATTTTGCTTTCACTGGGAATGGAATGAAAAATAGGTACAGTTCTACGTTGGGATAAAGCAAAGCCATTGCCGTAACCACTCCAAAAACAGCACCTGATGCACCTAGCATTTTTATAAGGTTTGCGTGATAGATACTCAAACTATGCAAAACATTGACTTCGATATACATGGCGAGCATATTTATTGCCAAGGCTCCAAGACCGGTAATAAAATAGAATGCTAAAAATTTTTTAGGTCCCCAACGAGCTTCCACTAGTGGCCCTAAAAAGAAGAGCATCAGCATATTAAATAGCAAATGCCTAAAGTCCGCATGCATAAACATGTGGGTAATAATCTGGAATGGTTGAAATTGGGGAGAGGTAGGGTATGAGACCGATAGTAATCTTTTGATTTCAGGACTCAACGCCATAGTACCTAGATAAACGATAACATTTATAATCAATAAATGTCTTACGACATCTGTCAATCTATTCATGATTTAATATTTTCAATCTACACAAATATTCATCTATTTCAAAGCAGGAGAAAGATGCTCGATATGGGTAAAACATGCCATATTAATCTATCACTTCGGCAAAGCCTTAGACAAAAACCTAATCCTCTAACAGCATTAAGCGTTAAATCGTTTGATTAAGTCGTCCAATTCGAATGTAAGAATGCAATTTTTTCCGGATGGACTCTTTGTTGGTTGCATACATGCAAACAATTGATCAATTAAGCTTTGCATTTCTTTTGGACTGAGTACCTGACCTTTTTTTATGGCAGAACTTCGGGCCATAGAACGAGCGATATTTTCCTTAATATCTAGCTTTAGGTCAAGGTGAGATCGATACTGTTCCAGTAATTGTTCAATGAGTTCCATTTCATCTAATTTGCCTGTTAATTCTGCAGGGATTCCATTAATAACAAAGGTGTTTTGGCCGAAAGGTGTGATATCAAAGCCTAATAAATTGATTTCTTCTCGAATACTTTCCAACATAGTAGCTTCCATTGTTGAGAGCTCAATTGTACGTGGGAAAAGTTGTTTTTGACTCACGGCTTGCTGTTGCTCTAATGCCTCTAAATAACGCTCGTATAGAATACGCTCATGAGCATATTGCTGATCGATAACTAAAAAGCCAGATTTAATTTGACTAATGATGTAGGAAGCATGAATTTGATAAGGTTCTTTATGTTTTTTCGTAAAACTTTTATTTTTATCATCTAATGCATTGTCCTCGTCATTCCAACTACTTTCAATCGTAACAGCGGGCAGATTAATTGATGTATTCTCTGTCGTTTCATTATCTGGCTGGTCAAAAATGTCTAGACCTTCAAAGGCTGTTTCCCAATGCCTTTGATTATTTTTTTCTCTCTGGGTAGAGGAAGAAAAGGAAAAAGTAGATTGAGAAGACTTTGAAGTATTCGATTCTTTTTCGTCTGGAATATCTTCCATTCTACTAGGAAACGTTTGAATAGTTGGGGCATCATTAGGTTCTATGATTGGTGTAATTCTGTTTGCTGCAAAGCTGGTTTCTTGGTCAAAATCTAGGGAGGGCATAATACCATATCGAGCTAGAGCGTGACGAATAGCTACGCGTAAAAATTTGTAGATTAATTTTTCATCATCGAATTTAATCTGCTGCTTTGTTGGATGGACATTAATATCCAATAAATCTGGATCAATAGTAAGGTAGATCACATAAAGCGGGTGGGTGTCGGGAGGAAGCATTTCTTCAAACGCTGTTACAACGGCATGATGAAGATATCCACTTTTGATGAATCGCTTATTAACAAAGAAGAATTGGTCTCCACGTGTTTTTTTTGCGTAGGTAGGTTTTCCCACATAACCGTCCATTTCAAGGATTTCGGTTTTTTCTTCAACAGGAACGAGCTTCTTATTCGTGTTTCCGCCCAAAACGCCAATAATGCGTTGTTTCCTATTGGCTGCTTGCAGGTGGAAAACTTCGGTATTGTTATGATGGAGGGAGAAGAAAATATCTTCATTGGCTAGTGCAATCCGTTGAAACTCCTCCATGATATGGCGCATTTCAACGGTATTAGATTTTAAAAACTTTCTTCTTGCTGGAACATTAAAGAATAGATTTTTAATGGAAATACTAGTCCCTTTTGCACATTGACAAGGTTCTTGTACTTTAATTTCTGACCCTTCAATGACAATTCTAGTTCCCAGTTCTTGGTCGGCAGCTCGTGTTTTGAGCTCTACCTGAGCGATAGCAGCAACAGAGGCTAGAGCTTCGCCTCTAAAGCCCATAGAGGTGATTTTGAATAGATCTTGAGCTGTGCGTATTTTTGAAGTTGCATGTCTTTCGAAAGCCATGCGTGCATCCGTTTCAGACATTCCAATACCGTCATCAATAATTTGGATAAGCGATTTTCCAGAATCTTTGATGATCAATTTGATATTTTGAGCCGCTGCATCGATAGCATTTTCCATGAGTTCTTTCACTACAGATGCTGGGCGTTGAATTACTTCACCTGCTGCTATTTGATTGGCGATAGCGTCAGGTAGAAGTTGAATTCTATCCACCATATAAATCTCCTCGTTTGTCTTTCTTTATGAATATAAACACTAGCCATTACTTTCTAGTGCTTCTACAATTTTAGGTAAATATACGCTAAGAAAAACATAAGAGAAAAGGATTAGTGCTACAACTATGCTCAATAAAATTAAATTAGAGCGTCTGACTTGATTTCGGCGAAAATTTCCATCTTTTACATAACCTCCTCTACGGAAAGAGCCTGCAAGACGCGCTTTCATTTCTTCCGGGTCGCCTTCTTTCATCTTTTCAATACGTTGAAGGCGTTCTTCTAATTCTTCTTTCTTTTGGTTCCAATATCTTGGTTTGTAATCGTATCGTTGATGCTTAGGAGTTCTAAAGAAATTGATAAAAGCCATAAAAACTGTTATTTGTTAATGGTTAATTAGCATTATAATATAATAGTATAATGGGAATTCTTCGATAACTGTTAACTATTTAACCAATAACTGTTAACCTTTTAATTGAAAGATGCACAATTAAATCCAATTGGTGTACCATAGGTTTTGGTAAAAATGAGGGAAAAAAATGATAAAACTATGGAATTAGGTTGTTGGCTTTTGTTTTTAAAGGTAACTTTGTGCTTTCCGATTTATATCTAAATACGCTTGTAATAATTAGTTTGCCCGAAACCGTGCCTGCCAGCAGGCTGGAATTTGTACAATAAAATTTTGTCTAGGCGCTTAAACAATTCTGCATGGTGTTTTTGTATAAATTCCTCCACGCATGAAGTAAAAATAGAATGTAATAGGTATTGATAAAGTTTATTTTATTTCTTCTTCATGCCTAAAAGCCGACTAATCACTTATTTTAAAAATAATTAAAGTAAAAACCATCTTTCGATGAGTGATCAAATCAAACACGAATGTGGCGTTGCCTTCATTCGTTTGCTCAAACCATTGGAATATTATCAGGAAAAGTATGGCACGCCATTTTACGGCTTGAATAAGCTGCGCTTGCTCATGCAAAAACAGCGAAATCGTGGCCAAGACGGAGCAGGTATGGCTACCGTAAGTCTAGATTCAGCACCAGGTAAACGGTATATTAGTCGTAAAAGGAGTAATGCACCGAAATATCTAGAAGACCTTTTTTACAAAGTGTTTGAGCGGTTTGAAGGCCTTTCTCCAGATCAGTTGCAAGACGTACAATGGCTTAAAGAGAATCGACCATATATGGGTGAAGTCCTACTCGGGCACTTACGTTATGGTACGCATGGCGATAATACTATTGAAACTTGCCATCCTTTCCTTCGACAAAATAATTGGATTACAAGGAATTTGATTCTTGCAGGTAACTTTAATCTGACGAACGTAGATGAACTTTTCGAAGAGCTGTTGCAATTAGGACAGTATCCTAAAGAAAAGTCGGATACGGTTACTGTTCTTGAAAAGATAGGGCATTTCTTGGATGATGAGGTTCAAAGATTACATACATGGTATAAGCCAGATGGTTATTCCAATGAAGAGATCAATGATTTGATTTTTAAAAATTTGGATATTGCTCGCTTGCTGCGTCGCGCCAGCCGCAAATTTGATGGAGGTTATGTAATGGTTGGTATGATTGGGCATGGGGATGCTTTTGTAATGCGCGACCCCGCTGGCATTCGCCCTGCATTTTATTATGCAGATGATGAAGTCGTTGTTGCAGCATCAGAACGTCCTGCCATTCAAACCACATTCAATGTACATGTTGATGCTGTTAAAGAAGTAGCTCCGGGGCATGCTTTAATTGTAAAGTGTGATGGTCGGGTTATGGAACAAGCCTTTATTGAGCCTCAAGAACGTAAAGCTTGTTCGTTTGAGCGTATCTATTTTTCGAGAGGGACAGATCGCAATATTTACCTGGAGCGCAAGCGCTTGGGAGAGCAACTGGCAGAGGATGTATTGCAGGCAGTAGACTATGACTTTAAGAACACTGTCTTTTCTTTTGTACCCAATACAGCAGAAATTGCATTTCTTGGATTAATCAAAGGAATAGAAAACCTATTAAATGAAAGGAAGGAAGCTGAAATCATGCACTTGCTTTCCAAGAATAAAGAAATTAAACTGAAGAAAATTGAAAAAATTCTCTCGCAAAGGGCAAGGGTAGAAAAGATTGTTGTAAAGGATGCCAAGCAAAGGACTTTTATTGCAGATACCTCCTCCAGAGATGAATTGGTTTCTCACGTTTATGATATAACTTATGGTATCGTTAAGAATGAAAAAGATACCTTGGTTTTATTAGATGATTCCATAGTCAGAGGAACTACTTTACGAGATAGTATCATCAAAATCACTTCACGACTAAGGCCTAAGAAAATTGTTATCGTCTCTTCTGCACCTCAAATTCGATTCCCTGATTGTTATGGAATTGATATGTCAAAGATGAAAGAATTTGTGGCTTTCCGTGCATTAGTTGCACTGCTGGAAGAGAATAACAAAGAATATTTATTAGAAGAGGCTTATCATCGATGTAAAGCACAAGAACATTTACCTGCGGAAGAAATTAAGAATGAGGTAGCAGCTTTATATGATGAGTTTACCTACGATCAAGTTTCTGCAAAAATAGCAGAAATCATTACTCCTCCGGGTATTAAGCCAGAGATACAAATCATTTATCAAACAATAGAGGGCTTACAAAAAGCTTGTCCTAATAATAATGGAGATTGGTACTTTAGCGGAAACTATCCTACGCCAGGTGGTAATAGAGTGGTAAATAGAGCATTTATTAATTATATGGAGAAATTAGATGTTAGAGCTTATTAGTCACCTTTCAATAGCGGATGGCTAAGCTTCATTTGTAAGTGCTTATTCTATAAACAACTTCTAAAGAAAAGAGATCTCAGAGTATATGCTCTAGGATCTCTTTTGCTTACCAGCTATAGCTTCGTTCTTAGAAAGGCTAGTGCCTTGCTATTGGCATCTTGTGCAGCTTCTTTTAGGTAGCGTGGACTTGAGGGATTAGCGAAAGCATGGTCTGCATCGTATTGATGAACAGTGATTACTTTTCCTGCATCTTTGGCCATCGTTTCAAAATTGGTAACGACCTCAGGCGTAATCCATCCATCATTTTCTGCGAAAATGCCAAGAATATCAGCTTTTAAAGGTGCAATTGCTTCTTTTTCTTGTACTGGCATGCCGTAGTACATTACACAGCCTGCAGCTTTATCGCCTGCTATGATGGAGCTTTTTAATGACCAGCCACCGCCAAAACACCAACCGATAGTAGCTACTTTAGCGTCATCTCCTGCATAAGTTAGTGCGCCATTAATTATAGCTTTTGCACGATCTTCCTGTATTCCTTGCATTAATTGGCCAGCATCATCTGGATTATCTGCTACTTTCCCATCATAAATGTCTAAGGCAAGGATAGCAACATTGTCGAGACTATCTGCATATTTTTGTGCTTCTTGCTTGATATTATCATTTAGTCCCCACCACTCGTGAATGACGAATAAATAGCTTTTTGTTTCGCCTGAAGGTAAAATAGCGAAAGCACTTCCTGTCTGGCCATCAGGAGTATCGAACTCGATCATACTGCCAGAAGATGATAGCTCTGTGGGGCTTGGCTCTTCATGCGCATCTTTAAACTTCTCGTCATTTGCAAATTGAGCCATGTTATCGGACTTTGATTCTTTTGCAGTTGAATCGGTATTGGCACAGTTCCATAGGAATGCAGCTAGGCAAAATAAAGTGAACAAGCGGAATTTTATCATATCTATATTTTTAAGTGATTAGTTGTGAAAAGAACGATTGGTATTCATAAAGGTTGGCTCTAACCCATTCGAATTCATTTAAATTTAAGGATACGCTAAAGTCTGAATAAAATTTGCGGTTTGAGTGGATATTACACAAATTTTGGGCGATTTCATTACGCTCGAATCCAAAAGAAGGATACATTTGCGGAAGCAAATCCCTAATCAGATTAAACCATTCGCCATTGATGGCGAAATTCGAAAAAGAAAAGTTATGCCGTCAACGATTAAACAAACGATGACATTCGATAGAAAAAAATTAAGTAATCGTAAGTTAAAAGAGCTTTATGAACGATTACTTCGCCCAAGAATGATAGAGGAGAAAATGCTGATTCTCCTTCGCCAAGGAAGAATTAGTAAGTGGTTTTCGGGCATTGGACAAGAAGCTATTTCTGTTGGAGCGACTAGCGCTTTGGCTCAGGACGAGTTGTTATTTACCATGCACCGTAACCTAGGAGTATTTACTTCTCGAGATATTCCATTAGAACGTCTTTTTTGCCAATGGCAAGGAAAAAGTCTAGGTTTTACAAAAGGTCGTGATCGTTCATTCCATTTTGGAACCTTAGACTATGGTATTGTTGGGATGATTTCCCATTTAGGGCCTCAGCTTTCTTTAGCAAGTGGCGTCGCATTAGCGCACAAATTGAGAGGTGAAAATAAAGTTTCCTTGGCCTTCACAGGTGAAGGTGGTACCAGTGAAGGTGAATTTCATGAAGCTTTGAATACCGCTGCTGTATGGCAACTACCTGTTATTTTTGTGATTGAAAATAACGGCTACGGCCTTTCTACGCCTACCCAGGAGCAATATCGTTGCGAGCAATTAGCAGATCGTGCAAAAGGTTATGGTATGCGTTCTGTTATTATTGATGGTAATAATATTTTAGAAGTATATCAAACACTCAGCGACTTAGCAAAGCAGCTTCGCAAAAAGCCAGAACCCGTTCTAGTTGAATGTATGACTTTCAGGATGCGAGGACATGAGGAAGCTTCTGGTACAAAGTACGTCCCTAAAGCATTATTTGATGAGTGGGGGCATCGTGATCCAATCGCAAATTTTGAGAAATTTCTTTTGGAGGAAGGCGTAATTAAAGAAGCCTATATTGAAAAGCTGAGAAAGGATATAAAGGGGGAAATCGAAAAAGGCTTAGAAATTGCCTTTAATGAACCAAGAGTGACGCCTCACCTAGAAGAAGAGATGACAGATGTTTATGCACCACACGATGCTAAGGAGCTTGTTGCTTCGGGAAATAGTTCGGAGAAACGATTTATTGATGCCATTACAGATGGCTTGCGTTTAGCTATGGAGAGACATCCAGAGTTAGTATTGATGGGGCAAGACATCGCTGATTATGGGGGGGTATTTAAGATCACGAATGGATTCACCGATTTATTTGGAAAAGAGCGTGTTAGAAATACCCCATTATGTGAGAGTGCGATTATAGGAATTGGCCTTGGTTTGAGTATCAAAGGTATGAAAGCTATGGTCGAAATGCAATTCGCAGACTTTGTGAGCTGTGGTTTTAATCAAATTGTAAATAACTTGGCAAAGTTACACTACCGATGGGGGCAAAATGCCGATGTTGTTATTCGAATGCCGACTGGTGGTGGTGTAGGGGCAGGGCCTTTCCATTCGCAAAGTAATGAGGCATGGTTTTTCCATACGCCAGGTTTAAAGATTGTTTATCCATCCAATCCTTATGATGCGAAAGGCTTACTACTATCCAGTTTTGAGGACCCAAATCCAATAATGTTTTTTGAGCATAAAGCTTTATATCGTAGCCTTACGGCAGAAGTTCCAGATGATTATTACACGGTGCCTATTGGAAAAGCTCGAGTTCATCGTAGTGGCTCGGATGTGAGTATCATTACTTATGGGAATGCCGTTCACTGGGCAACGGAATGTTGTGATGAAATGCAGGTTGATGCAGATATTATTGATTTAAGAACCTTATTACCCTTGGATTATGATGCCATAGAAATAAGCATTAAGAAGACGGGTAAGGTCATTTTGTTACACGAAGATACTTTGACAGGAGGTATAGGAGGTGAGTTATCTGCTTATATTTCTGAACACTTATTTGAATATCTTGATGGACCAGTGATACGAGTTGCAAGTTTAGATACTCCCATCCCATTTGCTGCGGAGTTGGAGGCCCAGTTTTTACCTAAAGAACGTCTTAGAATACAATTAGAGAAATTATTGAGGTACTAAATAAGAGTGGTTTTGTTAGGAAATGAATTTAAATTTTCGCAGTTGGTTAAAAAGTATGATGCGGATCGAGGATAAAGGCTGAAGTGCCGAGAAAAAGCTCTTTTGAAGTTTACTAGCCATAGTTGCGGTACGAAAAAATGCCCTGCTAGCAGTTGGAGCGCAAGCATATGGTGTTCAATGTATTATTCGTAAATGCTAAGATCTATTTTTAAACAACTTCTTCCAATATCTTGATGCCAAACCAACAATATTAGTATATGAATAGAATCCTTGCTTAATTAATTCATTCACAATAATTTGTTTTACCAGTATTGCTTAAGGGATATAAAATAAGACAGTTGAATTGCTGAAAAATGTAAGGCTTAGTTTATTAATTTAGACTAAGCCTTTATTTTAAGGTCGAAAACCTTTGAACACAAGCCAGAATTCCTTAACTTTATACCTGTAAAGAATAAAGGCATACCCCTCCCCTTCATGCTTAATTCTTCCCCTCATACCTTTTATCATTTGATAAAATGGCTCTATCCAATCATGAGATTATAGAAATGATAAGAAATTTGTTGTAGACAAACTTCTTTATCGTCTTAAATATTACCTTTTGTTTGTATTTTTGCCCATAAAACAATTGAGGTAATATATGAAATTAGAAAAATTGGTAGCGGTAAGTGGATTATCAGGTATTTACAAAATGGCTGCTAACCGCAGTAATGGCCTGATTATTGAAGATATGGATAGTGGAAAGAAGCGTTTTGCTTCAGCAAGAAAACATCAATTTACACCATTGGAGTCCATTGCCATTTTTACAGATGATGGTGACTCTGTGGAATTAAAGAAGGTGTTTGCGAAAATGTTTGAACAACTCGATGACAATCCACCCATTAGTGCTAATTCCAATTCCACGGAATTATTCGAATATTTTGCAGATGTACTGCCAACTTATGACAAAGATAGAGTACATGCAGGTGACATAAAAAAAGTAATCAAATGGTTCAGTTTCTTAAACGAAAAAGGCCTGATTACTCTTGAGACAGAAAGTGATGATACGGAAGAAAATGAAACTACTGAGGAAAACACACAGAACGATTAAATAAGTTTTATGCCCTCTTTCGTTGATACACTTATCTGTTTGTATTAAACAACAAAATAGAAGACTACAAAGTATTTACTATGCAGCTTGACAAATCATGGAATACAGTGACGCGAGTGATCATGAAAAGAGGGCAAAAAAAACCTAAGACGAGTACAACAAATCTTTTTGACGTCCCCCAGCCTAGGCAAAGGGAATATCTACCTAAAGAATTTAAACTCACCGTTTGGTCAAAAATCAAACCTTATTTTGCCGAGTTAGAAAAACGAGAGATAAGTAATGTACAAGAACTCGAACAATGGGTATCAGATAAAAGTGAGTTGGAGGCAGTAGTAACAGAAGCACTAGCTTGGCGATATATAAAGATTACTATTGACAGTAAAAATCAAAAAGCAGAAGAGCTCTATCAATATGCAATACAAGAATTGATCCCCCGAATTGCTTCTTTCGAAAATAAGCTGAATAAAAAAATGGTCGATTCTCCTTTTGTTGACCAGCTTTCCAGTGATAAATATCACATCCATATCAGGGGCATTAAAAATGCCCTCTCCCTTTTCCGCGAAGAAAATATCCCTCTGTCTACGGAAGTAGATATTTACTCTAAAGAGTATGGAAAAATATTTGCAGAAATGACTATTGGAATCGATGGAAAAGAGATGACGCTACAAAAAGCAGGTGCGCTTTTGGAAGAGCCTGATCGTGAATACAGAGAAAGTGTATACCACAAAATTAATCAGCGTATTCTGAAGGATAAGGACGCGATTGAAGCCTTATTCGATCAATTATTAGTGAAAAGGCACCAGATTGCATTAAACGCAGGCTTTGACAATTTTAGAGATTATAAATTTATGTCTCTTGGAAGATTTGATTACACCGTAGATGATTGTTTGGCTTTTCATAATTCAATTGCCAAACAAGTACTTCCAGTGATCAATGAAACTCACGAACGTAGAAAAAAAGCATTAGCTTTTGACACTCTTAGACCATGGGATTTAACCGTCGATTTGAGTGGGGAAGATGCCTTACGTCCTTTTGAAGATGTAGACGAATTGACGGAAAAAGCCATTAGTTGTTTGAACCAGTTGGATCCTTCTTTCGGGAAGGTCATTGAAATCATGCGTAGCATGGGGCATCTGGATTTAGACTCTCGTCTTTCTAAGCGGCCGGGCGGCTATAATATGCCATTACATATTACTGGGGTGCCTTTCATTTTTATGAATGCTTCTAATGCGCTAGGTGATATGCGTACACTTTTACATGAAAGTGGTCATGCAGTACATTCTTATTTAACCAGACATTATAAGCTGGCTTCCGCCAAACGCGTGCCTTCAGAAGTGGCTGAATTGGCGGCAATGAGTATGGAATTATTGACGATGGATTACTGGGATGTTTTCTTTGATAATGAAAAAGACTTACGAAGAGCCAAGATTAATCAATTAGAAAATGTTCTAAAAATTCTTCCTTGGATTGCTACAATCGATAAATTTCAGCATTGGATTTATACGCATCCAGAGCAAACAGCTGAAGAAAGAAAAAATAATTGGATAAGAATTGCTAAAGAGTTTAAGTCTGATATTATTGATTTTTCTGGAATTGAAATGTATCAGGAACATATCTGGCACAAGCAGTTACATATCTTTGAAGTACCATTCTATTATATTGAGTACGGCATGGCACAGTTAGGAGCAATCGCTATATGGAAACGCTACAAAGAAAATCCTCAACAAGCCATCAAAGACTATACTGCTGCATTGGAATTAGGCTACACTAAACCAATTAGCGAAGTCTATCAAAGAGCAGGTATAGCCTTTGATTTTTCAGAGGAATATGTCAGTGATTTAGTAACATTTATCAGAGCAGAACTAGATCAGCTAATTTAATATAGCCTGAAATGGATCATTGCTAAAGCCTAAATCAATGTAGCTTTCTCCTGATTGGAGATTCTTAACATAAATACTTATTGGGCCTATTTGGTGTTTTTTTGCGATCTTTGCACCAGCGTAAGTAGTGGTCCAATTTTCCCAACTAGCCTTTATTCCTCCGATTGGGATAATCCCAACCCACATCTGGTAGCTGGTAGGCATACCGCTCTCATCAAGCTGCCATAGGTAGGAATCACCTGGAGTCACACCTCCTGCGCTATAAGTAATCAATAAATCTTTGGAACCATCTTTTTGAGTCACTATTCTTCGTTCCGTCCCTGGGTCAAAAGCCTTTAAGGGGGCAACTAGCCAAAAAGTATCATTACAAAAATAAGCCCAAGCATATTTTAATGCCTGTTCTTTGTCGTCTCCTTCTAGTGGTTTTCCAGCTTTATAGGCATTCCCTTTCTGTGTTTTTATTTCAAGTAGGACTTCGTAATCGTCCCAGTTTATTTTCACCAAACTTCTGTCTTTGTCCCAAACAAAAGAATGCCTTTCAGCAAAAGACCAGCTTAGCCACATAGTAGAATCCCATTGACTCTTGCCCATAGCATCCATCATTTGACGTGCCAATTTATCGGCTTTAGCACCTTTCTCCCCGATGGGTAGTGGCTGATGGTAAAAGTATCCAATTAGTGTAATGGTTAGTAATAGGCCAATCAATATAAAAAATAGCCACTTTAAAATATTCTTCATTCTTATTCTGTATTTTAGTAATCTTTTCTGTAACGGTACGAAGATGAATATAGTTTAATCGATAGACACCTAAATTCTGTAGTACCTTGAAGGTATCTTTTTATTCGATTCTACATGATCAATGCTTACCCTAATAATTAGAACTAGTGCCTTAATTTAAGCGGATGTCTATTGTTTCAAAATACCTGTCAATTTATACAACAGTTATCTTAATTTGCGATGCCGAAGGTAGATAAGAAGCTTTCAGTAATCATTAAACTCAGTTAATTTTTCAAAGATTTAAAGAAATAGGGATAAGACCTTATCTTTGTGCAAATTTTTGGGATAGTAGAAAGCTTGACTGAGCCTATCCCTTTGTTTTTTAATGGAAAGCCAAATTATTGTAGTTCTTTATACCTCAAGGATATAGAGAAGAATACCAATAACAACTAATAACTATGTACAAAGGAAAAAAAGTAATAGTCGTACTTCCTGCTTATAATGCCGCTTTAACGCTTGAGAAAACCTACAAAGAGATTCCATTTGATTTAGTGGATGAAGTTATTCTTTGCGATGATGCTAGTAAGGATAATACATCAGATTTGGCAAAAAGTATCGGAATCAAACATGTGATTGTACATGAGAGTAATAAAGGTTACGGAGGAAATCAAAAGTCATTGTATAATAAAGCATTGGAATTAGGAGGAGATATTGTGATTATGCTTCATCCAGATTATCAATATACACCTAAGTTAATTCCTGCAATGGTGAATATTATTGGGGATGAACTCTACCCGGTTGTACTGGGATCTCGTATCCTTGGGGTTGGGGCGTTAAGAGGTGGAATGCCTTTGTATAAATATGTCGCTAATAGATTTTTGACCTTAGTACAAAACTTATTGGTGAGCTATAAACTTTCAGAATACCATACTGGATATAGAGCATTCAGTAGAGAGGTGTTATCGACGATTAACTTTAATGAGAATTCGGATGATTTTGTGTTTGACAACGAGATGTTGTCACAAATTATCTATGCAGATTTTCAGATTGCGGAAGTAACCTGTCCAACTAAATATTTTGAAGAAGCTTCTTCAATTAATTTTAGCAGAAGTGTAAAATATGGACTTGGAGTATTAAGAGTTTCGCTTAACCATTTTTTGCAAAGAACGAAACTAGCAAAATTTAATCTCTACAAAAGAACAGATAGCTAAGCCTTTATCGTTTATTGGTAAGTTTATTCTTTGAGTCAAAATTGTCTGCAGTAAGTTGGTTTGTATAAAGCGAAGAAAAGATTATTTAGCGGAAGCTAAATAATCTTTTCACAGCCAAATGTAAGCACATTTGCGGCCTCTGTCAGGCCAATGAATAAATTCTCAAAAAACTTTAACTCTTTTGACTACTGCTCTATCAAATTGAAAGCTTTCCTTACAATATAGATAGCAGCTAAAACTAGTGTATAAATTAATGTGGCTGTCATAGCTAATGAGGGCTTAGTAACTTTGGAATTTGATGCTAAACAAAAAAAGATTCTTGGCCAACAACTAAATGACAAAGTTTTGGTTAAATAACATAATTTTTTTGAGTACATTTTGTGAGTTTGCACGCTCACCTACAACTTTAACGTCTTTTTATGAATTTATTCTATAAAAGGAGCAAAAAAAATTGAATGCCGGCAGACATAAAAAAATTATTAGACCAATATGAAGCACAATTTAATCAAATTGATTTTATAGAAAATGACCCCATTTGTATTCCTAAAAGCTTCACTAACTTACAGGATATAGAGATTACTGCCTTTTGGGTTGCTATGTTAGCATGGGGACAACGCAAAACAATAATCAATAAGGCGAGAGAATTATTTGGCAGAATGGATAATGCACCTTACGACTTTATCCTAAATCACGAAGAGAAAGATCGTGAACAATTCTTAGACTTTAAGCATCGTACTTTCCAATCATTGGATACACTCTACTTTTTATCTTTCTTGCAATGGTTTTACCAAAAAAATGATTCTCTTGAAAAGGCATTTACTAGAGGTATACAAGTAGGAGATCAAACCATTGAGAATGGTCTTATTGCTTTTCACGAATTTTTCTTCTCTTTGCCAGAGGCACCTCAACGTACTCGAAAACATGTATCCACCCCAAAACGCAAATCTAGTTGTAAGCGTTTAAACATGTTTCTTAGATGGATGGTAAGATCTGATGAAAATGGAGTGGATTTTGGCTTATGGAAAAATATTAAGCCCAGCCAATTGCTTATTCCACTAGATGTTCATGTAGATCGAGTAGCAAGAAAATTAGGCCTATTAGAGCGAAAGCAAACAGATTGGTTAGCTGTGATAGAATTGACGGCGAAACTGCGGCTTCTTGACCCCAATGATCCCGTACGCTATGATTTTGCCTTATTTGGTATGGGCGTGCTACAATATGACGATCTAAAAAAAAGCTAAACCTCTCTTACTCCGCCTTTTTTATCACACAGTAATTTAAGTTCATTACTACTTTCAAGCAGTAGGGTTTCACTTAAATTAAAATGCAACGGAGCCTAATAGAGCCAGAGCTATCAATGCGAGTACGCAGCGCAGAGTGGGGTAAAAGGCGCCTTCAAAATGTTTAGTAACTTAGCTCACTGCATACAAAACCTATTCTAATTATTCTTCATCAAACCGGAGCTCTTTTATTGCTACTTTATTAGCGGTCGATTTCATGTATATGTACACACGAAACGTCTTGGTGGAAGTGGAAAGATTACCAATGCAATATTGAGAGTCATTACCTCTAGAAGTACCTTTATGAACTTCTTTAAATGACCTTGGTTTGTTTTGGCTAAAGAATAGCGCTAAAATTTTAGTAGCCTTTTCTTTAGAGTAAATATCTTCTTTGTCCATTAAAGAGATCTCTACATTATCGTCCAAAAATTGGCTAACAGCCTTGAGGTCTCCTTTACCAACAGCTTCAGTTACTGCAGTATAACTAGATTGTGCAAATAAGGATATGGGCGCTATAAAAAGCATTAAAATCAATAGTCTCATAATAATCTATTTAACTCCTGTAAAGGGATGATTTTCTATTTGATTAAAATAATAGCAGTGTAGCTATTTATAAAATGAAAGCTAACTGTTTTGCACGATAAAAGATAATTATTTGGTGTTAGGACGATGAATATCTAAGAGAGTAACATCTAAAATAGAGTAGCAAGGATAAATATCGAAAAATTAGAACGAGTTTTACACATAAAAAATTGTTAAAATCATAAAATTGCTAAGAATAGCACAATAAATTAGCAAATTGATATTGCTTAGTGATTAATTTACACTAAGTACTAATAAAATCATTTGATAAAATTCTATTTTTGTCCGCTATGAAAGCAAAGAAAGTTTTATTAGTCATTTTAGATGGATGGGGCCACGGTCCTAACCCTGAAGTAAGTGCTATCGCGAAAGCCAATACTCCATTTGTGGATAGCCTTTATAAAAAATATCCAAATGCGGAATTGGTCACCTTTGGAGAGGAAGTTGGTTTGCCGGAAGGCCAGATGGGGAATTCAGAGGTAGGACACCTCAATATTGGTGCAGGAAGAATTGTATATCAAGAATTAGCACGTATCAATAAGTCTATCCGTGATAAAGATTTGCATAAAAACACAAGACTTCTAGCTGCTTTGAATAAAGCAAAAACCGAAGGTAAGGCGGTTCATTTCATGGGATTGGTTTCGGATGGTGGTGTACATTCCCATATCAATCACCTGAAAGCACTTTGTGATATTGCTGAGAATAATGGCAATGACAAAGTATTTATTCATGCTTTTATGGACGGAAGAGATACTGCGCCTAAAAGTGGAAAAACTTTTCTAAACGAACTTTTTGATCATATCGCTGATCAAAAAGCAACCGTAGCAAGTGTTATAGGTCGATACTATGCTATGGATAGAGATAAGCGTTGGGAACGTATCAAGCTAGCCTATGATCTAATGGTTAAAGCTGAAGGCGAAGCGAGCAAAGATGCATTAGCTACGATTGCAGAGCGTTATGATGGTGGAGAAACAGATGAATTCTTGAAACCGATCACTTGTGTAAATGAAGATAATGAGCCTATCGCCACAGTAAAAGATGGCGACGTGCTGATTTGTTTTAATTTTCGTACAGATCGTCCTCGTGAGATTTCCCAAGTCTTGACGCAGGAAGATATGCCAGATCATGATATGAAGAAGTTAGATGTACATTATGTGACGATGACCCGCTATGATGAGCGTTTCCAAAATGTGCATATCCTTTTTGAAAAAGAAGATATTAAGAATACGCTAGGGGAGGTGCTCTCAAGAGCGGGAAAGACGCAGGTAAGAATTGCAGAAACAGAAAAGTATCCTCACGTTACTTTCTTTTTCTCTGGAGGACAAGAAAGTGAGTTTGAAGGTGAAAGAAGATTATTGGTGGCTTCACCAAAGGTAGCAACCTATGATTTAAAGCCTGAAATGAGTGCAAATGAACTGACAAAAGCAATCATTGAAGATATCACAAAACATCAACCTGACTTTATTTGTTTGAATTATGCTAATGCCGATATGGTCGGCCATACAGGTGTGTTTGAAGCAGCTATTAAAGCGGCGGAATGTGTGGATACAAACCTTCAGCAATTGATCGAGTCGGGGCTTCAATATAGTTATGATGCCATGATTATTGCGGATCACGGCAATTCTGATTATATGATCAATGAAGATGGTTCTCCACATACGGCGCATACCAAAAATATGGTTCCAGTAATATACATTGGTCAAGATGCGAACATCAAAAATGGAAAATTAGCAGATGTAGCACCTACTATTCTAAATCTTATGGGAGTGGAACGACCTACAGATATGACCGGTGACGTTTTGATTGATGCGTAAGTGATTAAGTTACACTTGCATAAACTTCAAGGTTTGAAATTAACAAATATTTTTCTGCCATTCTTTTTAGGATTCATCCTAATGGGGTGTAGTCCAAACCCTTCAGAAAATGAAGAGACATTAGTAGATTCTCCATTTTATGATTTAAAAGCCTTCTTTAATGATGAAATTGAGCGACTGACAAAAGAGCAACCCAATGTGTTAAAAAGGGTGGCCATTCAAGAAAAAAAAGAAGAAAATCAGTTTGACCAACTCAATTATAAGCAAGAACTTCAAGTGTTCGTTGATGCTGATATAAATAAAGTTGCTTGGTTTGATCGTTATGAGATTGATTCTACTCAAGAGAATCAATCGCTAAAGAAATTAACTTATACTGCAAAATCTACAAAATTAAAGACGCGTATCATCCAGATTACCTTTGATGATCAGCAAACAGTACAGGAGGTAAAAATGGTTGTCGGTACAGAAAATCAAGTTGCAGGCTCTAAAAAAGAACTTACCTATATCACTAATCAAGGCTATAAAATTGAGACAGTTCAGCGTTTAATTGGTAGCTCAGACAAAACGGTCAGTCTAGAAGTACGCTTTTTGGAGTAAGTAGTAACTTAATGGTCAAACTTGTATAATTTTAAATCCTTTATCAAATTGATGATTTTTTCAGCATATTGTTTATCGGTCGCATAGCCTGCTTTCTTTAGGCCAATTGCCCATTGTTTGTAGTCATGCTTATCTAGCTTGAATAATTTTGCATAACGTTTGTTATTTTTTAATAAAAGACTATGGGCGCGGTAACTATCCCAAGTTGATGTATATTTTCGGAAAAAATCTTTATGAGAATCATCGGTAAAATTGGTGCAATGACCTTTCTTGCAACTTTTAGAAAAACATTTAATTCCAAAGTGATTTTTATTTTTGCGAGCTAGCTTACTTTCGCCTACATTGCTTTCTAATAAGCCCTGCGCTAAAGTAATACTTGCAGGGATTCCATAGCGTTTCATTTCCTTTTGTGCCACTTCTGCAAATCTTTCCACATAAGCTAACTGCTTTTTGCGCTTTTCAGCACGTGCAGCTGAAAGTTCTTCTGTTTTTATACCTTTTTCGGTATACACCATGTTCGAATAAGTATTGGCGATGTTATCATTTTTAGTTATTTTTTTTGGCTTTTGCTGTTTGGAGGAAGCCTTTGCAGCAGTAAGCATAGAGGTATTCATCGGTCGAGCATCTTCATGATTACTATTTACAACAGTTGTGACTTCATTTGTACTTAAAAATGATTCGCCGAAAGGCATAGCACTCATACTAATATCTATGCTAACATCTTTTCTGCTTATAATAAAGGTGAAAATGCCTAATAGACAAGCGCGCATCCAATACTTGCGAACATGTTCACCAATAGAAATATTTGAACCCTTCCATTGTCTTGAAGAGAGGTGGTTTGATGATTTGCTATATTTTTTCATACAATTTGTTTCAAAATATTATTAATAACACAAATTAAAACAAAATGTTTTTAATAAGCAAATTAATTACACTTTTTGTTTTAAAATTTTAAGACTCGTGTTATTCATTCCTTAAAAGTGGAGGGACTGCTGCGAGAATTTGTAAGAAATACTACCTTTGCGGAAAGTTAAAGTAATATTACTATGAAGAGAGTAGCGTTATTCGCAGTTTTTATGCTTACCCTAGTAGGTACATCTATTGGTCAAGATAGATACGGGCACTTAAATTTTGGAAACTTAGTAGCTTCCATGCCTGAAACAAAGCAAGCAAATTCAAACCTTGAAACTTACCAGAAGCAATTAGTGAAAGCAGGTGAAGACATGGTAAAAAAGTTCGAAGCTGATGTGAAAAAATTACAAGCTGATGCAGGAACAGGTAAGTTTCCACCAGCAGACTTGCAAAAAAGAGAAGCAGACTTACAGAAAAAGCAACAAGAAATCCTAGCCTATGAGCAGGAGGTAGGTCAAAAGGTAGCTGCAAAGCGGAATGAACTTTTACAACCCATTATACAGAAGGCACAAGATGCCATAAGTGTAGTAGCAAAAGCCAATGGGTTTAAATTAATTTTTGATTCTAGCGTTTTCAATTCTATCTTATTTGCTCAGGAAAGTGACGATATCATGGCTTTGGTAGCCAAAGAATTGGGCATTGCAGTTCCTGCTGCGAACAAGTAACTAGGTGCTTTGATGATAATGAGTGACTTAGCAAAACTTTATTGTAGCCGTTTTCGTGCCCACTACTTATAATGGTGTAATGATCAATTATCCTAATTTTGATTACACCATTATATTAGTAGTTCTCACCTCATCTTTCTGATTTGGTAGTCCAGAAACTGAAATAAGGTTTCTTCATCTAGTACGCCTACTAATTTTCCTTTTACCATTACTGGCATAATTCCTCTTTTATTAGTGTAAAGTTGGTAAAATGCCTCCTTGAGTGGGTCTTCTGGCAGAAGCGCTTCATAACCTTTCTGCATAATCTGTCCAACAGAGGTAACTAAACTTTTCTTTTTTAATGGTTTGAGCTCTTCAGGGCCTAAACTTCCTTTAATATTGTGCCACTGGTCAAACACCAAGAATTGCTTTTCTTTACTTTCTTCACTTTTACTTAGCGCAAAATCTAATCCATCTGTTTCGTATATTTCAGTATACTCAGGGCGAAATATTTGTTGTACAGAAAAATGATCAAGCACATACTCTTGCTTGATAGCTCGATATTCATTCATAGCAGTAACAAATACAAATACCGAAACAAAGGCTGCCAAAAAGTTGAATTGAATAATGCTAAAAATGAAAAGTATAAGAGCCAATAATTGACCCAGATAGGTCGCAATCCTTGTAGCACTAACTCGCTTCATACGCATAGATAACAGCGCTCTAAAAATCCGACCACCATCCATAGGAAATGCTGGAAGTAAATTAAAAATAGCAACCCCTAAATTCAAGAGTATTAAGCCAATGAAAAATTGGTCAATGGAGGTGATATGTTCAATATAGAAATTACCATCTGGATTTCCCAAATGCACCATCCATTGATAAATATCTGATTGTTTTTCGTCCGAAAGGAATAGGATATATATCATGGATACCATCGATATTCCTAGATTGACTAAAGGGCCAGCGAGTGCCACCAAAAACTCCTGAAATGGCTTATTCGGTAGTTTATTGAGCATAGCAACGCCTCCAATAGGCAGTAATACAATATCCCGTGTACCAATACCAAAGTGTCTTGCTGTAAGTGCATGCCCAAATTCATGCATTAGTACACACGTAAAAAGCGCAAAAACACCAATGCTCAACCATATAAATTGATCTGTATTGAATCGATCAGAATTCTGATAAGCTATAGATCCAATCCAGACGAATATGAGGATGAATGACCAATGAATTTTTACTGGAATATCAAAAATACGTGCAATCTGAAATGCTCCTTTCATAGATGTTCTGTCAGTCTCAAAAAACAAAAGGTAAACTCTTTTGACAAGAGCCTACCTTTTAAGATGTTTTATTAACCTATTTTGTTGTATGAACCTTAAACATTTTATACGGAAACAGCCGATTTCCCTAAGGTCGGGACATAATGATGGCCTTTTTCAATATTTCTTGCAATAACTACCCGCTGGATTTCTGAAGTGCCTTCATAAATCTGAGTAATTTTCGCATCGCGCATCAAGCGCTCTACGTGGTATTCTTTCACAAAACCATAGCCACCATGAACTTGTACCGCTTCTACACTGTGTTTCATCGCTGCTTCTGAAGCGTATAGCTTAGCCATAGAGCTAGCAGAAGTATAATCCATATTATTATCTTTCAGCCAAGCTGCACGATAAACTAAAAGCTTAGCTGCTTCAATATCCATAGCCATGTTCGCCAATTTGAAGGCAATAGCTTGATGCTTGATGATGGCTTTGCCAAATGCCTTTCTTTCCTCTGCATATGCGAGAGACAACTCATACGAACCACCTGCAATGCCCAAAGCCTGTGCAGCAATACCAATCCGACCACCGGAAAGGGTTTTCATCGCAAATTTAAAACCAAAACCATCTTCGCCGATACGGTTTTCTTTTGGCACTTTTACATCATTATACATGATCGTATGTGTATCAGATGAGCGGATACCTAGCTTATCCTCTTTTGCACCAATAACAACACCCGCTGTATCTGCCTCAACAATAAACACATTAATGCCTCTATGGCCCAATTCTGGATGTGTTTGTGCAACGACTAGGTGCAACTTAGAAGTGCCCCCATTGGTAATCCAGTTCTTCGTGCCGTTTAATAAATAATGATCATCCTTTTCAATGGCGGTGGTTCTCTGCATCGTAGCATCACTGCCAGCTTCTGGCTCAGATAGACAAAAAGAACCAATCCATTCTCCTGATGCTAATTTGGGTAGATATTTTGCTTTTTGTTGCTCTGTTCCAAAGGTTTCAATACCCCAGCATACTAAGGAATTATTCACCGACATGATCACCGAACAAGAGTTATCTACTTTGGAAATTTCTTCCATTGCCAACACATATGACATCGTGTCCATCCCACCGCCACCATATTCAGGCGATACCATCATTCCTAAAAAACCCAATTCGCCCATTTGACGAATTTGCTCAGTTGGATATTCCATCTTTGTATCTCTCTCTATAACACCAGGTCTGAGCACATTTTGTGCAAAATCACGAGCGGCCTCTTGTACTGCTAATTGTTCTTCAGTTAATTCGAAAGTCATGTCAATTATTTTTGGTGATTAGGACTGAGTTGTAAACAAATTTGCAAAAACAAAATATGTTTCTAGCGAATTTACGCTAAAATCATTAAAATGTTAAATTAAATCCACTTTTTTAGACAGATTTTGCAAGTAAACTCATAAAGAATGAAAAAAAAGAGTGATAATGTCGCACGATAATGATTTTCATAGCATCTTTATGCTATGCAGAACTACTTCCTATAATAAGGCGTTTTAAAATACCTTGTTATTTTACGCTTCCCAATTGCTGTAATTATTTTAGTCTTCATGGTAAGATTTAATCATTGGTAAGCGGCTAGACAAAATTGCTTGTATAATAAATTCCTGCCAGCCGGCAGGCACGGCGTCAGCTCAAAAATAGTAAGTAACTGAAGATAGCAAAGTTACGCACGATTTTAGAAGGGACGTTAAAGCCTGTCAGCCTATGGCTGAAATTTATTATACCAATTTCAGCCAGAGGCTGACAGGTTCTAGCCTAACTACTTAAGTGCCTAGACAAAATTGCTTGTACCATAAACTTCAGCCATAAGCAGC
>JAKVCU010000054.1 GCA_022448955.1 Saprospiraceae bacterium
TTAATATAAATATTATAAAATCCAAAATTTAATACTTGCACTATGTCCTATTTTTTCTGCAATACTCATCAGAATAATCTTTTTTAATATCAATCGCCGACCGCCTGAGGCGGTTTGAATAAAACATGAGTCATCCATTTTTTATTGACAAAAAACAAAGTCAAAATACAACCTACCTACGGCTGAAAGTCAAGGCAGTATTGGTTTTGACTAAAAATGAGCTTTGTTAAACGCTCACATTTAGAGCCGCTCCTTCGTCGCTCGCTAAATGCTCTTCCACCAAGCCTAAACCTCATTTTTTTAACATCAAAATCAATAAGGCCAAATTTTGACGACGAGTTATCAATTATTTATAATTGTATATTGACACCCTTGGAAGCATTGAAAATTCGGGATAACTCATGTTAATTATTCCATGGATCAATAACGACCACTCCTCTATTGGAAAAGCTATTCATATGAGTTAAAGCATCTGCTGCTTCCGCTAAATTAATTGTCTTTTTAATGAGTTGCTGTGGTTGAAGTTTTCCAAGCTTTATCATTTCCAACATTTCTGGATAGCGGTGCGCTTGCATGCCATGGCTCCCTATAATTTCCAATTCATTCGCTAATACCTTATCCATTGGAATTTTTGGATGCTGATGATTTCCAGTCATTAGACCTACCTGAATATGCTTTCCTCGCTTCCGCAAATTGGCAATCGAGTTGAAACAAGTGGCTTGGCTTCCTAATGCGTCAATAGAAACGTGTGCGCCTCTTTTGGTAAAAGATTTTACACTCCCTACTACATCTTCTTCCTTCGCATTGATCGTATGTACTGCACCCAATTGTTTGGCGAAAGCCAGCGTATCATCATTGATATCTATAGCAATCACATTTGCGCCAAGCGCATTGGCGATCATAATGGCAGAAAGCCCGACACCTCCGCAAGCATGCACCGCTACAAACTGCCCCGCACTCACTTTACCTTGATCAACAACTGCTCGAAAGGAAGTAATAAAACGACAACCTAAAATAGCCGCAGTGCTATCATCCACCTCTTCCGGTAATTTCACCAAATTATCATCTGCATAATGGATGGCGACATACTCAGCAAACGAGCCCCAATGTGTAAATCCCGGTTGGAATTGATAATCACATACTTGTTGATTACCCGACTGACACTCAGGGCAAGTCCCACAAGCTCCCACAAATGGTACCGTTACTCGATCACCTGCTCGAAATTTTTTCACATCACGACCAACTGCCACAATAACTCCTGCCAATTCATGCCCAGGTACATGGGGTAAACGGACGTCCGCATCATGTCCCATCCAAGCATGCCAATCACTTCTACAAAGGCCTGTGGCAGTCACTTTTAAGACCACTCCTCCTTTCGGAGGACTTGGGTCAGCTAGCTCTTCTACACGAATAGCCTCCCCGAAGGATTCATAGATTAATGCTTTCACTTTTATCTTTTTCCTAATTTACTGCATTTTATCTTTTTTGTATACCCCCTTACCTCTTTTCTCTCTTTAGACTAATGAATAGTTCGGTAATGGATCAAAAATATGCGTAACTTTAATATCATCAGTTTCTTATGATTTTCGAAGAACCCATTTTATTATATAAGCAATTTTGACTAGCCGATTATATCCAATAAAAAGTCATGAAATCAAGCTGGCATACCTATTTCTATTTATATTTACCATCACCACAACCCCTTAAAATGAAAAGCCATGAATGCTCTATCGAGAGACAACTTACAGTTGATTCATTCAACATTAATACTCTTTCCGGATCAAACAGAGTTTGGGATTACTATAATAAAGAATAAGGAGACAAATTTCGTTGGGGTTCGAAAGGAAGATGGAATGGTCGTATCCGTAGACAACAAGACTTCAGCATTTGAAATTGGTTCCATTACCAAAATTTTCACCTCTCATCTCTTGATCAATACCTTAAAAAAAGGCTTGATTAATAGCTTAAATCAGGATTTTTTTAGCGTCATTTCTTCTCCAATAAAAAAAGGAATTCCACCCATTTCTTTTTTAGTCTTAGCCAATCATACTTCAGGTCTACCTCATAATCCAACAAATTGGAAAGCAAATCTTTCCGAGAACAAAAAAAACTACAGAACTTACAAAGAGGAAGATCTATTAGAATACTTGGCAGAAGAAATGATACTATTAGATACCCCTGGGGAAGATTATCAATATTCCAATCTTGGGATGGGTATTTTAGGTTATTCCCTTACTTCATTATATCAAAAAAACTACGAATCATTATTAAAAGAGCAAATCTTTCTTCCTCTAGCTATGAAGAACTCGACCAGCCTGCGAAAAAACCTAGACACCTTTATGGTCAAATCTTTGAATCCTAATGGCAAGCCAATGTCAAATGATGACTTTGACGTTTTAGCTCCAGCTGGTGCAATTATCTCTACACCAAAAGATATGTCTCGATATATGAAGTGGGCATTAGATTCCCTAAAAAATGACTATAAAACTCTTATCCAGAAAAGTCATAGAATAAGTAAAAATGAATATATGGGCTTAGGTTGGCATATGATCAATAACAGAATAGAAAAACAGATTGCCTGGCATAATGGGCAAACGAAAGCTTATAAATCCTGTATGACATTACAGATTGATGCTGAGACTGCAGTGCTGATTATGTCAAATATTTCCTCTAGTCAGGATAATAGGCGTGTTGTAGATCAACTGTGTTTTAGCTTATTAAAATCCATGAATAAAAATTGATTTTTAATACGCTCAATATTGGGCTAACAAAAGTTATTTTTTATGGGATGGATTATACTTTAGCTAATCTGAAAAATATGATGGTGTTTAAAGCTTGGGTAAGAAGATAATCATTCCTAAATACTTAGAGATATGAATAATGTTTATTTACTTTAGGTTAGAACTTGTTTGGGATTTATTAATTGGTTTTATTTCGCCACTAATTAGCTTATACTGCGTTCAAAGAACACTCATTTAGCTACGGCTAAAATCGCAACCTTTGGCCTTATCTAATCTAATTACTGACAAAACCATCTCAAAGAATAAATTCCCCAACAAGTTCTTAGTTATTCATACTCTAAGTATTTATGCGATATTTCGTCCTAGTATTATTTTTCATTTCTACTTCTATCCTATTAAAAGGTCAAGACTTTTGGTTTAGAGGTCAAGTAATTGATTCCGCAAATGTGGCTATTGCATTTGCAACCATTACAGATAAAGATTATCAAATGGGCACCTATACTGATGAGAATGGATTCTTTGAAATACAACTTCAACAGCAGCAAGCACTCCATCTTTCAGCAGTTGGTTATGAATCCATTGATTTTAATGCTCAGAAAGTAGATTCTACTGTTCTCTTCGTCCTAAAAGAGAAAACTTATCGTCTCTCTAGTATTGAAATTAAACCTAACGTTTTTCGCAAAGAAGTTGTTAAATGGAAATCGGGCAAAAAGAAGAAAATAACGCTATCTACTGCACCTCAATTTGCTTACCAAGCTGGTGTTTACTTCCCAAACCTAGATAAAATTGAAGGAGAACTCGAGACCATTACGCTCTATTTTAAAAATGAATCAGTAGATACTGCTAGTTGTCGTTTACACTTGTACGAGTGGCAAGGAAATACCGTATCCAGTTTCGACCTATTAACTCAACCAACATTTATTAGAATCCCAAAGCGCCATGGATCACAAAAAATAAAAATCAACCTTTTAGAAAATAGAATCCATATACCAAATAATGGATTCTTTCTTGCTATTGAATGGATAAAAACAGAACAAAATATCTATCTTGATACAATCAACTATCAAGGAATAAAATCGCAAAAACTATCCGTAGCTCCTATGCTCATTATGGGTATCCCTAAAGATAATCCAGTAAGAATGTGGCATAAAAATAAAGATAAATGGTTTCCAGCTAGCCTTTATACTTCTTCCAATAAAAAGCTTATTGCTCCATATTGTCAAATATCCATTAAAGCATATCAATAGTCGAAAAGGCTATAACACATTCAACAAATTGATTATTTTGATCTGAAATATATACTTATGGAAAGAGTTTACCGATATGTCATCTTTAATAAGTTTGGAGAGCTACTGAAGTATATGGCCTTGGCTTTGGTTGTCAATATCATTATCCAATGGGGGGATATGGATATTTCTGGAACGCTTAAAGGAATGGTGCTTATGACTTTAATCCTTTTTGCTGGTAGAAGTTTCCTACGGTGGATAGAATACTATAAGCTAGATCATGAAAACTTACATGTGATCTATCTCTACCGCAAAAAACAAAGCATTCCTTTTGATCAAATCAATCGTGTTATTGTCAAAGAAGAAGTGCATTACATCTTTGGCCCACAAACCAAAATGTCCATTATTTTAAAAAATGGCAACAAAAAGTATATTACTGTTTCTGACCTTCACCAATCGGCATCTTTTATCCTCGCTATTAAAAAACAAGCACATCAATTCCGCTTTATCCAGCAGGATATAAAAGGCGAGCTTATTCCTTCTTGAAAATTGTTTTCCAGTAGATTCATTAGATGAGCTTAATGAGCCATAGTGCCATTCAGCTAGGTTACAGTTCTTGAGCACTATTCGTATATCATTAAGAGGAAGTGATGAGGCTATGACCAAAATAGACATAGAGCATAGCAGAAAACCTCAGATCGTAGCTGTTAATTATTTCACCAGCTGCAAATGGTAAGATTCCCTTCAGCATATATCTATTAAAATCTAGTATTACGATATGATTCTAGCATGTCCACAACTTAGAATTGCTATTTTAGGAGCTTCAAGCAACTTAAAAGAATAAAATTTTACCATGATTACAACAATTCCTTGGGAGGATCGCCCAAACAATAGTAAAGACATCCTCTGGCGTTATTCTAAAAACCCTATCATAGATCGATATCAAATCCCATCTTCTAATAGTATTTTTAATAGTGCAGTTGTACCTTTCGAAGACGGTTTTGCAGGCGTGTTTCGCTGTGACGACAAAGCTGTTCGCATGAATATTCATGCTGGTTTTAGTAAAGATGCTATCCATTGGGATATTGAATATGATCCAATCGTGATGCAAGCAGGCAATACGGAGATGATACACTCCGATTATAAGTATGATCCAAGAGTAACTAAAATTGAGGACACTTATTGGGTGACTTGGTGCAATGGTTATTATGGTCCTACTATTGGTATTGCTTACACCAAAGATTTCAAAACTTTTCACCAGTGTGAAAATGCCTTCCTTCCATTTAATAGAAATGGTGTATTATTTCCTGAAAAGATAAATGGCAAATATGCAATGCTTAGCAGGCCTAGTGATAATGGTCATACCCCTTTCGGCGATATCTACATCAGTTATAGCCCTGATATGAAGTATTGGGGAGAACATCGAGTGGTATTGCAAACGCCACCTTTTATGGAAAGTGCTTGGCAGTGCACAAAGATTGGTGCAGGTCCTGTTCCTATTCGCACAAAAGAAGGTTGGTTGATGATTTATCACGGAGTAATAAATACTTGTAATGGATTTAGATATTCTATGGGAGCTGCATTGTTGGATTTGGATAACCCTAGCAAAGTATTATATAAAAGCAGGCAATATCTCTTAGGTCCAGCTGTAGATTATGAAATGATAGGGGATGTGCCTAATGTGGTATTCCCCTGTGCTGCCTTACATCAAGATAATAAAATTGCTATTTATTATGGTGCCGCAGATACCTGCGTAGCAGTGGCATTTGGTTATATGGATGAAATCATTGATTTTATAAAAGAACATCATTTTTAATGGGCTCCGTTTTCGTTCCGAAAGTCAGGTGATCGTAACTATAGTCAATGACTATAAATAGTCAGATTAAATGATATGAACTTCTTTTTACGCCAACTTAAATTGAATCAAAATGCAACTAAAAAATCCAAATCTATTTAAAACTGATGCATATATAAATGGCCAGTGGACTTCAGCCGAAGCTGATCGAAGATTTTCAGTTATTAATCCATATAATCAAGAAGCAATAACCCAAGTTCCAGATATGGGGGCTAAAGAGACAAAAAAAGCCATCGAAGCAGCCCAAGAAGCCTTACCTCGATGGAGAGCCATGACCAGCACGAAAAGGAGTCGAATTTTACGTAAGTGGCATGACCTCATCAGAACTAATACGGATGATCTTGCTCAAATCCTAACCATCGAACAGGGAAAACCATTTGCAGAAGCAAAAGGAGAAATTAAATACGGCGCGACTTTCGTCGAATGGTTTGCAGAAGAAGCTAAAAGAATCTACGGTGATGTTATTCCTCCGCACATGAGCAGCGCTAGAATTATAACGATAAAACAGCCTATAGGAGTCGTAGGTGCTATTACGCCTTGGAACTTTCCCAATGCTATGATTACGCGAAAAGTAGCCCCTGCTTTAGCAGCAGGCTGTACCGTAGTAATCAAACCAGCAGAAGCAACGCCACTCTCTGCATTGGCCTTAGCACAATTAGCTGAGGAAGCAGGATTCCCAGCAGGTGTCTTAAACATCATCACAGGACAAGATCCAAGTAAAATTGGAGAAGAGTTGACCTCCAACCCTATTGTTAGAAAGCTTTCCTTCACAGGTTCAACTAGAGTAGGAAAACGCTTAATGAAACAATGTGCAGATACCGTGAAGAAAGTTTCACTAGAATTAGGAGGGAATGCACCTTTTATTGTTTTTGATGATGCAGATTTAGATTCAGCAGTAAAAGGCGCAATGGCTGCTAAATACAGAAATGCAGGCCAGACTTGTATCTGTGCAAACAGAATTTATGTACATACTTCTATTTATGAGGAATTTACTCAAAAGTTAAGCGAGGCCACTCAGCAGTTAAAAGTAGGAAATGGATTAGAAAAAGGCACCGTAATTGGCCCATTGATCAATGAGCAAGCCGTAGCAAAAGTCAGTCGTTTACTAAGTAATGCCAAGGAAAAAGGCGCTGAAGTATTGACTGGAGGAAGTAATCATCAAGGTTTGTTTTTCCAACCCACTGTTTTGAAAAACGTCCAAGCAGATATGGACTTGCATAAAGAAGAAATATTCGGTCCTATTGCAGCTGTGTACTCTTTCGATACAGAAGAGGAAGTCATCCAATTAGCAAATGATACCAACTATGGTCTTGCTGCTTATTTCTATGGAAAAGATTACGCGCGTATTTGGCGAGTAGCTGAAGCCTTGGAATATGGCATGGTGGGTATCAATACAGGTGCCATCTCCACAACCCTAGCCCCGTTTGGAGGAATCAAAGAAAGTGGCATAGGCAGAGAAGGCTCCAAATATGGCATTGATGAATACCTAGAAATAAAATATCTGTGCTACGGAGAAGTGGAATAAAATAAAAGCGATTCCAAGCAAATCATTTGACAACAATTGGACTTCGACCTTCTTTGTCAAATGATTTGTTAATGAATCATAATATGCTGTTAAAGCAATGCTTTAGGAAAGCTTCTTGATGATTTTTTCATCTATCTTACTGAACATCATTCAATCACCATGGACACAGCTTATTGTAAATTTATATAATACGTTGGTGTCCGTTCTAAAACTATGTTATGAAAACATTTTTTAAATGCTCTTTTCTACTGCCTTTTTTTGCTTTAACACTACTTACTTTTAGCGCAATTGGACAAGATCGCCCTGCAATGAACGACGTATATACACCTGCAGTGCCTACAGGACCTACAACTACCGTTGAATTTGAGGAAGCTACACACGATTTTGGTACGATCAAAGAAGGAGAAATTGTAACACATGTGTTTACCTTTACGAATACCGGAGATGAAGTTTTAATTCTTACCAATGTAAAAGGAAGCTGTGGCTGTACAGTTCCACAATGGCCAAAAGATCCTATCGCTCCTGGCGAAACTGCATCCATTACGGTAAAATTCAACTCCAAGAATAAAAAAGGGAAGCGTAAGCAGAAAGTAACCATTTCTGCCAATACGAATCCAATACAATCCTTTTTATACTTGAAAGGAGAGGTTGAACTCAGAGAAGGCGAAGAAGCTATCCCCGAAACCATCGCCAAGCTAAGCTCTGATTGTGTAGCCATTTACCCAAACCCAACTGCAGAAATTTTGAAATTAGACATGCAGCCAGAGACCATTGGTCAAACTGCTATAATTTCTATCTTTTCGCAAACAGGCGCACTAATGGCTCAAAAAGAAATTGAATCAATCGAAGGTACTATTGAGTTTAATGTCAACCACTACTCTGCTGGAACTTATTATGCCAAAATCCAAATCGGAGAACAGCAATTACCAGCACGTTGCTTCTTAGTCAATCGATAAAAAAGAGGCATCATCCTCAAAGGGGTGATGCCATCATTTCGTTTCAACTCAGCGCTAAATTTTAGCTTTTGCCGCTCAAAAAAGAGAAATTCAGTTTATTTCTCATCTCTATATTGGCTAAAAGCTTTATTAAGATTTCTTTTTATTCGTCTTTCACACACCTAAAGCCAGTATGACTTAGGCCAGTATCAATGGTGGAGCCCATACGTCTGGCGTTTCGGTAGCCAGAGCAATATTGGTCATTGCATAAAAAAGAGCCGCCTCGAATGACTTTTTCTTGCTGGAAAGGCATCATTGGATTATAGCCCCTAGCTGGTCCTTTCGTATTGGCCTGACTAGCCGCTGATTGTCCGTAATAACTTACATCATACCAATCACTACACCATTCCCATACATTGCCAGCCATATCATACAAGCCATATTTATTCGGAGGAAAAGATTGTACAGGAGCAGTAGCAAAAAAGCCATCCTTCAAATGATTTTCATAAGGAAAAAGGCCTTGCCAAAAATTAGCTTTTGGTTTTCCCTCATCCACCTTTTCGTTTCCCCAAGGATAAATGGCATCTCTTTTGCCGCCTCTTGCCGCCCATTCCCATTCTGCCTCGGTGGGCAAACGTTTGCCGGCCCATTTGGCGTAAGCCACGGCATCTTCCCATGCTATGTGTACTACTGGATGATCCATTCGATCATCAATATTACTACTAGGCCCTTCTGGATGCTGCCAATTAGCCCCTATTGTCCAGGCCCACCACTGCCCTGGGTTATCCAAACGAACGGGTTGATCCGTAGCTTGAAAAACAAGCGCTCCTGCCTGTAGCAAGCTATCTGGTGGTTTGGGTGTATCAGGTGGAAGTTCCTTTTTCATTGCCTCCCAATTGATTGGCCTTTCGGCAATCGTTTGATAATTGGTTGCTTTCACAAATGTCATAAATTGTTGGTTGGTCACTTCTGTTTTATCCATCCAAAAAGCACTGATCTGAACCTCATGTTTTGGAAATTCATTACGGTCTGCCTGCTCATTATCCCCACCCATATTTAAACGACCACTAGGGATTCTGATCATATTCTCCCTTTCGGGAAATGATGAGGTAGGCTTTTCAGATTGACAGGAAAAGAACAAAAAGGCCGTAACAAGAAGAAAAAAGATATGTATATACTTCATTATTCAATACTAAAAAACAGATGGTAAAAATTATAATTTCTTACCCTAATTAAATGCTAAGCAAAATTGCTTGTGCGATAAAATGGTCAGGCTAAAATAGTAATTTGCTGACAATAGGAAAGTAATGCAATTTTTTGGAAGGGCTCAAAGCTTTCAGCCTTTGGCTAAAATTTTATGGTACCAATATTTAAAGCTTACTACTGAAGTCATCTAGCAAATACTATATTAGTGTTCGTTTGGAATTTATTAATTACTATTGATTATGTCAAAATATATTTTGCTTCTCCTAAGTTTATTCACATTTGCTGCATGTACAAATGAAAGCCAGCAAGCTGACACATCAGAAAAACAAGCTTCTACTATGACTTCCTACACGGATCTAGAAGTATTATTTAACAATTGGCGAAAGTTTGAAAACCCACCACGGTTTGAAGGTGCTCCCGATTATCGAAAAAGTACTTTTGAAGCCAGAAGACCAAGCTTTGAAAACCTCCAAGCACAATTAATCGCTTTTGACACCAGTGCTTGGACTAGAGCCCAAAAAGTTGATTGGAAAATCATTTGGGCAGAGATGAATGGTTATGATTTCAACCAACGCATTTTAAAACCATGGGAACGAGATCCTGCCTTTTATAAATCTGTTTGGACACACCGAAGTGATGTACCTGCCCACGAAGGCCCTACCCATCACGCCACAACCGAGTTGTGGACCTATGAATTTCCGCTTTCTGATTCCGAAAAGAAAAGATTGATCGATGATTTGAAAGTTATTCCGGCACTCAATAAACAAGCGGAGTCCAACCTAACTGGAAATGCTAAAGATTTGTTCATCACTGGTATAAGAGATATCAAAAGCCAAAGTACCGTACTTCAAATATTGTTAAAAAGAGAAGGGGTAAGTGATGATCAAGAACTAAGTAAAGCAGTCAAAGATGCTATCCAGTCGACCAATACCTTTGTCAAATGGCTAGAAGAAGAGTCCAAAAAGAAAGATGGCCCATCAGGAATTGGCAAGGAAAATTACACTTGGTACTTAAAAAATGTTCACCTAGTACCATTAAGTTGGGAAGATGAGTTGATGATTCTCAAAAGAGAATTAGCTAGGGCATGGTCTTCTCTAAAACTAGAAGAACATCGCAATAGGGCTTTACCGAAACTAGTTGCTGCAGATTCACCGGAAGCTTATAATCAGTTGGCAGAGATATCTGCACAGAGTATTATGAAGTTTCTGGAAGAAGAAGATATCGTTACTGTAAAGTCTTATTGGGATGCTGCTCTAAGAGAACATCTAGGAGCTTATGTACCTGAAGACATACGTAATTTTTTCTGGATTACGGCACATTATGATCCCCGTCCATTGTATTCACATTTCTACCATTGGTTTGAATTGGCGCGCATGGATACAGAGCCCCATGCCAGTTTAATTAGGCGTGGGCCATTGTTGTATAATATTTTTGATTCTAGAAATGAAGGTGTTGCTACAGCAGTCGAAGAGTCCTTTATGCAAGCTGGATTGTATGACGATAATCCACGCGTCCGCGAAATTGTTTATATCATGATTGCACAACGAGCTGCTAGAGGTATTGGTTCACTTTATGCACATGCCAATGAAATGACGATGGAAGAAGCGGGAGGTATTCATTCTGAATATACCCCAAGAGGATGGATGAAAACAGAAAAGGAATTGCTCATTTTTGAACAACATCTGTATTTGCGTCAGCCTGGATATGGAACCAGTTATATCACAGGTAAATATCTTTTTGAAAATGCTATGGCTGAATATGCTAGAATGAAAGAAGCTCAAGGGGAAGAATTTACGACAAAGGAGTTTCTGGATCGCTTAAATGCTATCGGCAATATTCCAATAGCCTTAGGTCATTATGAACTGACTGGAATAGAACAATAGTTTAAAAGTAGGAAGGATTATCCTATAATTTGGCTACAACCAAATATAAGATAATCCTTTTTTTTATCCTTTTACCTCAAAAGCGTCAAATCCCCTCTTTCTATAATAATTTCTTGATTGATCATATCTCTGATTTCCATCTGAAAAATATAAACATCAGAGGGGACCGGCTTACCATTGTAGGTTCCATCCCAAGCATGCATATCATTGGAAGCGGCATGTATTTTTTGGCCCCAGCGATTAAAAATAATTAAAGATAATACTTCAAAGTTATCTCCATTCTGAACTAACTGAAAAACATCATTCATATTATCCCCATTAGGGGTAAATACATTAGGAATAGCATAACTACAAGCACTTGATAAATCTTCAATGACTATTACAGAATCTATACTTACACAGGCTTCACCATTGACTATATTAATTACTTCAAGGAAATAAGTAGCCGCTCCACAGATAGTAGGGTTTAAAGTTGCTGCACCTTCTTCTATTTGTCCATTTCCTTCTACGGTCCAACTATAAGTAACATTATCGCCAGTTGAAGAGTTCGTGGCATCTAAAGTGGTGCAAAAGTCTTCCTGACACTTAAGTGTCTCTGGCAATTCAATGATAGCATCCGTTACAATAAACGCTAATTCCGTTTGTACAATACTATCACAAGCTTGAACAGAGACTAAGGTATCTATATAAATACCACTAGCAGTTTGTTCTTGGCCTTCTGCAAAATAGGTCTCCCCTTCACAGAGCTGGACAAAGAGGGAATCTATTGTAGGCATAATAAAATTGAGATCTGAGATAATAATGCTATCACAAGCTTGAGCAGAAAGTAAAGAGTCTATGTAAATGCCATTAGTCGTTTGCGCTGCCCCAGCAGCAAAGTAAGACTCCCCTTCACAAAGAGTAATCTCAAAAGTTTGGGAAGTAGATTCAATGAAGCCTAAGTTAGTCACAATGATACTATCACAGCCTTGAACGGAGCTTAAAGTATCTTGATAAAAACCAGTTTCAGTTTGGGCTGCTCCTCCAGCAAAGTACGATTCACCCTCGCAAATCAAGACGGCTAAGGTATCTAATGTAGCTGGAATAAGGGATAGTTCTGTAACAATAATACTATCACAGCCATTCAAAGCAGGAAAAACCTCTTCATAAATTCCAACTTCGGTCTGTTCTTCCCCATTGATGATATATGATTGACCTTCGCAAATTGCTACAAAAACTGAATCTATACTATTGGTAGGATAAACATTATCTCCCGTACAAGCATATTGCAGATTAAAAGAACCTCCGGTTGAACCAGTAAAACCACAATAGGCTGTATTTAGGCCTTGAAAGCAGTTCTGGATGATGTCAAAAACACCTGTAATTTGAAGTACCCCATCAAAGAATATTTCGTAGGTATTAGTCGCTGGATTCCAATTGAAGGTGACTTCATGTTCTTGGCCATCTTCCAAATTGGGCATAATAGCAGGTCCTCCAATCGGATTGCTCATATCTCCATTGATATTTACAGCAATATGATCCTGAAAAGGGTCATTAAAGTTTGTATTTTGCCAAGTATCGAACTCTATAATGAAAGAATTATCAATTTCACTCGCACCAATGCCCCCTCCTGAAATTCCACAAGCATCCGACCCCATTATACTTTGATGATAAACCATACAAATTCCATCGGCACCACTATTATTATTCCCTAGATAAACAGTAATATTTTGACTAAATGGTTCTGAAAAGTCTACTAAATCGGCTGCCCATACGCAGCTTAATTGGGAAGTCTCTGCAGCGGTTAAATGGATACAGGAAAAGTCATAGTTTTGAGGCTCATAAAAAGCATCCCCTATTAGGTGGTAGGTAGGAGATGTTAATGGCGTATCCTCTGGTAAACCATCAATGACTCCAGCAGAGGTAGGCGAAAAGTCCAAAAATAAGCCTGCATTACCTATATTACCATCAAAATCATTTAGAAAAACTAAGTAAATTTCTCCTTCCTGAACCTCTAAGGTACTCACAAAACCATCCCCGCCCTCTCCTTCACAAACATCGGCCACTAATTCATTATTGATAGGATTGATGTTAGTTAATCCTGTAAGTGTTGAATTGGTAGCTAAAGCTCCTGTACTGCGAATAGGTTGATTGCTCTCGATATATTCGCACATAAGATCAAAGTTAGTTATCGGCCCCCAAACTTGAATATTGATATTAGACGCTTCCAGTTCATTCGCATTTTGGGCAATAAAACCAAAATCCCCATCTGTCTGCGCCTGAAAAAAAAGCCAAGTATAATGTGCTTCGCCAACTCCTGGCCAACAAGCGTCGTTCATTCCTTCTTGATAATAAGCTGGGTTAGCCAAAGATGATTGCGAAACGCCAAATAAATCAGGAAGCTCACCACAATTGTTTATTAACAAAGCATCTTCACATACCGGTCTGGCAGGTGCAGTAACTGGACAGTCTACGGTTTCAACGGATATATTATAATCTGTACAATTTTCATTGCTTACTAGGATGAAAATTTGTTCAAAAGGAGTCAACTCAAGATTTGGAATGAATAAGGTGTCTGTGTTCGTATTTTGGGCGAAAGCCAAACAGTCTGTAGCAGATTCAGGGCAAGCATCATAAATAGAAAGGCCTGTATTCAAATCGGCCCCAGTGATCATAATAGCAATACACTCTTCACCAAATGCTGTATAAGTATAAACCACATCTTCTCCTGCTAATAGATCTTCATCCGGGATACAAGGGCCAGTCTGAACGTCATTTCCAGCACCACAGGTCGTTGTACCATTTGTAATAAATGGTAAATCAAAAATGTTAGACGTTTCTTCACAGGGGATAAAGGTCGTTTCACATGCTTCTTGATCGCATTGCCATGACAATTCGAAACCGCCCTGAGTAACCGAAAAATCAGAAGAAAACTGGATAGTCACACAATTAGTCCCTGCTTGAAAAGAAATATCACTTCCACTACTAGTCAAACTCCCCATCTGAGGCGCATTAGTATCTTCTCCTGCATAAAAAGTAAGGAAATCGTAGTTATTTTCAATTTGATAATCTGCTATTTCTAAACTAATACAATTGGTGAATACATCTGGACAAATGGTAAAAGTCAGATTTTCATTGTTCGAGTAATTATTATCAGGGCCTCCTGAATCAAACAAAACCCCACTGCAGGCATCAGTGAAGTTTGTGGTTCCCATATTGTAAATAATATCTGGTTCTTTGATACATAATTCAAAATCTCCTGTATTCGAAGCAGCAGAAGCCGACCAGTCCTCTATTCTTAGATAGTAGGTAATACCTGGTGTTAAACCATTTATCACTAACTCAACATTTGTTTCTCCACTCATTGCAGAGGTACACGCTAATTCTTGCAGTTCATCTAAGGCACAAGCTCCTCGATATAAAGCAATTTGTGGTTGTAAGATAGAACCATTAGGACCGTCTATACCATTTACTTGAATTTCAAAATCTGTAATTCCTCCTGCAAAAGGAACGAAAAATGAGAACCAAACATCGGTAGATGGCTGATTTCCATTAAAGCAAGTTGGAATATTGGAAGTAGCATTAGAAAATGGATTACTAGCTGTCGCTGTTACATTGGTAAATGTACCTATTACAGGGCAAATTGGTACTACGCCCAAATCAATGGCAAATTCACACTCATCGTTAGCAGGTTGCGCAAAAAGGCTAGTACATACTCCTATTAGAAAAATAACTAAGCTTATTTTCTTCATAATGTTGGTTTTCGTAAAGCTTCTTCTAGAATAGCTTAGAATATATCTCTAAATATAAATAAGTATGACAACTAAAGCCATTCATCAATCAGCTAATTTTTTTCGACTAAGTTGGCTTGGATAGTAGCTATTTCTCAAAGTATTACTATAAGAATCTAGGAGGTCACCATTTGCTTGTAATACTTCTCCCTAAAGCAAAGTAGTATAACAGCATATACAAAAAATAAAGAGGTATAGCTGATTACCTTAGCAATATGGTAGTATCAGAAATAGAGCCTGGTACCCTCAAGAAAACATATAAGATATTGGCAATCAACAATGAAGCTAAGAGCATGTGTAAATTCTCTACTGACTGAAAACCAATGCTTTGAAAACTATGGCATCCGATTGGATCAGCCACTTAGCTCGCTAAGCTCCATCACGAAGCCTTAGTCAAAACCCTACCTTTGCTGGTAGGCAGGCTCGAATCATTAATTATCACTTTCTTTAGTAATGTTTAAAATCTACTAAGTTACTATTTTCGATCTGTGGGGAAATTTCTCCTACAATTAGGTAAAACTAAAAATCAGTGTTTAGGGAGTTTAACTAGTATTTAGATTATTATCATATGTGTATTTTAACAGAATCGTAAGGCTTTATACTTTAGCAGTAATTCCTATCCGCCTAATGGGTGAAAGATCGCAGAACTAAACTCTGTAGTATCTTTCGGATTGGACTGGATCGCATTCGCCTTAATATTTTGAATCATCTAAGATTAGAAGCCGAAATCAGCATTTTGCCTTGTACTTAGGAGTAAAGTTATAGACGGATTTAAACTTAAAAAATAGTGGCTTGATACAGTAAAGGCTTATTGATCATTCTTTATAATTGTAAATAATGCTCAAAGATCAGAATAGAATAAAACAAAAAATCATGGTGAATAAACTGTTATATTTTTTTTTGGGCATTTAATCAAAAAAAATATTGGTCCATCCTTTATAATTTATATTTTAGTATGGATGCATTACTTTTTATTTGAATTAGCACAAAAACTACAGGGTTTTAATATCCCAAAACCAAACTCAACAATTAAAAACATATAAATCAGCTTAAACTTTTCTAATATCTAGGGTTCAGATGCATTGATATAGGTCCCTCCAATTGAATAAAAAAGTTTATAGCTTGTAATTTAGAATTAAACCCTTTATTTCTTAGACTAGAATTTAATCATTCACTTTTATAGTGGAGAAGTAATGGCGCTTTATAGATCCTAAACAAATAGTTATGCATAGAACTTCTTTCTTTAGGTTGGGGCTGTTGCCCATTTATCTGGTTTGCCTTTTTCTGAATTTTTTTTGGTTCAAAGAGGTTATTTTCTTTGAGCACACTCCTCCACTCATAAGTAAAAGTTTGCCAGAACACTCTTCGAATTATTCATTAAAAAAGGGCGACAGTTCAGCATACTTGATATCATATGCGAAAATGCCAGAAAGATTCCCCTCTTACCATAAAAAATCACAGCAAGCAGAATCAGAGGAGGCTTTCAAATTAGCGAAAGAGCAATACGAAAAGGGAAAGAGATATCAACTTGTAGGTAAGTTGGATAGTGCTAAGTACTACATATACAGTGCTTTTAGTAAATCAAAAGATTTCAAATTCAAATACTTCAGCACACTAAACTGGATAATCGATCTAGGTATCATTTACCAAGAACAGGACAGTATTCTATCAAGTATTGAATGCTATACAAAATCAATTGAAATAATTGAAAAAATTCCTACCTGTAAGGTTTCTACGTTCTTACAGAATTATCATCAACCTTATTTAAACCTTGCTGAGATTTATAGCAATTTAGGGTTAAAACAAGAAGCTCAGTTTTACTCCAATCGTGCGCTGGTAAAAAGTGACGAAATAGGCCTAGCAAAACCCATCGTTCAATCCATTATCTCTGTCATTAACCAAAAACCTACTATTAATGGAACCAAACTCCATTTTGATAGAGGATATCATATTAGTCAATATTTAGACGACCCTATGTTAAGATATCAGCTATTACGAACAATGAGTCAGATTTGTATCGATTCCTCAGAATTAAAATTAGCCCGAAAGAGTATTACTGAAAACTATGATTTGGCAAAAAAATTAAAAAATAAAGATGCTTTAAATTGGATAAAACTTCAGCAAGCATCGCTCCTATACATCGATAAATCCTTCGTGGAATCATTTAAATTAGCGAAAGAGTTGCAAGAATACTATGAGGCTAACCATAACAATAAGTTTCTGGAGCTAATATACCATAACCTAAGTCTCAATTTCGAATCTAAAGGCCAAATAGATAGCTCCCTTTATTTTGCCAACAAAGCATCTTATCACAGCAATTTACTTAAGAATGATCAATACATCCTGTCGACTATCAGTAGATATTTGGCTTCCAAGGACAAGCAAAGGTCTATTTTGAAAAAACTAGAACAGCAAAATTTAGAAAATTTAGCCTTTAAGGCAAAAGTTAAGGCGAAAAGAAGTTATTATATATCCATACTATCCGTAATATTTTCAACCATATTGCTAATATCTTTTGGATACATTTATCTGCAAAAAAACTGGTACACTTTAAGATTAAAAATATTAAATAAAGATTTGCAAAATGAAGAGAAAAAGCTGAATAGCACGAATAAAAAGTTAAAAAATTTCACCAATGTCATTTCTCATGATATTCTTTCTAATCTGTATATCGTACTTTCTGCTAGCAACATTTTTAAAGATACCAAGGACAGGGAAAATAATCTAGAACAATATTTCAATATAACCCAACAAACCAGTATTGAATTAACAGAGTATTGCGGAAATTTATTGAAAGAAACTCAATCTACATCTTTTCATAACTCCATAAGGGTTGATCCCAATCCAATATTAGAGAAAGTGCTCAATAGATTCAAGAGTATTTTAGTGAAGCATAACTTCAATATAGAAAAAAGTGCTCTATCTAATACTCATTTATCTGTGGCTACCCTAGAGCAACTATTCCAAAACCTAATCTCTAACTCCATTCGGTATGCATCCTCACCTAGCATGCCGAAGATAAAGATTACTGAAAAGATCAATGATTCCAATTATTTAGAGTGGCATTTTAAAGATAATGGCCCTGGTATCAGAGATTCTGTTGCTAAACAGTTATTTCTATTAAAAAAGAAAGATATAAAGGTAAATGGTAGCCAACAAATGGGGCTTGCTCTTTTGAAAGAATCATTAAATAATCAAGGAGCAAATATCTTGCTGAGTAATCATCATGAACAAGGGGCACATTTTATAATACAGATCCCTTATCATTAGAATAACATAAAAGTATGTTTAAACTCTCTACTTCTTGAAAACGAAAGATTTAAAACGATAGCGTCCGATTGAATCAATTGATTAGTCCGCTAAATACCTTTATTAATGAATAGCTAGGACTTTAAAGGTTAATGGTCCTTTAAATAAAATTTTAACATACTCACATTGATCTGACCACCATAGAAAGAAAGGTTATATGAAAATACCACAAATAAAGAAAAGCTCAATTCTACTATTTTTTTGGAGTATATTCTTCTTCGGAAATATGTCAGATTTCTATGCTCAATCAGATACGCCTAGTATAGAAAAAGCATCTAACCTTTGGTATAACACCTCTGAAAATGATACTCTTTTTGCTGGTATTAAGAGAATGCGTGCCGGTATATCAATAGCAAGTTACTATGCAAATAACCAACTTGACTCACTGATGAATATTGCACTAGAAATGAAAAGAATTGGAGAAAAGTTCAATAAAAAGAGGTGGTTATTCCATGCCAATCAAAAAATATCTAAATACTATTTTTTAAAAAATGAAGTTGATTCTTGCCTAATCTATTTAGAAAGGGCAAAAATAAATATAGAAAAAAAATATCCTTACTTAAAGGCCTGGTACTTATCCAATATAGCCAGAGCTTACAGCACATTATTAAACGATATTGAGCAGGCAGAACACTACTATCTGGCATGTTTACAAGTCGCTGAAACTCATAATATAGATTATTTTAAACGTTTTGCCTATTTTGGCCTTGCAGATATATATCATAAAAAAAATGATTATTTAAAAGCACTAAATTATTGTTTTAAAACGGTTAAGCTAAAAGGTAAGAGGCTGGATAGACAAAAAATCGCATTGGCTCGAATAGCCTTAATTTATGAGGAGTTAGGCTTAAAAGAATATGCAAAAGATATATATTCATCAACGAATGAACTGTTTTACAAACCAAACAATGATGATGATCCTATTCAAAAAGTAAAAAACTATGAAATTCTATTAACTGGCCCCGCAAGCTTAAAAGAAGCAAAAGCATATTTCGATAAAGGAATATCCATCATTGATTCAATTTCACTAGCAGAATATTTTAGATTATCCTTTTTGCACAAATTAGGTCATAAGTACCAAGAAAATAATAACTATGATGAAGCTCTAAAATATTTTAAAGAATGTCTTAATCGCGCTCAGAAAAATGGAAATATACCTTACCAACAAACTACATATTTACCTTTAGCACAGATCTACCTTAAGAAAGGAGAATTTACCCTTTCCCTCAAAAACTGTCGTCAAGCTGAGCAATTTTTTGGAAAAACGAAAAAGTCAGATGGATACAACCAATGCTCCTATGAATTATACAAAACCTTTAGCAAAAATTTTGAAAACTTAGGGCAATTAGATAGCGCCTTGCATTACCTGAGGAAAAGTGAAGTCTTATTAAATTTTTCAAATCATGCTGAACTAACGAAAGCTGTTATTTCACAATATTTAAAATTTAAAGAAGAGCAAATAAACGAAATTATAAAAATTAAAAAACGCAATGCACAAAAGACAGCTAAAATGGCAGCAATCAATAGACAGAAATTTAATTATATAATAGGCTTAATACTCTTATTCACCATTATTTTTTCTAGTATATTTGTTACCCACCTCAGACAAAAAAATAATTTTAACAAACAATTAGAAAACAATAACCAAGAATTAAAACTTAAGAAAGATAACTTAAAAAGACTAAACGAAGATCTTAATAATAAAAGCTATGTTGTTTCTCATAGGATCCACACAGAGTTGATCAGCATTATTAGTCTTGGTAAAGAAATAAGTTCGAAAGGACTTAAAATAAGTGAAAAAGATCTACTGAATTATTACCAACTTTCAAGCACCAAATTCCGAATTTTAAAAGATTATTGTAAAGATATCCTAACCCAAAAGCACGATTAATTGTTTAATAAACTATGATATATTCACTAGGACTAAACAATTATCTAAATCGTTATGAGTCTCTATTTCGAGTTTATCAACGCCAAAATAAGGAAAAAGCAGTACAGTATATCACGGAACTTTTTCATGAAGGGAAGCATAATATAGAGTGGATGAACGAACGGATAGCCAAAATCAATTACCAGCAATTAAACCATTTTATTATTGTATCACCTTGGGATCACGATCCAGCGATTCGTGCAGTTCGCAAAGACATAAGCGTCTTGTTTGAGGGATGTGGAGAATATAAGGGCTTAATACTGGATGAAAGCGGTCATCGTAATATAGTAAAGAAGTCAGTTGGAGTGGCTCGTCAATACTTGGGCAGTATTGGGAAAGTAGATAATGGACAGGTATCGGTATTTGCAGCATTAAGCCAAGGAGATGATGTAGGTAAGGTGGATATAAGATTATATCTTCCTAAGAGATGGAGCGAAGACAATAGGAGATGCAAAAAAGCTGGGATTCCCAAAAAGGATCAGGCTCATAAATCTAAAGCTGGACTAGCTCTACAGATGATACAGCAAATGAGAGGAGAAGTGAAGTATGATTGGGTTGAAGGAGATAGTATCTATGGAAATAGTAAGAATTTATGGCAAGGCTTACAACAACTTGAATAGCAATTTATAATAGATGTAGGAGAAAACCTATTGGTTTACACTCAAGCCCCGGCACCTTATATTCCATTATTGAAGCCAAGAAAAGGTAGAAAAAAGGGTAGTTATGTGAGTGATTTAGAACCCGTAAAGGCTAAGGATTTAGATGAACAGATAACAGATTTTCAGTGGAAAACATATACAATAAGACAAGGTACTAAAGGTCCTTTCATCCGAAAGGTAGTTGTTCTTGAAGTGTATGTGTGAAGTGCTAAGCGCCCTAGCAGTTCAAAGCTAAAAAACTAAGATTGATCATAAGCTGTAATGAGGATGGCTCAGAAATTAAATACAGCTTGACCAATGACATTAGTTTAATGGAGACACCGCAGTTATCAGACTGGGGAGCCTTATATAGACAAATGCAAAGCTACTGGATAGAAAGAGGAATACAAAACTGTAAAGACAGTCTTGGAATGACCGATTATCAAGTTAGAGAATGGCGAGCATGGTATCACCAGATGACAAAGTAGTATTAAGCGGCTAGACAAAATTGCTTGTATAATAAATTCCTGCCAGCCGGCAGGCACGGCGTCAGCTCATAAATCGTAAGTAACTGGCGATAGGAAATTTACGCATGATTTTTGAAGAGACGCTAAAACCTGCCTGCCTATGGCTGAATTTTATTGTACCAATTTGTGGCTGCTGGCAGGCACAGTTTCGGGCAAACTACTTAAGCGTATATATAAATTTATACTACTTGAAAACTAAAGATTTGAAACGATGGCGCCTGATTGAATCAATTGATTAGCTAGCTAAGCATCTTTCTAAATCGATAGCCAGAACTTCAGATCGTTGATTCTTCATTTGTATAGAACTTTAATATCCGCCTTAGAACAAAGTGACTTTCATAAAATTTGAAGGTATAAACTATCGGGTTACTAAGAAAGGTTTCGTTCATTTAATTTAGCCCGATAACCTAAATATGATATTTCTAATATTATTTTTGTATGGACACCCCTTAATGCCTTAAATAAATATAATTGAGCAAATCCATTTTTTAATATAAGCTACTTTACATGAGTAATTTCAAATTCTCGGGTTTAAAAGTCTTAATAGTTGATGATAATCTGACGTTCTTAAACTTGTTCGTACTTTTTTTAAAAGATCTAGAAATTAAACATATCCAAACTTCTTCTAACTTGGAAGAAGGGCTTAATATTTTTTTAAACTCTAATATAGATATCGTATTCTTAGATATTAACCTTGAAGACTCCAGTCAAACAGGTATTGATCTTGCCGAAAAAATTAGAATTAGAGATGCCAAGGTGCCAATCATATTTGTTACCGCAAATTTCCATGAAGAATATTATGTTAAATGTAGGCATGTTTATCCAAACGGCTTCCTAAGCAAGGAAGTTTCACGATTCAAATTAGCTCAAACTATTGATATGGCCATATTGCAAAATATTTCTAAAAAAAGTGCTGATTCAAAAATAGAAAGATCACAGACTTTTGAAAAGCCTAATGAAACTCCTATATTTTTTAAAGACGAAGTTTTTTTCTTCAAAATTGGCGATGTTTATAAATCTATAGATATAGAAAAAATATTTTTCTTTTTTGCAAAAGAAAAATTAACTTATGCTAAGGTTGGAAAACGCAACTATCCAACTAGTATTCAGTTAAAAAAACTTGAATTAGAACTCAATTCCATGTTTGTTAGAATTCATAAATCCTATCTGGTCAACAAAAAACTAATAGAATCTATTAATACGAAAGAGGGGAAAGTAGAGATAGCAGGTGAATCTTTACCTATCGGACACAAATACAAAAATAATCTGTACGAAACGATCCGTCTTTTAAAATAAGAATTTCTACCTCAAGCCCAATCAAACCATAACCTATTTCTTCTTTTTTGTTCTTTACATTTGAATAAACAAAAAAGAAGAAACCTTTAATACCAAGATTTCTTCCTCAAATAAATACATCTTTAATCGATGTGGTTATCTGCACCATAACCAATTAGTTAGACTTAGCTGTATGCCTGAATTTTATATGCTATCATTTTCTCTGATACACTTTCCTGACCTCTCCAAAAAAGGGATGAAATGATCTTTATTGTTTTTAAAAAAAGAGCTTTAGCTATGTGCTAAAGCTCTGCTTATTCTTTTCCATAATAATGGAATCTAGCATATCTAAATTGAAGTTTACAACAATTAATTGAAACAAATTTTTATGCTATACATAAACTAAGAACTTTGATAAGATATCCTTATTAAACCATGGGTAAAATAGAATATATTCTAGTTTATGTAAATGACTTTCAGGACTAAGTTATGATATACAGGGATAAGAATCACTCCTAAATGTATAACAACATACTTACATTTTTTTTCTTTCCCTTCTCTTGATCGTAAATACTAATGATTGATCTGAATAGTTAATCTATGTACCTATTTCCTGCAATGGCTATTTTGCAGATCATTCTCTAGACTATCAAAACAGAATGTATCTTCTTAGCCAAAATTTCCTTGTTTGAATCCTTTTCAGAACTGCGGGATAAGCGGCTAGTCAAAATTGCTTGTACATTAAAATTGTTCATTCGAAAATTAGAAGTAACTGACAAGAGGAAAGTGGCGCATGGTTTTTGAACGGACGTAAAGACCTATCTGCTATTCTTTAGAAAGTGCCTACGAAAAAGTGCCGGATATTTTAAAAGGATACGTTGAGCTGGTATATGACCTGAATAATAACCCTTCTTATCGTTTTTTCGAGGCATTATTATATAACAGTGAATTCTACAACGACTCTCTTCAAAGTATCTCTATGTGGATCACTGAAAACGACGATCGTCCTTTTGTGCTAAGTACTCCCAGGGTCGATGACGAAAACACATTGCATCTCGAAATCCCTTTCAGCCATAATTTTATTGACGCTGTGAGTCGTATGAAACGCGAAGGGGGATTCGTCAGTAAAGTTCGTTCTTTAATTGACCTAGACAAGAAGCAAGAGAAGGTTTTTAACACCTTTTTTACTGAAACCCCGCCCCCGCCCTATGAAAAATACGAGGGAGATAAAGTACGGATGCGTTACTTCGGCCACGCTTGCATACTGATCGAAACCAAAGATGTCAGCGTCCTGGTAGATCCTTTAGTCAGTTACTACGGCTATCAGCACGAAGTTTCCCGTTTTTCCGATATGGATTTGCCGGACACGATTGATTATGTGCTCATCACACATAATCATCAGGACCATATTCTTTTTGAAACCTTATTACCACTGCGGCATAAGATCAAAAACGTCATCGTCCCCGGTTCAAATACCGGTTCTTTGCAAGACCCGAGTTTAAAACTGATGTTCAAGCAAATTGGTTTTAATCAGGTAATCGAGTTGAGAGAGATGGAAAGTGTGGAAATGACAGACGCAATCATCACCGGTATCCCCTTCATAGGAGAACATAGTGATCTTAATATTCAATCCAAGTTGTGCTACCACATGCAAATAGGGGAATTTAAAATCCTCTTTGTAGCGGATTCCTGCAATATCGAATCTCGATTGTATGACCATATTCATAAAATTGTGGGCGATGTCGACTTGATATTTTTAGGGATGGAATGCGACGGAGCGCCATTAACCTGGCTATACGGGCCACTACTCACCGAGGACTTATCGAGAGAAAAGGATAGCTCCCGGCGGCTGGCGGGTTCCAATTACGAGCGAGGCAAAGCCCTGGTAAAGACTTTCCATCCGAAGGAAGTATACGTCTATGCGATGGGCATGGAACCATGGTTAAAATTCATCAGCAGTATCAAGTATACCGACGAGTCCAATCCGATTATTGCTTCAAATAAATTGGTGGCATATTGCGAAGATCAGGGACTCATTGCCGAACGCCTTTTCGGCGAAAAAGAATTGCTTTACAACAGTACCTTGGACGAAGTCGATATAGAGCCAATCTTGAATAACAGGTTCGGACCATTCCTTACCAGTGATTTACATGTTTAAACTCGCTGCTAAGGAATTGTTTCCAATATTTTTTCACTTAAAAGGAAGCCAATTTTTGCCAAATAGGTCTTAAAACCACAAAATGAGACGTCTTAAAAGGCGATTTGAGGCGATAAGATTGAATATAGGGCGCACTTTTACACCATTATAATAATTAAACAAGCCTTGATTATGAAATATTTTAGACTTACTTTTTTTCTACTGGTGGCTGTACTGACCACCGGGTTTTCACAAAATTCTAACGGAAAGGTAACTGGTCGTGTACTAGAAAACCAAAGCAATCCCCTCCCTTACGCGGTGATTAAATTATTCGTGGTTTCTGATTCGAACATGATACAGGGAACTATCGCTGGAGATCAAGGATTGTTTGAATTATCTCAGGTAGCTGATAATACTTATTATATAGAAGTTTCGAATTTGGGTTATGAACCTGCTCGAAGTGAAGTGTTCGAAGTTAAAAACGGAGCTACTGTACAACTTCCCGATATGGTCTTGTCGCTTCAGGATCAGTTACTGGAAACTGTAGTCATCACTTCTCAACGCCCCCTGCTCGAAGTCAAAACGGATATGACGGTGGTCAATGTCAACGAAAACATGACTTCCGCCGGAGAAGATGCGATGGATCTGTTGCAAATGGTCCCGGGTGTATTGACAATCAATGACCGGATCAAGATGAACGGTAAATCGAACGTCAAGATTATGATAAACGGTAAGGTGACTAAGATGGATGCTCAGAGTTTAGCGATATTTTTGCGGTCTATTTCCGGTACTTCCATCCTAAAAATAGAGATGATTACGAATCCGTCGGCGCGCTACGACGCAGATGGTAATTCAGGAATTCTTAATATCGTTTTAAAAAAATCAGGGGCTTTAGGTACCAAAGCAAGTATCCTGACTAAATATAGCCGGGGCATCAATTATATCTTCAACCCATCCTTCGACATTACCCACAGGGCCGAAAAAATGACGCTCTATGGAGCATTAGCCTACCACGACGGCAAATATCAGGAAGATACTGATATGAAGCGGTTGGTAACGACCAGTGACGGAGTAAAGAATTTCGATCAGTCGAACAAAAATGTAACTGACTGGGGTAGTCCGAGCTTTAGGGCGGGAGCAGATTTTTTCCTCAACCCTAAAAACACTATTGGTTTGCTGGCTTACGGTTCCTTGAGCGATTATGTACAAAACAATTTAACTCAGACCTCTATCAGTAATCAAGAAAACTTTATCGATTCCAGCCTTATCGCTACCAATCGAGGCCCTACTGATAAATTATGGGCGGATTTTAACTTCTATTATAATTACAAAGATACGCTTGGTACAGAATTCAAATTCGATACGGACTATTACGGTTATATCATGAACGGTATCAATACGGTCATGAACGATTTGTTCGATAGTCAAGGCGCCAAGTATAACACCATTGGCAATATTTACGATACCGAAACCACCATTGATATCTTCTCAGTAAAAGCCGATTATATCAAGGCGTTCAATGATGATTCAAAGTTTGAGGCGGGGCTGAAGGTAGCGCTTGTAAATGCAGATAACGACTTGATGGCTGATATCTTACAGGACGGTGTTCAGGAAACAGATTTCGGTCAGTCCAACAGATTTATTTACAATGAGGATGTTTACGCCGGGTATTTAAATTATAGTACAAAATTCAATAAAGTAGGTATTCAGGTAGGTGTGCGTTCAGAATTCACCGATGTTAAAGGTTCATCTACCGACTTATTGGGTAATCAAATCAATAATCCGGATACTTCGTACCTCAATTTCTTCCCTTCTGCTTTTCTGACCTACGATCTGGCGCCAAAGCATATGTTGAAAGCTTCTTACAGCCGCCGTATCAACCGGCCGAATTACCAGGATATGAACCCTTTCGAATATCGATTGGATCAATATACGAGTGAAGTAGGAAATCCATTTTTGCGTCCGCAATACACCGACAATTTTGAATTTGGTTATGTATACCAAAGTGCTGCTTCCCTGACCTTTTCTTATACCAACACACAAGACTTTTTTGCTCCGATCACCACTCAGGAAGGACAAAGGACTTTCTTGACTACAGAGAATATCGAACAGATGGAGGATTATAGTATAAAGTTGAATTTACCGCTTCCGATAAGCCAGGCGATCTACGGTTTTGCCTGGGTAGGGGTTTACAAGAGTGTATTTCAGGGAGAACTGGACGGTTTTCCTTTGGATGCCGGCCAGTGGAGCCTTAATGCTTATGCTGAAACCAGTTTCAAGTTTAAAGGTAACCTGAGGTTCAAACTCTCAGGCTGGTATAATGCGCCGAAAAGGAGTGTGATTTTTGAAGAATCAAGCACCGGCAGCGTCAGCACCTCAGTGAGTAAGAGCTTTTTCGAAAAACGCCTCTACGTGAGTCTTACTTACAGTGATATCTTCAATACGCAGCGGTGGAAATCCGAGGTCAATTTCGGAGACATGCGTATTAATCTCCACCGAACTTGGGAGAGCAACCGGGTTGGAATCAATGTACGCTATGTATTTGGAAATACTAAACTTAAAAAGCAAGCGAAACGAAACGCTGCCAACGATGCAGAACAGAACCGGGTCAAATCTTAAAGAAGAGGCGAATTGCCCGGTATTCGTGGATGTTAAGAGGTTGTTTTAATTTTGCTTTTGAGCCGATGGCGAGCAAATATTGTTCTGAACGAGGCCGAAGGAGAGAACATAGCCTAAGCTACATGACCGACGCACAACGAAGTGCAGAACAATATTTGCCGATGGTAGGCCGAAGTGTAAAGTTTAAACAAGCTCTCAAGGATCGGGACAAAGAAAGCTTTATTTGAAATAGAAAAATAAAAATACCATGACTCTAACAAAAATTCTTTTAGCCATCGGTTTATTCGCAGGGGTGGTGGCCCTCGTCGCTGGGCAGTCCAACGGAGCAGTATATGGCAACGGTACGATTGTCACCAAGGACCACGCTGTGAAAATGTTTACTTCTTTAACTGTAGAAACAGTGGCGCAAGTAGATGTTGAACTGCAAACCATGCCCTACGTTACGATTGTTGCTGACGAAAACCTTCTCCAATACCTAAAAGTAGAGGCGAATGGGAATCAGTTACGAATTTCTCCCACAACATGGATAGAACCTTCTCGAAAAATTAGAATTAAAGTGGGGACTGCTTTTTTAAAATACCTGGAACCACACGGCTACGGGGAATATATCGTCCAGAAAATCAACACGACTCCTTTTGAAGTTAATAACACAGTCTCAAGTGTATATTTGTATGGGGAGACGGATGATTTGATCTTAACGACCGGTAAGGGAAAAATTGACGCTTCCGAAGTGAAAGCACAAAACGTCATCGTAAAGATTGAAGGCAGGGCTAAAGTAACGGTAGATCCGCAGCAGTCACTCCAGGCAGAGATCAATGGCCGGGGTAAAGTCATTTACCTCAACGAGCCGGAATTGGTCAGTAAAACCATCGAAGGAGATGGGCAGGTAGTAAAAAAAGGAGAAATTCCCGTTAAAGCCCCCCCCACTCCCGTAGAATTTATAAAATGTAAAATCATCAATAATCGGATCTCCTTCACGAGTGTCTTAATAGAGGGGCCGGAAGAGCGGCAATTTAGTTACGGGTCTGATTTTGGGCCCTTCGAAGCAAAAAATAAAAACCTGCCTGCAGGGACTCGCATTTACAAGGTAGGAGCCGATGGAAAAAAGAAAGAACTGCTGCAAATTAGTAGTTGGGATAAAGGAAGGCAGTTAAAATTATTCTAGTGGCACAAGAGCTAAGCAGCTTATAGTTTAGGCGATGTTTTTAAAATTCAGTGCCTGTGCGATACTGGGTCAGGCTTTTGCATCTGCCATATCCGAGAACACCATATAGATACCATTTACCATCAGGAGTCCTCTCAACTGACATTTGAGGACTCCTTTTTTCTCACTGATATCTCCCTTTTGACAATAACCGTGTGTGGAGTTTGTTATCGATCCAGAAGATATTATATTGTAGAATGCAAGTAGAGTTTAACATTTATTCGGTACCATTGCTATTTGGTTTTTGGCATGGACTTTTGTTCACGACCTTGCTGTATATCAGAGGGTTCCGACAGGAGCGGTTGTCGGATTATTTATTGGCTACCTTGCTATTATTGGCCAGCATATATATCATGCCTTACATGCTGGGATTTATGAATGTGTCTGTCATGTGGGATGAATTATTATTCTTTCCCACTGATCCGGGCCTGTTAATCGGACCGGTGATTTACTTCTATCTGATCACCCAGACCAACCAGGATTTTCAGTTTTCCCGGAAAGACTTCTGGCATCTGCTACTATTTGCTATTTATTTTTTCTACCACTTGGTTATTTTTGTGCAAGGAAAGGATATGGTGCAGTGGTGGATTCACAATGTCGATTCACTTTATGTTGAACCTGCTATAAAAGTCATAACTTTAGCTGCCAATTATTATTATTTATACATTTCTATGCGATATTATCGACGCTATCGTTCTTGGGTAGAAAGCACTTATGCCGATCCGGAACCAATCCAGTTTAGGTGGTACCGCAATTTTCTTTATTTGATGGGAGCCTCCATTACCTTGTCCTGGTCTTTTGCTGCGCTGAACGAATTGGGTGCTCAGTTAAGTTATACCCAGAATTGGTGGGAATATTTCTTTATCGCTATTTTGGTGTACTTATTAAGCTTGTTTGGTTTTACCCAGAACCAGAGGACTTTACTTTTTTTTGATAAAAATATTCAAAGCGAGGCTCAAGAAAAAAATAATATACAAGACAAAATAACCAACCAAGAATTGGCGACCTGGAGAGATAAAATTCAGCAGTTTTTAACAGACGACAAAATCTATCTCCAACCGGAATTAAGCTTGATCGATATGGCAGATCGCCTGGAGATAAGCAGTAATATGTTGTCACAGTATATCAATCTTGGCTTTGGAATAAATTTTAAACAGCTAATCAATGATTTTCGGATCGGAGAGTTTAAAAAGGAGGTGGTTAAAGAAAGTAACAGCCACATGACATTATTGGCTATCGCCATGAATTGCGGATTTAATTCCAAAGCTACTTTTAACCGGGTTTTTAAAAAATCTACGGGCCTGTCTCCCCGGGAATACATCGATCAGGCCAAATCGGATTCAACCTCTTAGCGCCTTCGCCACCAGGTATACTAATAACAAAATGAAGTCAACTAAATATGAGCAATAAAACCGACACACCCCCCGATTTCCTTAGTGAAATCCCAAAGGTGTCCGACCAAGATAGTTATGAACTCTCTCCAGCGCAGATGGGGAATTGGCTGATGAATACTTACCTCAAGAACCCCGGCCCTTTCAATTCCTGTATCCTCTCGACAATTCCGGAACTACATGTAGGTATTTTTATGGAAGCCCTGGAAACGCTGATCAAGCGGCACGAGATATTACTGAATACCTTTACCCTGGAAGCCGGTACCCCCCGGGTGGTAACTACTTTGTAGTCAGTCTTGTATCTCTTTTCAGGAAAGCCCTAGTGTACCAATCCCAGCCTGCCTCCATGCACGCTTTGGGCCAAACTACTTAGAATACGGAAGATGACTTTATTTGGGTATTAAAATATTAAGATGTATCAACAATGATGCAGTCGAACTAAAACGTAATACTTAATCTAGTCGTATAGAGCAGCAACCACATAAATTATCCCTACCCTATTTTAGAAATATTAATACAAACCTAAACGACACATAATGAAAAAAGCCTATCATAAGTATTTGACTTACAATAGGCTTTTGATTTAACTTGTCGGGGCGGCAGGATTCGAACCTGCGACCCCCTGCTCCCAAAGCAGGTGCGCTAACCGGACTGCGCTACGCCCCGATGTGCATTTTTAATTTTAATGCGCGGCGAAGATAAAAGTAGAATTTATTTTTTCAAAGAAACTTTTACTTTTTTTTCAACTTTTTTTCAGTTGTGCTCGCCTTTAAAATCTAGAGTACTTTTTACCCTGAAAAAAATGGCGGTGACGGCGGGATTCGAACCCGCGGTACCCCGATAAGAGTACGTCGGTTTAGCAAACCGGTGGTTTCAGCCACTCACCCACGTCACCATGGATAACTACTAAATTTCAGAATAATTCTTTCATTATCCTCCGCTCTGTTTAAAAGCGATTGCAAAAATATATAAGGAGAACTTTTTTTCCAAATGTTTTTGCATTATTTTTCATCTTTTATACACAAAATGAAAAATCACTAAAAAAAGTTCCCCTTTCAAAAAATAATTATTTGTCATTCAAGCTGAGCTTGATTTTCTTCTCTAGTTCTGTAACCGTATCTTTAAAAATAGCATTTGTTTCCATTAAATCTTGAACCGTTCTACAAGAATAGATTACGGTACTATGATCACGGCCACCAAAATTCTCACCAATCGATTTTAAAGATTTATCCGTTAAGTTTTTAGCTAGATACATCGATAATTGTCTAGCAATCACAATAGAACGTTTACGGGTCTTTCCTTGTAGCTTTTCCGGTTGAATGTCGAAGTGGTCTGCCACCAGTTTTTGGATAAAGTCAACAGTAATCTCCTTATTGATCTCAGTGACGAAATTTTTAACCACCTCCTTGGCCAAGTCTACATCCATCTCTCGGCGATTTAAAGAAGACTGAGCAATCAAGGACACCAACACCCCTTCTAATTCTCTGATATTATTTTGAATATTGAAACAAATAAACTCAACCACATCCTGGGATATCTCCACCCCTTCCCTATTCATCTTTGCCTCAAGGATAGCAATCCTAGTCTCCAAATCTGGTGCTTGTAAATCTGCAGATAATCCCCACTTAAAACGAGAGATCAGCCGCTCTTCCATTCCATCCAAATCTTTTGGCGCACGATCAGAAGTTAAGATGATTTGCTTACCATTTTGGTGTAACTGATTAAAAATATGAAAGAAGATCTCTTGCGTTTTTTGTTTGTTTGCTAAAAACTGAATATCATCAACGATAAGTACGTCAATCAATTGATAAAAGTTGACAAAATCGTTAACGGCATTATTCTTTATGGATTGAATAATTTGATTCGTGAATTTTTCTGAAGAAACGTAAAGGACTGTTTTATCGGGAAACTTCTCTAATACATCATTCCCTATTGCTTGGGCTAAATGTGTTTTTCCTAGGCCTACCTCTCCAAATACTACAAGTGGATTGAAGGAAGTACCCCCTGGCTTTTTGGCTATAGCCAAACCAGCAGAACGTGCCAGACGATTACAATCACCCTCAATATAATTTTCAAAACGATAGTTTTGATTCAATTGTGGATCGATTTTCACCTTCCTAATTCCAGGAATAATGAATGGATTTTTGATATTAGCTGTACTAACGGTACCTGGCCCCATACCATTACTCGATCCCTTGTTAGCTCCAACGCTTACACCTGCATCCTCCTTTTTTCTACGACTATTAGCGTTCGCCATTAATATCTGATACTCTAGGCGTCCTTTGTCACCTAGCTCAGTCCTTATGGTTCTCTTAAGAAGTGAAACATAATGCTCTTCTAACCACTCGTAGAAAAATTTATTGGGTACTTGTATCGTCAGTGCATTATTCTCTAATCGAACCGGACGGATAGGTTCAAACCAAGTTCTATAGCTCTGAGCAGGTACGTTTCTACGAATGGATTGAAGACAGTTATCCCATACTGTAGTACAATCGTTTACCATTCTAAAAATGTGTTATTGTAGTTATACAATAAAATTACCTAATCACTGAAAGTATCAGTAAGTTGGAGACAGGAATCTAATCTTGATAGTTTGTTAGTATCAGTTATCAGAGAAGGACTTATTGCTGCCTTAAAATTTGTATTTGCTGTTCGTTTGAATAGCGAAGGACTACAAAGATGGAGTTTTTTTCCCTTTCAGGAAAATAAAATCCATCTTTTTTTCTACCTTTTTTTTATATCAACAACTTGGTGAAACAACTAGCCATACACTCCATTTTCTATAAGCATTATAAATCAAGACTTAAGGAACGCAAAACCATTGTTATGGCATCTTAAAACAGTCACCTCCTTGCAAAATATTTCAAAATTTAAGCAAAAAGATACAACTCCTTATTCAATAAGCATTGGTCGGCAAGTATAGCACTTGTTTGGATTTCCTCGCTCAAAGTAGACCTCTAATCGACCAAGCATAATTCCAGCCCATCCAACTTGATTTATCAAAATGGCATTTCCATCCTTATTCTTTAAAATAGTAGGTTGATCCAGAAAGGTATGCGTATGACCTCCAATGATAATATCCACATTAGAAGTATTCATGCCTAATATATGATCAGATACCATATTCCCTTTATACTGATATCCCAGATGCGATAGAATAATAACTAAATCACATCCTTCCTCTTCTTTTAGGTAAAGCGCTACTTCATTTACCTTTGTGATGGGGTCCAAGTAACGAGTCTCTTTATATAGATCTTTTGGTACTAATCCATTCAGCTCAATCCCTACTCCTGAAACACCAATCTTTAAAGGCCCCTTACGGAAGACTTTAAATGGCTGAGTTTTCCCATTCATAATCGTATCAGAAAAATCATAATTGGCTACTAAAAAAGGAAAATTAGCGTGTGGTAATTGTTTATATAAACCATCAATACCTGCATCAAAATCATGATTACCAATAGTTGCAGCATCATATTGCATAGCACTCATGGCCTTCAATTCTATCTCTCCTCCAAAGAAATTAAAATAGGGGGTTCCCTGAAAAATGTCTCCTGCATCCAACAATAATACGTGTTCTTCTGATGCCCTCAGTTTTTTGATTAGACTTGCCCGAGCAGCAACGCCTCCTTTCCCTTTATATTTACCATCCTCAAAAGGATCTATTCTACTATGAAAATCATTAGTATGAAGAATATTCAGCTTTATCATATCCCGAGATCGTCCTTGGCCTATTAGCTCCGGCAAGCCTATTCCCATGAATAAACTTCCAATACCGATATCCTTTACAAATTTACGTCTATTCATTATTCCTCTTTTTTATCCTTATGCGATTTTCATAAAAAATTTCTTCATTTTTTCTATCTGCGAAATAATCAAAAATAGCTTCTCGAATAGATTTACCAGTCTCTTTTCTCTCTATTATTTTCAAGCCACTACCATCCCCTCCATTAGCAATATAATCTGTAATAGCTACAGAATAAACTTGATCTGCTTGAATAGATTGATCATTTAACTGAATTTGTTCTGCCTTTCCGACATCCAATTTATATTGCAAACCTCTACTAACAGGCCATCCCCCCTTGTATGCCATGAATTGAATAAAATCTATTAAATCATTTCCTTTTAAATATAACACGGTTAATCCATTCTCAAAGGGCATCAACTCGAATATTTTTCGACGTTTCACTTCTCCCTGTTCCAAACTACCTATTCGAATTCCACCACTATTCATAACCCCCAAATCTACTTTTTCATCCAAATATATGGAAGCTTGATCAACTAATACGTCTGCTAACCAATTACCCAAACTACCCTCAGGCCGAGCTTTCTCAAGCTTTGTACCCAACCTTCCTATTACCTCATCCATTTCTTTATCCAATGCAGCCTTATATGGCGCTACTAGCTTTTGCACAGCTACATCCTCTTCTAAATCAGAAACGTTTGTTGTTTGGCTTTGAATACTTGATAAGTGATTAACTTTACAAGACCATAACCCAATACATATTAGGATGATTATTTCCCATCTTAATTTCATCTCTATACTTTTTATTTTTTAAACCAGCTCGTAAGTAGTAAATCTAGAACCTGTTAGCCTCTGGCTGGAATTGGCAACACAAAATTTCAGCCAATGGCTGAGAGGTTTACATCGGATAAAAGCCATGCTCAACTTTACTATCGTCAGCTTCTTACGATTTTTGAACTAGCACACTATAATCTAAATTACTTAGCATTTTGAAGGCGTCTTTTCACTCAGCTCTGCCTTGCGTACCCGCCTTAACAGCTATGCCTTAGGCTCCGCCGCACCTTTAGCTGAGCAAAATCAGCTGGTTCAAAATTACAATAAACTTAAATTACAGTTTTTATGTAATATGCAATTTTGTTAAGCACGTAAACTTATTAAAACACAAACTAGTCGTAACATAATTGACTTATTCGACTAAACCAAAATAAGGGTAAGGAATAAAATTTCATTCTGGATGAATTACGGAATAAGACATACCTTTTATGGTCAAATAAAACATTGATAGAATAAGTCTAATATTTTTCGACAAAAGTCGGCTTGATTTAAGTTTTTTCAAAAAACACCATTAAATCTCAAAAACAGGATGTAACAAAGTAATCATTTTGCGTTAAGCTATGTAGAAGATTATGAAGAATTCTGTAATAAAATCAATTTACATATTGAATGTCCATAAATATTTCCATTCACTTAAAATATTTAGTACATGTATGATAATTTGACTTACATCAGATACATCATAAAAAGGTAGATAGTCATCGTCGATTTTTAGGCGGTTATTTCATTTAGAAGTAATACAAGATGAATGCAGCAAAGAATCATCCAATCAATTATAAATGTTAATAAGCTTTTAAAATATTACTATCGACCATAGTTTTTTCTAATTTCACTTATAATTGAGCAAAAGTATTTTTTCGGCTCTACTATAAGAAATCATTAAACCCTGACTACTATGTCACCCTCAAAAGTAATCATTCCTACTGCAGTACTTACTGGACTGCTTGTTATCGCTTATTTTTTCTTACAACCTAATGAAAAGGTACAAGAAGATACTATTCTTGCCACTGTAAAAAAAGGTGAGTTTGTTATTAAGGTAACAGCCACTGGAGAACTCAAAGCAAAACGATCAGAAAAAATAAGAGCTCCGCAGGGTATGCGCCCCGCAGGCATATTCGAAACCACCATTCAAAGCTTAGTCCCTGAAGGAACTATTGTCAATGAAGGAGACTATGTAGCCTCGCTCGATCGAACGGAACTAGCCAGTAAAATGAGTAACGTTCAAACGGAAATCGAAAAGATCCAGACTCAACTTGAACAAGCCAAAATCGATACCGCAATCGATATGCGCTCTATCCGTGATCAACTGATCAATCTGGGTTTTACAAAAAAAGAAAAACTACTTAATGTAGAACAAAACAAGTTTGAACCACAATCGGTAATCCAGCAAACACAACTTGATCTTGAGCGTACAGAGCGAGACTATGGTCAATTGCTCAAAAACTATGAGTTAAAACAAAAGCAAGCTGTCGCTAAAATAGAAGAAATCAATACGCTACTCCGCCAAAACCAAAGACAACTGAAAATGCTGGCTGACCTTTCCGACAATTTCAACATCAATGCACCCAAATCAGGGATGGTTATTTATGCTAGAAATTGGAATGGTAAAAAAGAACCCGGCTCCCGAGTATCTGCATGGAATCCCGTCGTGGCGGAATTACCAGACCTCAGTGATATGATCTCCAAAACCTACGTCAATGAGGTGGATATCAGTAAAGTAAAGGTGGGTCAAGATGTCAAATTGCAAGTAGATGCTTTTCCCGATAACAAGTATTCAGGCCAAGTATTGCAAGTAGCCAATATTGGAGAACAGCTTCGCGGTTATGATGCTAAAGTTTTTGAAGTAGTTGTTCAAGTAAATGAAGTAGACTCTATTCTTCGACCTGCCATGACTACCTCCAATGAAATCGTAACAGAAACCCTTCAAAATGTAACCTTTATACCATTAGAAGCGCTTCAATCAGATAGCCTTACCTTTGTATATAAAAATGAGAATGGATCTATTGTACGTCAAGAGGTGATCACAGATTTAACGAATAATGATGAAGTTATTATTTCATATGGCCTTCAAGAAGGAGATGACATCCACTTAATTGCACCAAGTGATCCAGAAAACTATCCCTTTAAGCCACTTGACCCAGCCATCAAAGAAAAAATTAGAAAAGCGCAAGAAGCTGCAGAAAAAGAGCGCCAGGCAAAGGCGGAAGCAAGAAAAAAGAAAATGGATAACGCACCTATCCCAAGCAGTAGTGGTGGTGGTGAAGACTTTTTCATCATTATGGACTAAGCCAGTATTACTTTTTTCACTCTTATTCATGCAATTGATCTTATGCAACGTATACTTTTTAATTTTATCCTAGCATTAGAAGGCATTAATGCTAACAGGCTTCGGTCTATCCTTACCGCTCTAGGGATTGTTTTTGGCGTAGGTGCTGTTATTGCCATGTTGGCCATTGGCAATGGTGCGCAGCAGGCCATTCTTGAGCAAATGAAACTCATCGGAACCAATAACATACTTATTGAGGCGGTATTACCCTCAGATAAAGAAGAGGAGGAATCTTCAGATGTCTCCTCTGCCAATAGTAATGAAGATAAAAAACCCCATTCTCCAGGACTTACTTTGGAAGATATTGAGGCAGTAAATAAGGTTTTACCTACCGTCGAAATTATAAGCCCTGAGTTAGTGCTCTCTACTAATATCATACAATCTGCTAAATTGATAAAAGCAAAATGTGTTGGGGTCACCAACGCTTTCTTTGAGTTAAACCAGTTGGATCTTGGTAGTGGAAAACGCTTTCATGAAAAACATATGGATGGTGGAAAGCCAGTTTGTATCATCGGAAAAAACATTCAAACTAAGTTTTTTAGCCAGGAAAATCCAATTGGTCAAAAGATCAAATGTGGTAATACATGGCTAACTATCATTGGTGTCCTCAACGATAGAAATACCTCCAAAGAGAACCTAAAAAGTTTGGGTATTAGAGACTACAACTCTGATATTTATATTCCTATTCAAACAGCCTTACTACGCTTTAAAAATAGGTCAACAATTAACAAATCAGATATTGGAAACAGAGGTGGTAATAATAAAGATGAGAACTATCATCAAATTGATAGAGCTGTAATTAGGGTTAATGACTCTAAAAAATTGCAAGCCAGTGCTGATGTTATTGCCCGATTGCTTAAACGACGTCACAAAGAACAAATCGACTTTGAAATTCAAGTGCCTGAGCTTTTGTTGGAGCAAGAACGAAAAACTCAAGATACCTTTAATATAGTATTGGCTGTAATTGCCAGCATTTCTCTCTTAGTTGGTGGAATTGGAATTATGAATATCATGTTAGCTTCTGTTTTAGAGCGGATTAAGGAAATCGGTGTTCGTCGTTCTTTAGGGGCCAACCGTCAAGATATCATCTTGCAATTCCTCTTTGAAGCTATTTTTATTAGTTTAATTGGTGGTATTATTGGCGTTTTACTTGGTGTTTTTTCAGCAACTACGATTGCCAGTTATGCAGATATTCCAACTATCGTCTCTCCGTGGTCTATCATTCTTTCTTTTGGAGTAGCTGCCTCTGTAGGGCTCGTTTTTGGGATTTTCCCTGCACAGAAAGCAGCCCAACAAGATCCTATTAAAGCTTTACGATCTGATTAATCTAATCCTATTTTAGGCCATATTTGCCGAAAGGCAAATAGCCAAATTAAACTGACAATACCTGACTAATGAAATATATAATTACCACCCTTTTACTGACACATTCTATTTTCACTTTTGCGCAATTACCAACTGTAGATACCTTATATCTTAACCTCCAGCAAACCATCGGTATGGCACAGGGCGAAGCCCCTGATGTACAAATTGCCAAAACATCTTACAGCAATAACTTTTGGCGTTTTCGCTCCTATCAAGCAGATTTTAAACCACAGATATTGTTTGATGCTACCCTTCCGAATATCAACCGTTCTATCGACCAAATTACAGCACCAGATGGTTTGGATGTATTTGTAAGCCGATCTTCAATGCTAAATTCAGCAGGCGTTTCGCTTTCGCAAAGAATTGGCTTGACCGGTGGAGAGGTCAGCTTAAGTACTGGTATCCAGCGATTAGATATCTTTCCTTCAGGCGCGATTCCTAGACAAACCACTTATTTGTCTTCTCCAATATTCTTAAGTATTGATCAACCTTTATTCCAGTTTAATTCTTTTAAATGGGATAAAAAAATTGAGCCCATTATTTTTGATGAAGCGAAAAAAGGTTTTTCCGAAGATCTGGAAGCAGTTGCAGGTCAATCAGCACAGCTATTTTTTAGTGTCCTGATTGCCCAACTTAATTTAGAAGCATCTAAAAGAGATAAATTAGAAGCAGATTCGTTACTTACCATTTCTAAAGGAAGATTTGAAGTTGGAAAGATTGCAGAAACAGAAGTTCTTCAAATAGAATTGAACGTAATGAATGCGAATGCCAATTTAGCGCAAAGCGAATTGAATCTTCAACGCTCTACAGAGCAGCTAAGAAACTTTTTAGGCATCAAAAAAGCCATTGCTTTTAAACTCACTCCTCCCGCAAATATCCCAGACCTTGAAATAGATATTGATAAAGCTCTTGATTTTGCTAGAGAAAATAGAAGTCAAATTCTTTCATTTAGAAGACGAATTCTAGAGGCAGAAAGGAATTTGGCGCAAGCCATAGGTAATACTGGATTGAATATGAATCTGCGATTAGACTTTGGTCTTTCTCAAACAGGCATGGATTTTGGAGACGCTTATCGCGATCCATTAGATCAGGAAAGACTATTGCTCAACTTAAGGGTTCCAATTGCAGATTGGGGAAAAACCCAAGCTAGAAGAGAAATTGCTCAATCAAACCTTGAGTTAACACGACTTCAAGTAACACAGGATGAAGTGAATTTCGAGAGAGAAATTATTACAGCAGTACAACAATTTAGTCTTGTTAGAAATCAAGTAAACTTGTCGCTAAGAGCCTACGAAGTTGCACAGAAAAGATTGGATATTACCAGAAAAAGATACCGTATCGGAAAAATTGGGAGTACCGACCTCAATTTAGCCATCAGTGAAGAGGCCAATGCCCGTCGTAGCTACATGAATGCCCTACAATCTTTCTGGCTCGCTTATTATGAGCTTCGTGAGTTGACCTTATATGATTTTGAAAATAATAGACCTCTACTACAGCAGATAGACTAATCCTCTAGTTGTTGTAATAACCAAGATCGATCCGTTAAAGGAGCCGTTTGTTGAATACTTTGTTTAAGTTTTTCAGACTGCTCCTTTCCTTTTTTAAATAGCTCATTAATTAAAGAAACAAAATTCAGATAGGTATTCTTGATGTTTTCTGATAAATGTTGATTTCTTTTCAAATAAATCCTAAAAGATTGAATTAAAGAAAGTAAGGCTTCTACTTCTGATTTCTCGTAATATATTTTTAGCAACATCACCTTTGCACCTAAAACATAGTATATATCAGAGAAATCTACTTGATTTAAATGTATAAGAGCTTTATCATAATCTTTTATATGGTAATATAAATCCGCTAAACTGAAGTATAATGATTCTTCTCTAAACTGATTAGGAAGACGTTTATAATTATTTGTTACAAAATCTCTTACATTGTCAAACTTGCTTAAGCCTAATCCTAGTTTCACATAGTTTTTAAAAGTAAATCTCGAAAGTACACCATCTTCTAGTAGTACTTCTTGTTCTAATCCTTTTTCATATAGCTTTAGCAATTGTTCTGCATATTCTCTATTACCTGTCCTAATTTTACGGACACAATAATTTATTGCACCATAAAAGATTTCTTTCGTTTCTTTCTGAGAAAATTTTTCTTTGATATCATCCAATAAATACTTTAATTGATCAAAATACTGATCTTGCTCTTTATCAATAAATGTTAATAAAAGAGTATGATAAATATGGATAGGTGCAACTTCCTTAAAATTTTGCTCGCTTATATAATTGATCACCTCATCCATAAAATTATGCTGGTATTTTTCTGATAATTGACTTTCCCGATCCAGCATTCCTACTAAAAATTTTAACTTCAAGGAAAGGAAATATTTATCTAAAGCATCTGAAGCTCCTTGAAGACTTTCGTCAAATGTTCTAATATTTTTGGTACTATAAAATTGCTCCTGCACATTAGCCAGAAGAAACTCCTGATAGTAGTATTGGGCATCGCGATGAGGATAACGGTATAATTTTTGTGCCGCTCTTCTTAGAATTTGATTATAGTTTTTTTCCAATCCTTTTTTCACATACCCCTTAAGAATATAATATTCTGGAATTACACCTTCTCCTTCAAATTCATTCAACCCAATAAACTGCTCTGCTAACTTTAGCAACTGGCTAATTAGGTGATTAAATCGCTTTTCATCATACTCCTCTTTTGGAAGAATGATTTGTGATACATAAGACTTTCTAAGTTTTTGCTCAGGATAACCCTTAATAGCCATTTTCTTTAAAAAAAAATACAAATCGCTTATCTCTCGGTTCTTATTATAAAAAGGAGACAATACAAAATCACCAAAAGCTCGCAACTCCTTTGAATCAAAAGTCTTTAAAAGTTGTACCAATTTTGTTTTTTCCATGGATTATTTGTCAGTTGTTTAACATTAGTCCATTGCTAAAGAAAATAGACTTCCAAAGGTAATACTTTTTTATTGATAAAAAATCTTTAAATAAAACACATAAATACTTCATAAACAATTGATTATAAATAAATAATCTTTACTTTTTAGCATTTTTTTATTGATAAATTAATAAAAATGTAATTGTAAGGCGTCAAATGTTGTTCTACTTTTATAACGTCAAATGATTCCATTGGCCAATTTATGCAACAATCAACTATGAAATATTCTTATCTCAAAACTATTATCCTACTACTAGCGACTATGATTAGTTGCACAATTTATGCCCAAAATACTATTCATCCAGGGGATGCTAATAATAATGGCCAAGTAGAAAAAACAGATTTTTTATACATCGCTTTTGCCTATGACGCAATCGGACCATCGCGTGTAGACCAAAGCACTAGTTTTTCTGAGATTGAGATACCTGTTTTATGGGATGAGTTCTTTGATGATGGAAATGACACCAATTTTGCACATGCTGATTGTGATGGGAATGGCTGGGTAAGCTGGCAAGATTTATTGGTAAGTGTAACGAACTATAGTGAAAGTGCAGACGAAGTTGAAGAGTTGAGTTTTCCAGATGGAAACCCTAATATTGACCCTCAAGTAAAGTTTCAATATAACCCAAATGGTGGTAATCAATTATTTCAAGGATCAACACTAAACTTCCCCATCTCTATTGCAAGTCAGAGCGATCCAGTTGACCATCTATTAGGATTCACCTTTACCATATCTTATGATCACAGTGTCATTAAGGATTTAAGAATTGATTATTATCCAGATTCATGGTTAACTGATGATGGCAATACTTTCTTATTTCAAGATGAGCCATTTGGTTCAGAAGGGTTATTAGATGCCGCAACAGTAAGATATGGACAAGCAAATGCAATATCAGGTGGTGGAATCTTTGGAGAAGTGTCTGTAATTATTGAAGAGGATTTAGTCGGACTTCTTCCTGGAGACAGTATGTCTACCACAATATATATTACTGAAATATCCATGATTACAGATGATTTTTCAAGTATCCCTGTAGCAACGGACAGCTTAAAGTTAATGGTTTACGATATAGATGCCATTACCAGTATCAATCAACCAAATTTAGAAGACCAGGTTCAGGTCTTTCCAAACCCAACAAATGAACACATTTACATCCACTCAAATATTGGAATCGAGTCTGTTGAAATTCTTGATTTATTAGGTAAACGAGTAGCATTTTACCCACTTAAGCAAGAATATCAAACGAAAATTAGTCTTTCAAAAGACTCTGCTAATAATGTGTACATAGCCAGAATTAATACAAGAGAAGGGGTGTTAAGCAAGCGTATAATAAGAAAACCCAAGTAATGCAGCCGAGATGAAAACACCCCGACCACATTAGAAATCTATTGTTTCATAAACAAAAATACATAATGAAAGCTTTTAAACATACATTTCTACTGCTTTTGTCATTCGGACTCCTTTGTTCGGCTGTCAATGCACAGCAATTTACCGTCAGCGGTACTGTATTTTTTGGTGACAACCAAGATCCGGCGCCTGATTATTTCGTCTTCATTTATGATGGAGATGAAGCGGTATCAGAAGAAGAAGTATATTATACAGATTTAAACGGCAACTATTCTGCAACACTTTCACCAGAAACAGATGGTCTACCCTATATCGTCAAAGTAGAAACTTTTGACTTTTGTACAGGTGAAAGTATCATTCAACAAGTAGAATTTACGGTAGACCCACAGACTGTTGAAGGTATAGACTTTGCCATTTGTACAGACTTTAATCCTCCACCTCCTCCTGAAGGTTGTGATGCATATTTCACTTACGAAACACCAGAGGATGAACCGCTAACGGTTACTTTCATTGATCTTTCTTACAGCGATTTAGATGAGATCACCTATGAGTGGGATTTTGGAGATGGTAATACCAGTACAGATGTAAATCCAGTACATATATACGCGGAAGATGGACAGTATGACGTTACACTAACGATCAACTCAGGTGATTGCACTAGCACAGTGATTCAAACTGTATTCATCGGTGAGGATCCATGTGGGTGTGATGGTAATGATAACCTGGTTTGTCTTGAACTTTTCCCTGGTGCGGTTATCCAACTTTTAGAGTGTGAAGCTTTATGCCAAGGGTTCACTGAAGATCAATTTGTAGATGGTCCATGTGATGATCCAATCTTTGAAGAGTGTCATGCATATTTCGCTATTGATTACGAAGCAAATGATAATCCATTAACAGTATCTTTTGATGACTTATCTTCAGCTCAAAGCGATACCAGTATCATTATTAGTTGGGAATGGGATTTTGGAGATGGTAATACCAGCACAGTGCAGAACCCAACACATACTTATAACCAAGTAGGAGTTTACGACGTTATATTGACGATTACTACCGATGATGGCTGTACATCTACAACGATACAACACATCAGTATTGGTTTTGAAAATTGTGATTGTGAAGATGAAGAATTTGATCCGATTTGTGTAGTAATTAACAGTGGCTTTATTTTTACTTTCAATAATCCATGTTTAGCAGAATGCGCTGGCTTTGGCGAAGATACTTGGGTAGATTGCGAAGACGACTGTTTATGTGAAGATATCTTAGATCCAGTTTGTATTACTTTACAGGATGGTATAGAATTATTCTTCCCAAATGCCTGTTGGGCAGAGTGTGAAGGTTATACAGAAGATCAATTCGGCCAATGCGATGGTTTTGAGGAGTGTCATGCATCATTCTACTACTCATTTGAAGATTCTTTAACTGTTGTATTTGAGGACTGGTCTTCTACATTTGATGGTGAGATCGTTTCATGGGCATGGAATTTTGGGGATGGCAATACTAGCACAGAACAAAATCCTACGCACACTTATGCAGAAGAGGGTGTATATGAAGTAATATTGACAATTACAACAGATAGTGGCTGTACATCAACTTATTCACAACCCGTTTCTACTCAATTTGATGACTGTGATTGCGAAGATGAAGAATCTGATCCAGTATGTGTAGAATTATTCCCTGGCTTTACTTTTACTTTTGATAATCCATGTTTAGCGCAATGTGCTGGATATGGTGAAGATACTTGGGTAGAGTGTGACAATAGCGGAGGCTGCGAATGTCCAGACATCTATGATCCAGTTTGTGTATTCGATCCAGCATGGGGTGTTACATTAACCTTTGAAAATGCATGTTATGCAGAGTGTGAAGGTTATACAGAAGAAGATTTCGTTGACTGTGATGGCAATTCTGGATTCGATTGTTATGCAGACTTCTTTATGACTCCAACTGATAATGAATTAACCGTTTTATTTGAAGATTTCTCATTTGCAAATATTGGCAATGTTGTAGCATGGGAATGGGACTTTGGGGATGGTAATACTAGCACAGAACAGCACCCAACACATACTTATGCAGAAGAAGGTATCTACGAAGTAACACTTGCTATCACAACGGATGAAGGATGTACAAGTTCAATTACACTTCACGTCTGTTTGGGAGAAGGTGGCTACTATGAAGGCCCTGATTGTCAAGCAATCTTCTACTTTACACAACACGATGATGACTTAAGCACATTTGACTTCATCAACCTTTCTTTCGGCGATAATATCGACTCGTACTTCTGGGATTTTGGGGATGGCAATACTAGCACAGCGCAAAACCCTACTCATACTTATGCAGAAGAAGGCGTTTATACCATCACATTAACTATATCAGGTGGTGAAGGCGATGAGGTATGTGAAAGTTCGATTTCGGTAGTCTTATTTACGAATCCAAATGCATGGTACGAAACAGAATGTAATGCATTATTCGTTCCATTTATTGTATCTGAAACGAATGAGGTATTCTTTTTGAACCTTTCTTCTACAGATGCAGTAAGCTTTGCTTGGGATTTTGGGGATGGCATAACAAGTGAAGATCCACTTGCTTCACACCAGTATGCAGAATCAGGAACTTACGAAGTAAGCTTAACGATTACGACTGCTGATGGTTGTGAGAGCACTTACTTTGCAACCATCAACCTTGGAGATGCAGATTTTACAGGTAGTCAGCAATTCTCCTTGTCAAGCAGTACAGAAGATCAGTTAGCAATTAACAATAAACTGACTGCTCAACCGAATCCAACTTCTGGTGATATCTTAATTGATTTCACAGCTCAGAATAGTGATTTATATGAAATAAATATTATTTCAATGGAAGGGCAAATACTGAGAACCATACAAACGCGCGCTCAGGAAGGTAAAAATCAAGTCAACACTGACATTGATGACCTTCCAGCTGGATTATACCTCATCCAGTTACAAAGCAAACAAGGAATTCAAACCACAAAAGTTGTTAAGAAGTAGCAGAACTTTACTGAAGTAGAAATATTTCAGTGCATCATTAGGTAGTTGAAAAACTACATTTTCAAGTAGGATAGATTTGGCCCCGATGGAATTCGGGGCTTTTTCATTTTCCGAATAGGGTACCTTCTAAACCTGGGGGTACAATCCCTAGGTGCTGATAAGCTTTTTCAGTTACGGTTCTTCCTCTTGGTGTTCTTTGGATGTATCCTTCCATGATTAAAAATGGCTCATGTACCTCTTCTATAGTGCCTGCTTCTTCTGCTACGGCGGTGGCTATAGTTGATAAACCAACTGGGCCACCTTTAAACTTATTGATAATGGTATCCAAAATCTTATTGTCCATCTCATCTAATCCACTCTCATCCACATTTAAAGCGCTAAGACCAAACTTTGCAATTTTGACATCAATGGTTCCATCCCCTTTGATTTGCGCAAAATCACGGATTCTTCTTAAAAGAGCATTAGCAATTCTTGGTGTTCCTCTACTTCTTCTTGCTATTTCGAGGGCTCCATCTGGCGTGATAGGCACTTTCAGTAAATAAGCGGATCGTTTAATGATCTTGGTTAGTGTTTCTAGATTGTAATAATCTAAATGACAAGTAATGCCAAATCGGGCACGCATGGGTGCGGTAAGTAATCCCATACGAGTAGTAGCGCCTACTAATGTAAAAGGATTTAAGGAGATCTGAATACTTCTTGCATTAGGGCCACTATCGATCATAATATCAATCCTGTAGTCTTCCATTGCAGAATACAAATATTCTTCTACGACGGTGTTTAGACGGTGGATTTCATCAATAAAGAGCACATCCCCTTCATCCAAATTAGTGAGTAAACCAGCCAAGTCTCCTGGTTTTTCTAAAACAGGACCAGAAGTTAGTTTCATATTCGTTTCAAGCTCATTGGCGATAATGTGGGAGAGTGTTGTTTTTCCCAAACCAGGAGGTCCATGCAATAACACATGATCCAATGCCTCATCCCGCTGTTTGGTAGCCGCAATAAAGACACTTAAGTTTTCCACAATCTTTGGTTGCCCACTAAAATCCTGCAGGGATTTCGGACGTAAAGATTTTTCAATCTGTTGCTCTTCCGAGTCAAAATGATCTCCAGATGGATCTAAATTTGGATTCATTAATTATTGTATCGGTTAAAAGTTGATTCGTAAAGGTAGAAAAGATACATTAATCATTCCTAAATTCACTTCTCCAAATCGTTTTCCCACCATTTGCTTTGATATCAGAAGATGGCAAGCATTCTTTTTTTGGGTTTCCCTCGCTTTCGCAAAGTAATGTACCTTGGCAATCATACAAATAGGAAGTTTTGCCTAAAAATAGATATGCCCAACCATCTGTGCGATAAGGATACTTAATGATCTCAGCAGTTTGGTGTTTGACTACCGCTTTTTCCATCCAAGATATCTTTTTAGGATCTTCTACATCAAGGCAGGCTTTTTTTTTTGGAAGCCCGTCTACTAGCTGCAAACAAGTTAATTCAACAATCTCACCTGCCATACAGATCCCCATCATATCTCTTCTTAGCTTATATTCGAATTTTATCCTTTGGTTATCCTTTAGGGTAATTTCTCCAAAGGTATTGCTGGTGGGTATAAAGACTTTTCCATCCGGCGTATTAATCACCAGATCGCATCCATCTAGTTGAAGATTTTTTACTGTTCCTACCAAAGCACAGTTTGATTCTTCCTTAGATTTTTTAGTTGTATTACAGCTAAGTCCAAGCAACAATAAGCTTAATAAAGAAAAAACTTTAATGATTTTCATAGAAGAAAATTTAGAAGTTAAAAAATGTAGGGCTTGCTTAGAATTCTAGACCATTCCCGAATTAGGCTTAGCCAAACAGCCACAATGAATGGTGCGTTGACACGCAAATTATGGTTACTTTCGTCTTAGATGAGAAGATATTCTTTTATAAATTCTCAAGGACAATTAGTAAAAGCAAATAGTTTTAGTAAAATACAAGTTTATCTTTCTGATTCCTACTTTTACCGTTTATTGGTTTCAAATAGGATTCAATTTAGATTCCGTGGTGATATTATTGTCATATTGTTCTAATGGTCTGCATAATTGCCTATTATAAAGGAAATAATTGCTTACATTTGCGCTGATTTACCGAAAGGTAAAAATTGAAGTTTATGCTTCGTTTCTATAAAGAGTTGATACCTTATGAAGAGGTATTACAATTCACCTCTATAAACAAAATACGACTTAAACATGAGTGGAACAAAAGTAACGATTCAAAACGGAAAATTAAACGTGCCTAACGATCCTATTATTCCATTCATCGAAGGTGATGGTATCGGTCCTGATATCTGGGCTGCGGCGGTACGCGTTTTGGATGCTGCTGTAGAAAAAGCCTACGGTGGAGAGAAAAAAATCGTTTGGAAAGAAGTATTGGCAGGTCAGAAAGCATTTGACCAAACAGGAGAATGGCTTCCTCAAGCAACTTTAGATTCAATTGATGAATATTTAGTGGCTATCAAAGGTCCTTTGACAACACCTGTAGGTGGTGGTATTCGTTCATTGAACGTAGCTTTACGCCAAAAATTAGATCTTTACGCATGTGTTCGTCCAGTGCGTTACTTCAATGGTGTACCTTCACCAGTTGTTCACCCAGAATATGTTGATATGGTAATTTTCCGTGAAAACACGGAAGATATCTACGCAGGTATTGAGTATTTGAATGGAACACCAGAATTAGAAAAAGTTAAGAAATTCTTGATCGAAGAAATGGGTGTTACGCAAATCCGTTTTCCAGAAAGTGTTTCTTTAGGTATCAAACCAGTATCTGTAGAAGGTACAGAACGTTTGGTTCGTTCTTCTATCGAATATGCAATTGACAATAACTTACCTTCTGTGACCCTTGTACACAAAGGTAACATCATGAAATTTACAGAGGGTAAATTCAAAGAGTGGGGTTATGAGTTAGCGGAGCGTGAGTACGGCGACAAAGTGTTTACCTGGGCACAGTACGATCGTATTGCAGCTACAGATGGTAAAGATGCTGCTAATAAAGCACAGAGTGAAGCCGAGGCTGCTGGCAAAATCATCGTTAAAGATGCTATTGCAGATGCATTCTTACAGCAAATCCTTACTCGTCCAAGAGATTATTCTGTTATCGCAACATTAAACCTAAACGGTGATTACGTTTCTGATGCCTTAGCGGCAAATGTGGGTGGTATTGGTATCGCACCAGGTGCAAACATCAACTATGTTACAGGAAAAGCCATCTTCGAAGCAACACACGGTACTGCACCTAAGTACGCTGGTTTGGATAAAGTGAATCCAAGTTCCGTAATCCTTTCTGGTGAAATGATGTTGCGTTATATGGGCTGGAAAGAAGCTGCTGATTTGATCATCAAAGGTGTAGAAGGAGCGATTACAGCTAAGCGTGTAACTTATGATTTCGAACGTTTGATGGACGGCGCTACACTATTGAAGTGTTCTGAATTCGGTACGGAGATCATCAATAATATGTAGAAGCTTATTCAGCTTTTCATGCCTTTTACGAAAAGTCAATAGGTATGATAAAATAAAAGCTTCCTATGCCATAGTGTAGGGAGCTTTTTATTTTCGTAAGCAGATGAATCATTTGTAGACCTCTTCTCGATTAAGCGAAACGCTTTCCTATTCCTATTTCTCTTACCTAACAAACACAAAAGGCCTGCCCAAATAAATGGACAGACCTTTCGATTTTATTTCAATTGTATATCAAATAATGATTACTTGATTACAACGAATTTCTTAGTCTTAGTACCTTCTAAAGTAGAAATACGAATAACGTAAGTACCCGCTGGGTAGTTTGTTACATCGTATTCTAAGTTTTGATTTTGTACATTTTGGTACTCCTTAACAGACATAATCTTACCACTGATATCAGCAACAACGAACAATGCATCTTGAGCATTTTCTAAATCAACAGATACATTTAATACGTCAGAAACTGGATTTGGATTTAATGTCAATGCATTGTCAGCTAAAGCAATGTCATCAGTCATTACGCCTAAATCAACAGTCATACGTACAACTGCTGCCTCTTCAGGACCGAAACCACCTAAGAACCACTGTGTAGTAGCTACTACCGTAGAAATTTGGAAGTAGTTGATATCATCATCTACGGAGTGGAAAATATTGTTGTTAGCACCAGAGTACTGAACAGTCAAGAAGTAACGAGCTCCTGCTTCTAATTCAACACCACCTTCAAATGTGTTGATATCAAGAATCTCAACTACTGCATCGTCATAGTTTTGATAAGATTCAGGGAAGGTATAGGTGTTAAAACCTACAGGCTCTAAACTAGAAGAAGGAATGTTAGTATCAAAACCATCAAAATTAGGAGCTACAGTTGCATCATCCACCTTCTGTAAGAATACAGAAGCTTCTGCACCAGCCATTGTGCCATCCGCAGCATTTCTTGCACCACCAAAAGTTGCATTTGTTGCTACAAATCCATTAGCTAATGGGCTGATTAGGTAGAAGTTACCAAATTCCCAGTCACCACCGCCACCTGGACGAAGACCACCGATTCCTAAACCATTATCCTTCGCAAATAAAGAATCCGAAACGATAAATGGATCACCATTTGCGTTATCAGAATCATCAAAATCAGCTTCAGTTGCGCCTCTAGCAACTACTTCATAGTCGATACGGTAGCTTCCTACACCTAACTCAGGAGCATAAGTAGAAGCAATCTGAAGTGTTCTGGTTGAATCCACTTCAAGAATATCTAACACAGTAGAATCTTGGTAAAGGATTGAACCATCAGCTTCATTAGAAACTGTTGCGATCAATGTTACATCAGTTTGGTCTTCACCACCAATGTTAGATACATCACCTTCGAATGCCATTGTATCTGTATCAACTAAAGTAACAGGCTGAGCATAAGATGCCGCTGGATAGAAGAAATCACCAAGAGCAATATTGTGCTTAGGTGTTTCAACGATCTGTACATCATCAATCAACCAGAAGTAGTAACGACCACTCCAAGTAAAACGGATTTTCACATCACTTTGGTTGCCAGCAACAGACGAGATATTTACAAGAAGTACATCATCTGCTGTAGTACCACCATTACCTACAACTGATGGGTTGATAGGAAAATCAGTCCAGTTCGCGCCGCCATCATTAGAAATTTCTATTAAAGTAGACACAGCGTTAGCGTTTGCACGTGCAAACTGGTTGAATTTTACAGAAACAGCATCAAAACCTGTTAAGTCAATAGAAGGAGAAGTCAAAGTACCAGAGTGTACACCAGGGAAAGGACCAGCACCTACACCAATTCCGCCACCATCATATACATCAGAGTTGTACATAGCACAACCATTTGCTACGGATGGAGATTCAATTGGACCTCTAGTTCCCCAGAACAAAGCAGCTGTTTCAACACCATCCAAATCAGCTACATTCGCCTGGCCAGTTGCAGTCCACTGCCAGAGAGCACCTTCTGGGCTACCAGGACCAACTTCCCATGTGTCAGGTATACCACCATCAAACTGCTCTTCCCAGATAACAGTCTGTGCTTGCATAGAAGCTGCAAAAAGTACAATTAAGGAGAAAAGTAGTAACGATCTTTTCATAAGAGAAAACAATTTTGTTAATGAATTACTTTTATTTCAATGAAAACTAAAAATCTCTATAAATCTAAGCAACCACCTTTGCATTTCGACCACAAAAAGTCAAAAAATGTCTCTCGTACTGCTAATTTCGTGTGCGAGACTGCAACTTTACAAATTTTCTATCGTAAAAGGAACAATTCTTCCAAAAAGAATTTTTGGAAATTCGGAAAGTTATTAGTCTTTTTGATCAATCGGGCGAATGTTGTATGCATTGATGTGGTTAAGATAGATGATTTATTTCAGCAAGATAGACAAAAAGATTTAACTACCAAAAGTTGGATCAGACTTTAAGAACTATCCCCGCCCAATGTTCACTTTACTCATGATCATTTTATCTGGCCAATAAACCTCCTTGTACTCTTCAGCTACTTACTAATTACAAACTTTTTTGTTCGAGTCCCTTCTTTAGTCCCTACTCTTAACCAATAAGTCCCACTTGTATAGGATTGAATATCCAACTGAAAGCTATGTTGTTGAATATTCTCTAATTCAATCATATCTAATATCTTCCCATCCATTGATGCAATCGTAATGAGCGCATCTTCTGAAGTAGCCAAATCTAAGTCAACATTTAAGAAGTCTGAAGTAGGATTTGGCGAAAGCCGAAGAACATGCTCTGGTAATACTTCCTCTTCCGCATCCACTATGATCATTTCTGGATTTAACTGGATCACAGCTGCTTCACTTGGACCAAAACCACCCAAAAACCACTGGTCAGTTGCTAACACAGTAGAAACTTGAAAGTAATTGATATCATCATCTACCCCATGGAAAACATTAGCATTCTCTCCAGAATACTGTACAGATAATATATATCTAGTGCCTGGTTCTAGCTGTACTCCTGAATTAAAAGTATTAATATCCAACAAATTAACTGTTAAAAGATCGTAATTCTGATAACCTTCTGGAAATGTGACCGTATTAAAGCCTACTGCTTCTAAGCTTGTAGTAGGAAAATTAGTATCAAAACCATCAAAATTTGGAGCCACACTTGAATCATCAATTTTCTGTAAGAATACCGAAGCTTCCACACCATCCATTGGGCCATCAGCAGCATTCCTAGCAGCTCTTATACCTACAGAATAGCCATAAATCCACCATGCATTTGGACTTATTTCATAAAGATTGCCAATCTCCCACATCTCTGCACTCTGTGGTCGAATTCCTCCAATTCCTATCCCATCCTCTTTAGCAAACATTTGATTAGTACCATAAAATCTTTCAGCTGCAAAATTATCACTTGGATCAAAATCTGGTTCATTAGCGTCTAATGAATAAACATCATAAGTAAAGCGATAAGTGTCGTGACTCTGTATATTATCAGGGATATAAGCTTCTGCTATGCTTAGGGTATAAGTAGAATCTACCTCAATAATATCTCTTATAACACTATCTTGATGGATGGTGATTCCTGTTTCTCCTTCTGAAACAATAACTTTCAATACTACATTGGTTTGGTCTTCACCACCAATATTAGAAACATCCGCAGAAAAATACATTGTATCTGTCTCCCAATGCAAAGCTGGCTGTGCAAAAGATGAAGGTGGGTACTGATAATCACCAAGCGCTAAATTATATTTTGGAGTCTCTATAATTTGAACATCATCAATTAACCAAAAATAGTATCTACCATTCCAGGTAAAGCGTATTTTCACATCTGCTTGATTAGCGGCTACACTAGATATATTTAGAATGACCACGTCATCAGGCTCAGTACTGCCATTTCCAACAATCTCCTCATTAAAAGGAAAATCAGTCCATGTTTCTCCGCCATCATTTGAAACCTCAACTAGGGTAGAAACCATTGGTGCATTTGCTCGAGCATATTGATGAAAGACTAAAGTCACAGCCTCCTGCCCCGTTAAATCAATAGACGGTGATGTCAAACTACCAGAATGAGTACCAGGATAAGGTCCTCCTCCTACGGTTATACCACCACCATCATATACATCAGAATTGTACATCGCACAGCCGTTGGCTGCGGAGGGAGAATCTATTGGATCATTGGTTCCCCAAAATAAAGCGGCAATATTTTCTTCATTTACTAAGGCTGAATCAGCCATCCCTGTTGATGACCATTGCCAAACAGCACCCTCAGGCGCTCCAGGACCAATTTGCCATGTGATGGGGATTCCACCATCGAATTGTTCTTCCCAAATTACATTTTGACTAAACAAAAAAGGGCTACTTAATAATAGCAATAGAAAGGCATTTAAGATTTTCATAGCTATCAGTAGTTTTATTAATTCCTTAAAACTAGATAGTTATGAATTAAAAAACATTAATAGTTCGAAAATTGTCAGCTAAAAAACTAAAAAGGTAGGCAAACAAAACAATAAGTGGATGAGCCTTAGCCCATCCATTTATTGATTATGCAGAAAAAGAAGTTCCACAACCACAGGTATCTGTAGCATTAGGATTATTAAAAATAAATCCACGGTTATTTAATCCATCTAACCAATCAATCTCCATGCCTAAAAGATAAAGTCCATGCGATTTTTCCATGAAAACTTTTAAGCCATCTAGGTCATAAACTTGATCGCCTTCTTTTTGTAAATCAAACCCTAGAACATAAGAAAAGCCAGAACAACCACCACCTTTCACACCGATTCTCAAACCATGGTCGTTAGTAAGACTTTGAGCTTCTTTAATTTTATGCAATTGCTTTATTGCATTTTCTGTAATATTGATCGGTAATAATTTAGTTACACTATCACTCATATTTTTTAGCTTTTACGATCAGTCATTCGCGAATCAGAAAATCTATTCCATTTCACGAAATTATGTAAAAAAGCAACGCTTAGAAAGTTTTTTAGTTTCATTCCTTATAAAAATGTTTATTTTTTTGTCTTTTTGAACTTTTATTTGTTGCTATTTAGGCAAATTTGCGTTCCTGATATGTAAATATCATAATTTTCAAACTAAGAAAGATATATGGAATCTGCTTTTAGCGTTTTGTTAGAAATATTAAAACTGACCATTCCGGGTATGATTGTTTTCCTAACGGTTTATTATTTAGTGAAACAATACCTAGACGGACAAATACACCTCAAGACTCTTGAGCTGAAACAAAGTCAACAAGGAACAAGTCGTCCACTGCGTTTTCAAGCCTATGAAAGGCTTTCTCTGTTTTGCGAACGCATTGCCTTATCTAATCTTTTATTAAGGACACCTAAAAATGAGCTCAATGCAGTTCAATATAAGGTCATTCTATTAATGGCTATCCAATCTGAATATGAACACAATATCACTCAACAGGTATATGTTTCGGATCAGCTTTGGGAAATCATCAAAGTGGCCCGAGATGATACGGTCAGTATGATTAGCCTTGCAGCAGAACAAGTAGATCCTAAAGGACCTGCTGTTATGTTAGAAAGTGCTATTCTTAATATATTAGGCCAAAGAGAGGCAACAGGCTTGGATAAAGCATTGGTCGCCATAAAAAAAGAAGCGGCTTTACTGCTTTCTTAGCAAAAAGCAACTATCTTTAATCAACCACTTGCATTTTTTCCTATGAACCATTAAAATATAATCTCATGTCTTTCAAACGAAGGCAATTTCTGCGTACAATCGCTAAATTAGGTGGTGCAAGTAGTCTGGTACCCTTTTTTAGCTCTGCACAAGGACAAAGACTCTTAAAAAAATTGGATAGCATTAAATCATTTGAACTTGATGAAGTCGTTCGAGATGAATCATTCTGGTATCAAATTAAGCATGCATATACGGTATCTCCTGCTATCGTCAATCTCAACAATGGAGGAGTTAGCCCGCAGCCTAAGGTCGTTCAAGAAGCAGTAGAAAGATATAACCGCCTGAGTAATGAAGCCCCTTCCCTTTTCATGTGGCGTACGCTTGATAGTGGTAAAGAGCCTATACGAGAAAAATTAGCAGACCTAGGGGGCTGCTCCGCTGAAGAAATTGCCATCAATAGAAATACTTCCGAAGCTCTAGAAACTATCATTTTTGGACTGCCACTCAAAGCTGGGGATGAGGTTGTTCTGACCAAGCAAGATTATCCTAATATGATCAATGCATGGAAACAAAAAGCGCATAGAGATGGCATTGTGCTAAAATGGTTAAACCTAGAACTTCCTGTTGAAGACAAACAACAACTCATTGATACATTCACTTCTGCCTTTACGGCAAAAACTAAAGTGGTTCATATTACTCATATGATCAACTGGGTAGGACAGATACTTCCAGTCAAAGAAATAGGCGCTATTGCACATGAAAGAGGCATTGAAGTTTTAGTAGACGGTGCCCACACTTTTGCACAGCTCGACTTCAATATCCCAGACCTCAATTGTGATTATTTTGGCGCCAGCCTTCACAAATGGTTAAGTGCACCTTTTGGAACGGGAATGCTCTGGGTAAAAAAAGAAAAAATTAAAAAAATTTATCCACTTTTTGCTGCACCTCAATTTGATAGTGATGACATCCGCAAATTTGAACATCTGGGAACTAGATCTTTAGCTATTGAACAGGCTATTGGTCAGGCTGTAGACTTTCATCACATGATCGGTACTCAAATAAAAGAAGCTAGATTACGCTATTTGACCAATTATTGGATTTCGAGCGTAAAAAACTTGGCTTTTGTAAAAATACATTCCCCACAAAATCCACTACTTATCGGAGCCATAGGTTCTTTTTCTATAGATGGAAGAAAGTCAAGAGATATATCTAGTCAGTTATACAAGGACTTTAAAATACATACCACTGGTATAAACTGGGAAAATATTGATGTGGTCAGAGTTACGCCTAATGTATATACCGTAACAAAAGATTTGAATCGCCTGATAAAGGCTATTAAAAATTTTGGATAGTATGATTATGAAAAGGATATTTGGATTACTCATTCTAAGCTTTATTCTAAATGCTTGTGAAGGAAATCAAAAAATGAAGGCTAATAAAAAAGATAAAGCCATAACACCTGGTCCGATAGGCGCAGCCTATTCGGATTATATTTTTCCATTCTTTCTTCAAAAACCAGAAAGGCAAATGGAATTACCAAAGCAGTTGAAAGAAATTTCAGGTTTATCACTCTACAAAAATGGACAATTCCTCCTTGCAAATAATGATGAAAATGGAATCATTTTTTTCTTAAATCCCGAAAACGGAGAAATCCAAAAAGAAATTGATCTTAGAATCAAAGGTGATTTTGAAGGCATTGAAATGGTAGATGATATCGTTTATATGGTAAAAAGTAATGGTGAGCTATTCTCCAATAAAATACTAGAGAACGGTGAGCTAGATATTACTCCCTACAAGACTAATCTAAAGAAAAAAGCAGATGTGGAAGGCCTCGCTTACCTCGAAATAAAAAATATGCTTATTCTTGCATGCAAGGGAAAAAGTGGCAAAAAATCAGAAAAAAACTTTTATGGTTTCGATATCGAAGCAAGTGCTTTACTTCCCCAACCTCTAATCACGATTAGCGAAGACGACATCAAAAATTTTCTTGCTAAACACTCTAAGCTCCAAGAAGACGAAATAAAGAAAATTAGCAAAGATTTTTCTCCTTCTGGTATTGCCGTTCATCCCATTACAAGTGATTGGTATATCCTTTCATCGGTTGGAAAATTGTTGTTTGTCCTCGCCCCAACTGGTGATATTCTTTACATCGAAAAGCTTGATCCGAATACTTATTTACAACCAGAGGGTATCGTTTTTAGCAAAGATGGAACCCAATTGTATATATCCTCCGAAGCAAAAGATCAAACTGCTTCACTGTTCATTCTCAAATAAGGCGTGGTTATATTATTCGTGACATAGAATGGTGCTTACCCTATACTACTATCAGCTTCTATTACAGCTGAGGGTAAATGGCCACCCAAAAATACTACATCCCTCTTCTAATCAGCTAGTGGAACATAAAAAGTAATAAAGACAATATCACAATAATACCACAGATAGAACCCCTTGCATTAGCGATCCCTAATCCCTTATATTACTGGGGTTACTTCTCGATTTCACCAATGAAATGGTATTTTTTACTCGCTTTTTTGATGCATGTACGACTACTCCCAGTACATTTGTAATAATGAGCAAAACGACAAGGGTAATTATTGTTTCCATCTTTAAAACAATTCAATACACTGTAATCTAAATTACTTACCATTTTAAAGGCGTCTTTTTACTCAGCTGGTTCAAAATTCCAATAAACTTAAATTATAGTGTATTGAATAAGGGACCATTTCCTTATGCTTGCCTAAAAGTATTTTGATTCAAAGGGCTGTTATATTTACTTATTATTGCAAACAAATAAATATTTATTCAAATTACGGTTTGAAACCAATGTTCTATTAAGAGTGTAGTTAAATTTTATTCAAAGGGAAAATCAACGATTTGAGCTTGCCTACCGGTAAAGGTAGGGTTTTGGCAAAGGCTTTGTGAAGGCGTTTAGCAAGCTAAATAACTGATCCAATAGGAACGCCATAGTCCTCAAAGCTCTGGTTTTCAGGCAGTAAAAAGTTTAAACATGCTCTAAATCTTCTTAACCCATAAGACTTTTTGGGGAATTTATTCTTCGAGTCGGTTTTGGCAATATTTCATTTCATACCGATAACCGATGGATAAATTCCGTAGTAGTTCTCAAAACAAATTCGCGTGCTTCTAACTGAAATTAGCGATATTTACAAAAAATCATAGCACTAAATGGATCGCAAATTAAATATTATAATGATGGCTTCTGAATGTGTGCCTTACGCTAAGACAGGCGGTCTAGCAGATGTAGTAGGTGCATTGCCAAAAGAGTTGAAAAAAATGGGTCATGATGTAAAAATTATCATGCCTAAATATAGTTCTATTGATCCTGATAAATTTAAGCTCCAACGAGTTCAAGATACTATGGGCGTTTGGATGGGGGGTGTACAAGAGTGGTGCGCAGTAGATTATACCATGATGGAAGGAGATGTCCCCGTATTCTTTATCGAATCATGGAATTACTTTGGTAGAGATGGTATCTATAACGACACTAATAATCGCGATTTCCCAGATAATCCAAAGCGGTTTGCCTTCTTCACGCGCGCTGCATTGCAACTTTGCATTGATCGCAATTTCCAACCAGATATCCTTCACTTACATGATTGGCAAACAGCGCTAGGCGCGGCTTATCAAAAAGTATGGCATTGGAACGAAGAAAGATTAAATAAAGCTGCAACTGTGCTTACGATACACAATATGGCGCATCAAGGTCACTATAGTAAGGAGTCTTACGAATATATCGGACTAGGCAGGGAAAGATTCACTTCAAATCAATTAGAAGATAATGGTGGTGTAAACTTCTTAAAGGGAGGTATTCAATTTGCAGATATAGTCAATACAGTAAGTCCAACTTATGCCCATGAGACAAGAAGCAGCAGACTAGGCCATGGTATGGAGTCTTATTTATTTTATAAAGGGAAAGCCTATGTTGGGATCCTTAATGGAGTAGATTATGAAAACTGGGATCCCGCAATTGATCCACACATACCAGCTAATTATTCACTTGATGATCGTTCGGGTAAAGCGAAATGTAAAGAAGCTTTACAAAGAATGTTTAACCTAGAAGTCGATCCATCCATTCCTATTGTTGGTGTGGTTAGTCGTTTTGCTGATCAGAAAGGCTTAGATCTATTCTATGATGCGATTCATCAATCTATGCGCAATATGCGCGTTCAGTTTGTTGTACTTGGTTCAGGTGATAAAAAACTAGAGACCAATTATATGCAGCTTCCTGCTCAATATCCTGGCAGAGTAGGCACTTTTGTAGGCTATGATAACCCCAAAGCACACTTAATTGAGGCTGGCTCTGACTTTTTTGCCATGCCTTCTCGATTTGAACCTTGTGGTCTAAATCAATTATATTCTCTTAAGTATGGTACATTACCAATTGTTAGGGATACCGGTGGTTTGGCAGACACAGTTGACCAATATGACGAAGCAACTGGTCATGGAACTGGATTTAAGTTTACAGATAACACACCACAAGCCATAAGCAATACTATAGGTTGGGCAGTGAGTACATTCTATGATCGCCCTCATCATATTGAGGTTATGATTCAGAGGGCTATGCAAAAAAATTACAGTTGGGAACAAAGTGCTTTAAAATACGAAGAAATGTATCATACCGTGCTTTCTTGGAGGGGCCTTTCCTAGCTCAAAAACATCTAGGCTTTTTTTTTATATAAAATTTAGCAATAATATGCAACTTATAGTGAACTGCAACCGTAAACTTTCTTAGAATTTTTTTCACTAAACAAACACCAGTTTTCGGTTACTTTTCTTAATGAGAGGATTAATACAATTTTTTTTTCTATTGTCGAGTTTTTCATTTACGAATGCCCAATCTTTACTCCCGATTAGACAGGTGAAGTCCATTCTATTAGAAGAACTTAAAGGCCATCATATGGAGCATGCTAATATGATACTTAAAAGTCAGTCATTTAGCAAAAAAAGTGGTGTTGCTCATTATTATTTTCAACAACTAGCATACGATATACCTATCCACAGGGCTTACTTAGACCTCCACCTAGATAAGAAGCAAAAAGTTGTTCGATTACATCATTCCTTTATTAAAAAGGTAGAAGAGAAAATCCAAAATCAACATTTTCAAATTGGTGCGGAAAAAGCTTTATACACAGCTATTGACCATTTAAAGCTTTCGCTAAATGAAGCACCGCAACTGCTCAAAAAAGAAAACCACCAATATACTTTCACCGCCAAGTCGATTGCCTTAGAAGATATACAGCTCCTTGCTATTTGGTATCATAAGGGCGAAGAAGAACTGATACCTGCATGGAAACTTTCCATCCTCGAATTATCTGCAAAACATCGTTGGGATTTCATTATTGATGCGTCAAGTGCAAAAATTTTAGAAAAAAGAGATGGTGTTCTTCATTGTTCTTTTGGACATCAAAGATCGGAGCACTGCCATCAATCCCATGTATCTAGCAAAAAACAAAAAGTAACCTACCATAGCTCCCTAACTGAAGAAGGGGAATGTCAATATAGAGTTTTTCCTCATCCTGTAGAAAATCCTAATGATGGAGCAAGAGTATTAATTAGTGATCCTTTTGATTCGAACGCTTCCCCCTTTGGGTGGCATGATATCAATGGAATAGATGGGCATGAATATAGCATTACAAAGGGCAACAATGTGTTTGCTAAAACGGATGATTCTGGTTTTAATGGAAATGGATTTAGTCCAGATGGAGGAGAAGAAATGTTATTCGACTTCCCGCTTAATTTGGACGAAAGTCCAGAAAGCTATCAGGCGGCAGCTGTCACTAATTTATTCTACTGGTGTAACTTCATGCATGATCTCGCCTACGAACATGGTTTTGATGAAGACTCAGGTAATTTTCAGCATAACAACTACGGCAAAGGAGGAATCCAAGAAGATTTTATCATTGCTGATGCACAAGACCAAGGAGATCGGAATAACGCTAACTTTAGCTGTGGACCCGATGGCAGTAAAGGAAGAATTCAAATGTATTTATGGGATAATCCAGCAGCAGGTCTGCAATTTTACGTAAGTGATCAAGATAGTCAAAGCTTCTATAATGCAGTAGAGGCACAATTTGGAGCAGCGCTAAGCCCCAATTCGGTAGAAGGGACTATTGCGCTAAGTAGCACGGACACCAACCTAGCCTGTGATCCTATCGATAACGATCTAAGTGGAAAAATAGCGCTAATAGAAAGAGGAAGTTGTTTGTTTGTAGATAAGGTGTATCATGCACAAAGTGCGGGTGCTATTGCCTGTATTATTTGCCAGAATAGTGCAGACGATCCATTCGCTATGGGTGGCGAAAATGATGCTATCCAAATTCCATCCATTATGATTTCCAAATCAGACTGTGAAATCATCAAACAACAACTTGAGCAATCAGCACTAAATGCTCAAATATCTCATGACCCCAATGAACATTCCATTGATAGTGATCTAGATAATGCCGTCATCGCTCATGAATATGCTCATGGAATTTCAATTAGGCTCGTCGGTGGTGCTGAGATGGTAAACTGCTTAAATAATGCAGAACAAATGGGAGAAGGTTGGAGTGATTTCTTCGGTCTTATTACCACTATTAAAGAAGAGGACCTTCCTCATACACCACGAACGATTGGTCAATTTTTATTAGTGCAAACTATGGGCGGGAATGGCCTTCGGCCAACGCCCTATTCAACTGATTTGAATATTAACCCTGCAACTTATGCAGACATAAATGCAAGTAGTAGTGTTCACCATATTGGATATATCTGGGCAAGTATCTTATGGGATATTTGCTGGGCTTTTATCAAAGAATATGGTTTGGAAGAAGGAAAATCAATGGTTTTAGACTTAGTTATTGAAGGAATGAAATTCCTGCCTTGTTATCCAGGTTTTGTCGAAGCACGAGATGCCATATTCGATGCAGATCAAACACTTTTTAATGGCCAACACGAAACGATTCTGTGGAGGGCTTTCGCCAAACGCGGCTTGGGTTATAGTGCTGACCAAGGTAGTAGTCATAACAAATCAGACGGTGTAGCTGCTTTTGATTATCCTCCTTGTATGTTTCCAAATGCTTATTGCCAGAATAAAGCTGTTTACTTAAGTACAGTAGGAGGTGCATTCTTATCTGCTAATAGCTTAAATAATAATAGTACTGATTGTAATGGCGAACTTAACTTTAGTATTAACGACCAAGCTTTTATTTACATAGATTGCGCTGATATCGGAATAAAAGAAGTAACATTAGAAGTGGAGAATACTCTTGGCGCCGTATCCACTTGTAACAGTCAGATTACAGTACTCGATACCATAGCACCTATGGCAATTTGCTTCCCCTTGGAAGTTGATCTTTCTTCTCCCACCATAAGGGCAGACCAGCTTGCTGGTTATTCTATCGATAATTGTACACCTAAAGAAGACTTGAGCTATAATTTTGAAAGTATAACATTTTCCGAGGATGATTTGGGTAAGAATCAATTAAAAATCATGGTAGAAGATGCTTCAGGAAATATGGATTCCTGCCTTGCTGTTGTGCATGTGGTGCAACAAATACCAGCCAGCTTTACATCCAATAATACGGAAAAAAGTATTCAAAAAAGCTTACGCTTTTCTCCCAAAATGGATATGGAAGTTTTTCCTAATCCAGCAGATGAATGGCTACAAGTTTATCTTCCATCTCTTATCAAAAATGGATCCCTAATGATTTATAATATGAATGGTGAGATAGTGTTCCAGTCCAAGACATCTAGTAATACACATTTTCAGCGGCTAAATATACGGCACTTATCTTCCGGAATTTATGTTCTAAAGCTTCAATATGACCACGCTCAGCTTACTCAAAAAGTAGTGATTCACTAAATGCTTTATTTCTGGCTATAGTTTTTGTTCCGCAATACTACACAAAGCTATAAGTCCTCAAATAAAAGGACCAAATATTAATTATCAGCCAAAGATCTCAATAAAAAAGCTACCCCTTTCGAAAAGAGATAGCTCATTATTTATTCTAGGTGTTTGGCACAAAAGCTTTTAATGAGCTTATGTGCGTTTGTTGTTCTGCTGTAGCAGATCGTATTTGATATAAATATGAGAATAAGCAGCCTAAGCTTAACATAATGTAATCACAAAAGATGCCTCAGGCAACCTTCATCATTTATGACAAGCTTCATCAAATTCTTCAACTCATCATTTGACTTTCTAAAAAGCCGACTCTTTCGAGTCGGCGGAATTAACGTCTCCTATATACTCGTAAAAGTTTCTTCCTTTTAGCTGTTTTGCATATTTTCTTTCTTAAAGCAATTAGCAATCAGCGAAAAAATAATCGTTAGCATTTGGCAATCAGTTTTTTTTTAGGAAAAACATGTTTTCCCGCCTAAGGCGGGAAAACAGCAATTATTCATTAATCCTCCTAAAATTTCTTCTTTATTTGGGGTTTGTTTATCATCTGGAATCAAAAGGTATCGACTTCAAAAATAGAAGAACAATGCCTTATTGATCATTTAACAATTTGAAATTAGGCCCTAGTTTTTTCACTTGCCCGATGACTTCAAATTGAAGTCTTATCGTTTCCGATTAATTACATTACAAAGATGGGGAGATTTTAAGAGGGGTATTCGCAGTATTGTTCCAAATAAGTGGACTATTGTTTCAAAGGCCTAAATAGGGAGAAAAATATAAAAAATAGTGTACTGCTTAGCTTCACTTTCTACCTCCAGTCTTCCATTATGGCCTTTAACAATCAGATCATAACTAATAGATAGGCCAAGTCCAGTATTCCCTGTACCCGTTGGCTTAGTGGTAAAGAATGGGGTAAAAATCTTTTCTTTTACTTTTGGAGGAATACCTGCACCATTATCATGGACGGTGATTTTAATACACCTATCATCTAATTCACTCCTAATTATAATTTTGGGAGAATAATCAACACTTTCTATTGTTAATCTTTTATGAACAGCGTAACAAGCATTATTTAGTAAATTAAGTAAAACTCTTCCTATATCTTGTTGAACGACTTTAATCGGAGGTAAATCAGGATTAAGATGTTTCTCTATTTGGACATGGAAAGATGGAACAGTTGCTCTATAGCCATGATAGGCTAGATTGATATTTTCTTCAATAATTTCATTTATACTACTGATACTTTTCTGATCATTTCTTCCCCTTGCATGTTGCATCATGCTTTTTACTATTCTATCGGCTCTATTGCCATTATTATGAATATCATTTGCATTTTGTTTCAATTCCTCAATAAGTTCTAGGAGTTGTTTTTTAAGATTCGTAGAAATATGGTCTTGTTCTTTGCTCAGGAGCATCTCTACATCTTCTATAAGCTCTACAGAGCCTTCTGCAAAATTAGTGACAAAGTTGAGTGGATTTTTTATTTCATGAGCGATACCGGCCGTTATCTGTCCAAGAGAAGCCATTTTTTCTTTTAAAATCAATTGATTTTGGGTTTCAATAATTTCTTGATTTTTTATTTTTAATGAATCTAGTGACTCTTGCAGTTGTTTGGCTTGTTTAGCTACTGTTTCGGCTTGAGATGCTTTTTCTTCTGCTCTTGCTCTTTCAATAGCTGCTTCCTGACGTAAAGAAGAACGATGTAGTTCAGATTGCCGGAAAAAGATAAGTAATGCCAAAAATAAGAAGATATAAAAGATAATAGCCCAGTTACTTTTCCACCACGGCGATTGAATGGATATGCCTATGAGTTGCTGTTCTTTTATTTGGTAACCATCCATATTCACCCCTCTAATTTTTAAATTGTAATATCCTGGTGAAACTTGAATGAAAGTCATATTTTTCTCTCCATTGAGAGGAATCCACTGATTGCTGAGTCCTTCCAATAGATATTCATATTTATTGCCAATATTTTTATTAGAAAGAAAATCTGTGAAGGAAAAGCTGAAAACATTTTCAGTAGGACTCAATTGTATAGATTCTCGAGAAGCAATAAACGGATCCTCCATTGGAACATTTAAGGAAGAGCTGATGTCAAATTTAGAAAAAGAGGAAAGCGAAATCCGTACTTGACTAGTATCAAAGCTAATTTCCTTCGGTTTTATAATATTAAATCCATGGGTTCCCCCAAAATAAAGATGTCCAGTCCTTTTATCATTAAAAAAAGAGTGAGGCAAAAAAGCATCTCCTTTTAAGCCTTCATCAGAGTAATATTTTCTAAATGGGCTTTCTATTCCAAGCTCTCGCTGTTTTTCAATATCTTTAATAAAACGAACCAAACCCGCATCTGTACTTATCCATAATTGTGCTTTCTCATCTTCAAGAATACCATAAATGGAGTTGCTGGGCAAACCGTCCTGTTCATAATAATGAAGCACATTACCTGTTTCTCGATCTAATTTATTTAAGCCCAAATTTGTACCTACCCATAAATCTTCATTGCTATCCTCAAAAATGGCCCAAACCCAATTTGTTGATAAAGAAACCGGATTAGTAGGACTATAAAAATATCCGATAAACTGATCATTTATTTTATCATATTTGTATAGTCCTCTTTCTGAGCCTACCCAAATGGTTCCTTTACTATCCTTATAAATTGTCCTTATGAGATTACTTCTAAGTCCTGTTGATGCGTCTGCAGTGTAATGTTGGATGCTACCTTTCTCAGAATCAATTTTATTCAAGCCAAATTCAAAAGATCCAGCCCAGATATATCCATCATTATCTTCACAAAGTGCCCATATACGATTATCAGAAATAGTTCCTTCAGGAAAATCAGAATCATGAAGAAAAGAGGTAAATTGTTCTGTTTCAGGATTCAGTTTACTGAGGCCACTACCATTAGTAGCAATCCAAATATATCCTTTTCGATCTTCTATAATTTTAATTACGCTATTACCTACGAGAGAATTTTCGTTATTTGCTTCGTGACTATAATTTTTGACTTTTACCCATCGCCTACTTGGAGAAAGTCGAAAACGATCCAGTCCCCCTCCTAAAGTCCCTACCCAAAGATTTCGATTTTGATCAATTAGTAAGGTTCTCACCTGTGGAAAACTTAGTGTACTAGCATCAGATGCTTCATAACCATAATAATCAAATACGGGCAAAGTTGTATCTATAATAATCACGCCATCTCCACTGGTAGCTATCCACAATTTACCAGAGGAATCAAAAAACATTTCTGTCAGCCGATTAGGAGAGGATGTTTTTATACCTTTTAAGCCTCTCACAAATTTAAATTCTTCCTGATCAATGTCTAGTCTGATTATACCTTTATCTGTACTGATCCAAACCATTCCATCAGGAGAACTTATTATATCATTTATTAAATAAGCAGTAGAAGTTTTAGTAGTTTGATGAAGGTATCTCTTGATCTGAATAGGCTCTTCTCTATTTTGTGCATTTTTCCAATGGAAAACACCATTTTCATAGGTTCCAATAATAAGCCCCCCTTCTTCGTCAAAAGCAAAATTTTCAATATAAGATAGGGGTTCTGAGGGAGCTAGGAATGAGCTTAAGTCAAAAATTTCAAAAGAGCTATCTTCCTCTTTATAAAGGCATATACTTAAATTAACAGCTATCCAGATATGATTATTTTTGTCTTTTAGAATGCCCCTGATTATTCCTTTAGGCAGGCTATTTTTCAGATGAGGATCATGATAAAATCTTTCAATTTTAAAATCTGTGCTCTGCCCTGAAGGTGAAATCTTGAGTACCCCATCAGCGACAGAACCCGCCCATATATTTCCTTGATGATCCTCAAGTAATTGGTTAATTGATATCCCTTTGGAAACCTCAAAAGATTCTTCAATTGGTATTGTCTCAAAAGCTCCTGTTTTACGCCTAAGTAAATTCAGTGCATTATCCGTACAGATCCAAATATCTTTGTTCCTGTCCTCAATCATTTCCCTAACGAAGTTTCCTTTAAGACTACTAGGACGAGCTGGATTATCTTTAAATTCACTAAATTGGTAACCATCGTAGCGGTTTATTCCATTCTCATTGCCTATCCACATAAAACCTTGATGATCCTCTAAAAAAGAAAGAACGAAATCACTAGACAAACCGTCCTTTTGGCTAAGGAAAGAGAAGGAATAAGACAACTCATCTTGAGCTAACAGACTTGTAGTCCAAAGTAGGAATACGAATAAAGAAAGATGGTGAAATTCACTTTTTTTTCTATTGGAATAAAACACTCTAAATGAATTTTACTGAACTTCAAATTTAAATTTTATCCTAATAACATAAAAGAGTGTTCGTCCAAAAATAAGCTTAATAAATGACTTATGTAAATAACTTATTTTTGAGCTCTCTAAAATTGATAGGTTTGAGTAAATAATCAGTTGCCCCTAGTTCTATTGCTTGTTTTTTGTTATCATCATCTCCATAAGCTGTAATCATATAAACAATCAAGTGCTTAAAATCAGATTTTATCCGCTTCAATAATTCAAAACCATTCATATTGGGCATATTAATATCTGATAAGATCAAAGTAAGGTCCGAGTCACCTCCTTGCGAAAGATAATCTAATGCCTCTTTACCAGAAAAAGCAAAATGAAAACGAATCTGGCCTGATTTGATCTCCCTTCTAAATCTTTGTTCAAATAATCTTTTTATGTCACGCTCATCATCAACAATCAGAACTTTCATAGATGCCATAGTTTTTATACTTTGTTCAATTTACAAACAGTAACTTGACAAAGGTGTATTCTTTATCCTAAACCTAAATTGATTATTGTTGCAAAAAAGTGGATTTTTGTTTCAATTATTTGTAATTAAAATAAAATGCTAAAAGGTACAGCAAAGCTAAGAAATAAAGAGAGGATTCATTGCTTCGATCAACTCACTTTCGTAAAAACACCTAAGTTTTGTTTTAAAAGTCTAAAACTGATATACATACTTCCATTAGTAAATTTATGGTTTTCCAAAGTTCAGAAATATTCAGAATTCATTGATAAATGTAATATTTTTGAAAAAAACTAGAGTTAAAGTCAAGTTGATTGGAGCTGCTACTAGATAGGTAGTTTAATAATAAACTCTGTATATTCTCCATTTTCGCTTTGTACTTCTAGATGACCATCGTGTTTATCTACTATAATTTCTTTACTGATGGAGAGCCCTAATCCAGTATTTCCTTCACCTGTTGGCTTGGTGGTAAAAAACGGTTGAAATATTTTATTTTTAATCTTGTCAGCAATACCAAGTCCATTATCCTTAATATGAATACAAATGTATTTTCGAAAAGATTTAGTAGAAATCTCTAAGGTTGGTAAAAAAGCTCCTTCCTTTGCAGTAGCTTTTTTCTGAATAGCATAGCAAGCATTATTGAGAATATTAAGAAAAACCCGACCTACCTCAGATGGTACTATATGTACCTTTGGAAGATTTGATTCGTACTTTTTGAATATAGAAACATTAAAATTCGAATATGAGGCCCGATAAGCGTGATATGCTAGCTTTAAGTTTTCCTCCACTAGATGATTTATATCTACGTATCTTTTTTTCTCTACATTACTTCTTGTATGATCAAGCATACTGTGAATAATATGGGAAGCCCGCTGTCCATTACTAAAAATATCTCGAGCGTTCTGTTTTAAATCCCTTACAATATCAAGGAAATTTTGAAGTTCCTCTGTGCTCAATTTTTGGCGAAAGCCAAATACCTTTTCTTCCAATTCTTCGATCTGTTCGATAGAAACTTCAGAAAAATTATTCACAAAGTTCAGTGGGTTTTTGATTTCGTGGGCGACCCCTGCGATTAGTTGGCCAAGGGTCGCTAATTTATCCTGAACGACCAATTGTTGTTGAGCAGATATGAGCTTATGATTTTTTTGTTTTAAATCTGCATAAGCTTGTTTTAGCTCAAGTGCTTGATGCCTAAGTTTTTCTGCCTGTTTTTGTCGTTCTTCTGCCCTTGCCTCTGCAATTTGCTTTTGTTGTAGAAGAACAGCTTTTTCCTTAAAAATTTTTTGAAGAAGATAAATAAAACTACTAATGACAAAAAAGTAAATACCATAAATCCATGGACCCAAAGAAGATATCATAAAGCCCAGTCGCAGCTCTATGCCTGAGAAGTCCAGTAATAGGATGGTGAGGCCACCTAATTCTCTAGTCAAAGATAGGTGAGTCATGTCTGCAATATGCATAAAAAAAAGAAGTGATATGGTAGCCTCATGGGCTATACTAGCGGTCATTGTAGTAAAGTTTTTTTCATATAGTTGCTTTATTATTTTGGTTCAAAAGGCTACCCGTAATTTATGGACAAAGGTGGAAGTTTTTGTAGAGATATGGGTGGAGTATTGTTTCAATATAGTAGACTATTGTTCCCTTTTTAGGGATAATACCGTCAAATCATCGGAAGGAGGATGGGATTCTATAAATTGTTTAACTTCTTGAATAATATTATTTACAAATGTTTCGGCTTGATTGATAGTTGCATTAGCCAAATAAGCCTCCAAGCGTTCTTCTGTGAAAAATATCTGCTCTGTGTTTAGTGCCTCTGTCAAGCCATCTGTAAATAGCAATAAGGTGGATTGTTTTTCAAAAGGGATAGTTTTAGCACTAAACTGAATATCTTCTACTATTCCTAATGCGGGAAATTGATTATCATCTAGGCATTTGATCTGTTGATTTGAATGAATGATATATGGTGGGTTATGGCCTGCACTTACAAAAGAGAGGGTATGATTGTGCAAGTCAATTATACCATAAAACACGGTAACGAACATACTAGCTTCGTTATTTTGACAAAGCAATTGATTCGTCATACTCAGACATTTTCCTGCATCCGTACTTTGCATTCCAATAGCTCTTAGGAGTGTCCTACTCACTGCCATGAATAAAGCTGCAGGCATTCCTTTTCCTGATACATCTCCTATAACAACGCCAAGATGTTGATCGTCAATAAAAAAAAAGTCATAAAAATCACCTCCTACTGCTTTGGCTGGAAGCATTTTTGCATATAATGAAAAGCTTGATTGATGTTCGACTAATTCGAAGTTTTGAGGTAAAATCGACTGTTGTATTTGACTCGCAGCCAAAAGTTCTTTTTGAATAGAAAACAATTTAGCCTGTGCTTCTTCTGCAGCTCTAAGTATTCTAATATCTGTAATCGCTTTTTTAATGGTGATTCCTAAATCTTTAAAATCAATAGGCTTGGTTACAAAATCGTAAGCTCCCTGATTCATCGCCGCACGAATATTTTTCATATCCCCATAAGCTGAGATGATGATACTTTTTGGAGGCGCATTCTGCTCTCTTAATCGAGTAATTAACTCCAACCCATTCATCACAGGCATATTAATATCTGAAAGAATAAGATCAATGTCTTTGGATTTCTCTAGTTTTTCTAAAGCGTCTTTGCCATTTTCGGCAAAGAAAAACTCATATTCTTTCGCCCTGATATTTTTCCGAAATTGTTGTAGAATTAAGCGTTCAAAATAAGGTTCATCATCTACTACTAAGATTTTTACAAGCATGTTTTTTAAGTCCTTTATATGCGAGAATTTTCCAAAATTTGTTCTATAGAATTTTAATTTTGCAAAGGTAGAAATAATAATCAAGTAACTGATGTACATCTCTCGCTCTTAGACTTCCTAGAAACGCTTGGATTTTGTTTGAAGCCGACCAGGACTATAATACTCATTGCTATTATGGTCGCATTTGATTCGGTGATATACCAAATTCTTCAGCAAATGTTCTTGAAAAATACTTTGGGTCTCTAAAACCTACTTCATAAGCAATCTGAGAAATATTGAGATGGGAAGTGTGCAATAGTTCCTTTGCTTTTCCTAACCTCAGGGAGCGAACAAAATTGGAAGTAGAACGACCGGTTAGCGCTTTTGTTTTTCGGTGAAGCTGCGTTCTGCTCATACCAATTGCCTTGCATAGTTCAGGAATACCAAAATCTATATCATCTAGATTGTCAAAGACAGCCGATTTAATCAGCTGAATAAATTCATCTTCAACACTTATTTCAACAGAAGTTTCAAGGGGAACTTCTTCCGCATTAACTTGATATCGTTTTTGAAGTACTGCTCTTAACTCCAGTAGTTTTTCTAAACGTGTACGTAATTCCTTTTTATCAAAAGGCTTGGCCAAATAAGCATCTGCACCCTTTTGCAGACCTTCAATTTTTGAATCCATATCCGCTTTTGCAGTAAGCAAAACAATTGGTATATGACTGGTGCGTTGATCCATCTTTAGCGTGTTACAAAGTTCGTAACCATCTTTAATGGGCATCATCACATCACTGACGATCAAATCTGGGATATGCTCAAAGGCTGCATCAATTCCTTCTTGGCCATTATGTGCTAATGAAATTTTATAGTGCCCTTCTAAATAAGCAACTAAATATTGAGCCACATCTTTATTGTCTTCGACAATTAATAAATGAGGAAGCTCAAAGCCTACAGCTGCCTGAGGACGAATAAGTGACGTATTAAGTTCATCTTCATGAATCATGCTAAGATCAGTAGATATCTGCTCTTTTCTTTCTGCTTCACACTTCACAGGTAGTTCCATGAAAAAACTTGTTCCTTTATTTTCTTCACTTTCAACATGAATTTGACCATCCATTAAATGAACTAAATGCTTCACTAAAGATAAACCAATACCGGTCCCAAAAGACCCCTCTACTTGATAAAAACGATCAAAAATATAAGGAAGCTCTTTTTTAGAGATACCTATACCCGTATCCTTTATTTCAATTTTTACTTGGCTTTTATCAAATGTATTGACATTCAAAATAACTTCCCCCCCTTCTTTAGTATATTTGATAGCATTATCAATAAGATTCGTTACAATTCTTAATAGCTTTTCCGGGTCATAATCCATCCATAGTTGATCCAGATTTGAATGAAAAGAAAGCTTTATATCATTCCGTTCTGCCAAAGAATGGAATGACTCCAAAATAAATCTTAGGTACACAATTAGATCGCCTTGGATATTCGTCATTTTTAACTTTCCTGATTCAAGCTTACTCAAATCAAGAATTTGATTGACCAGCTCTAACAAGTTATGAGCGTTCCTCTTAATCAAACTTACCCCTTTTTCTAACCACGCCTCTGGCTTTTCTTCAATTTGATCGGCCATTCCAAAAATGACAGTAAGAGGTGTTCTGAATTCATGAGAAATATTGGTGAAAAATTGTGTTTTCAGTTGATCCAACTCCTGAAGGCGATCATTCTTCTTACTCAACTCTTGAGCTAAAGCGGCATCCTTTAATAAAGCTACCTCTTCAAGCGTCTTGTCAATAGTCGTTTCAAGATCGCTAAATTCTACAGGTTTAGTAATGAAATCAAAAGCTCCAAGGTTCATTGCTTTTCGAATATTAGGCATGTCACCATAAGCAGAAATAATGACAATTTTTAATTGAGGCCTAATTTCCCTTAATTCGGAAGTAAGTGTCAAACCATCCATTTGAGGCATATTGATATCTGTCAATACCATATCTATCTGCTCCCCAGACTTGATCATCTTTAATGCATCTATACCATTCAATGCAAAAACAAACTCGAATTCTTTCGAACGAACCCTTCTTCTAAAACGTTGAAGAATCAGTCTTTCAAATTGCGGTTCATCATCAACTACTAATATTCTTGTTGCCATATATTTTGACAAATGATTTTTGATTAATATATCTAATTTTTGATAAAAAAGCCATTCTGAGCTTAACTAGGTTGAGCCCTATATACTCGGTATTCTTAGGTAAGGATAAGGAGGCTTTTTAAGCAGTATCTTTAAGGGTTTTCAAATTTAAAAATTTTAGCTGAGTACGCGACAAAAAAGTGAGCAATTGATATCAAAAGGATACTATAAATGGATATCAAATATCTACAAAAAACACACAGAACATCATATACTTCAGTACCACCTGCCGAATGGTCCGTTTTTTTTACTCCACAACTATGACTATGAAACTCACGAAGAGCTTTACATTAGTGATCCAAACCTACTCCTCTATTGGCAGCATACTCATTAAACAACTTCAATCTAAAAAATTAATGAGTGTTAGTTTTTATTCCAGAAAATGATCGAAAGTTTTTTTAGCCTTCCTCCCAAAGCAAATATAACAGCCAAAATGAGATAAAAGACATCTTCAAAATAGGTAGGGGCTTCTTGCATTGAAATTGCTAGTGAGACACTAAAAAAAAGAGCTTGATGATCACATCAAGCTCTTTGCAGCCCGTACGGGAATCGAACCCGTGTTTCAGGAATGAAAATCCTGCGTCCTAACCCCTAGACGAACGGGCCATATCGGCTATCAACATTTAAATAGTTGTTGGCCTTTTTTATGGATTATTTTGATTTATCATTCTTACAAAGAATTAAAAAGTGGCAGCCCGTACGGGAATCGAACCCGTGTTTCAGGAATGAAAATCCTGCGTCCTAACCCCTAGACGAACGGGCCACATTATTAATTGATTGTAAATAAATCAATACCTTTTTCTTAAGGCGTTGCAAATATATAACCTTTCTGAAAAAAACAAAACATTCATCAGAAACTTTTTTATACATTTGCTACTGAAAGTGCTTAAAATTGATGATAATGATCACAAAACAGCACTAAGCGGTCTTTAGTTCCTTAAAAAAGGAACAAATATACTTGTGTTCCAAAAAATGATAGAAAAAGAAGGTGTTTTAGTGAAAACCCTAAATTATTGTTACTTTTACACTAAGTATTGGAAAAGATTCAATTAAAGGCGAATTTCGCCGAGGATTCGAAAGAATTTTATACTATCATTCTGTATAACAAAATAGATTTCAAACCATGTCAAAAAAAATCGCAATTAACGGTTTTGGTCGTATTGGCCGTCTTACCTTTCGCAACCTACTACAAAATCCAGATTTAGAAGTAGTAGCTATTAACGACCTTACAGATAACGCCACATTAGCTCACTTACTAAAGTACGATTCTGCACAAGGTGCATTTGAAGGTACGGTCGACTCAACGGATGATGCCATTATTGTTAATGGAAAGTCTATCAACGCCTACGCAGAACGCAATCCAGAAAACCTTCCATGGTCTGATCTTGGTGTTGACGTGGTTTTGGAATGTACAGGTGTTTTCCGTACGAAAGAAAAGGCTGGTTTACACATCAAGGCTGGTGCAAAAGATGTCATCATCTCTGCTCCTGCAAAAGGTGGTGATGTACAAACAATCGTATTAGGTGTTAATGATGAGGAATTAGATCCATCAAATAACGTTTTCTCTAATGCTTCTTGTACGACTAACTGTTTGGCTCCAGTAGCTAAAATCATCGACGATAATTGGGGATTAGTTGTTGGTTCTATGACAACTACTCATGCTTATACATCTGATCAGCGTATGCAGGATGCGCCACACAGCGACCTTCGCCGTGCACGTGCAGCTGCTTTCAACATCGTACCAACGAGTACAGGTGCTGCAAATGCAGTAGGTAAGGTAGTACCTTCTGTAAAAGGAAAATTATCTGCTATCGCTGTTCGGGTTCCTGTAATTACTGGTTCCATGATTGAAGTGAATGCAGTCGTTGGAAAAGCAACAACAGCAGAAGAGATCAACGCTAAATTTAAGGAAATGGCAGAAGGTCCTATGAAAGGTATCCTTCAGTTTGCTACTGATCCTTTAGTATCCAGTGATATCGTTCGTAACCCACACTCTTCTATCTTTGATTCTTTAATGACTAACGTTATTGGAGATACATTCATCAAAGTAGTAAGCTGGTACGACAACGAAGCTGGTTATTCTGCACGTTTAGCAGACTTAACTGCTCGTATTGCCACTAGATAATTATAACTTTATCATATTAGGGTTGTGTGAACACTTTTGGGTGCCATACAACCCTTTTTTCTTCTAAAATCCTGAAACAATGAATCTTGATTTCAACGGAAAAAAAACATTAGTCAGAGTTGATTTTAATGTTCCTCTCGATAAAGCCTACCACATTACTGATGACACACGTATCAGAGCTGCCTTACCTACTATCAAGCATATCTTAGCCAATGGAGGTTCTGCTATTTTGATGTCTCACCTTGGTCGCCCAAGTAAAAAACTAAAAGAAGATGGCTCTATAGATGTAGAAAGATTTACTCTAAGCCATGTTGTACAACATCTTTCTGATCTATTGGGTGTAACTGTAAAGTTTTGTGAAGAAACAGTTGGTGAAAAGGCAAGTGCAGCTGCTGCCAGCCTTGGAGCAGGTGAAGTTTTGATTTTAGAAAATACGCGCTTCAATAAAGGAGAGAAGAAGGGTGATGAGGCTTTCGCCAAACAATTGGCAGGATTGGCAGACCTTTATGTAAATGATGCATTTGGTTCTGCTCACCGTGCGCATGCTTCCACAACAACGGTAGCACAATTTTTTGGCCAAGACCAAAAATCTTTTGGTTTCTTGATGCAAAACGAAATCGAAAACGCAACGAAGATATTAAATGATCCTGAGCGTCCATTAACAGCTATTATTGGTGGCGCAAAGGTTTCTGATAAAATTTTGCTTCTAGAACGTTTGATTGAATTTGTTGACAACTTACTTGTCGGTGGTGGTATGGCATATACCTTCTTAAAAGCACAAGGAGGCCAAGTGGGTAACTCTTTGGTAGAAGAAGACAAACAAGCATTGGCACTTCAATTAATCGAAAAAGCGAAGGCAAAAGGTGTAAGTTTAATCTTACCAAAAGATAGTGTTTTGGCGGATCAATTCTCTAATGAAGCTAATATCCAAACGACAGATAGCACAGCTATTCCTGAAGGTTGGATGGGATTAGACATTGGTGAAACGGCTAGAACTGAGTTTAGCGAAGTGATTAAAAACTCAAAATCTATTCTTTGGAATGGTCCAATGGGTGTTTTTGAGATGTCTAAGTTTGCGAATGGTACCAATATGATTGCTCAAATTACTGCTGAAGCAACTGCTTCAGGAGCATTTTCTCTAGTTGGAGGTGGTGACTCTGTGGCAGCAGTAAATAAAGCAGGCTTGGCTGATAAAGTCAGTTATGTATCTACTGGTGGTGGGGCTATGCTTGAATTCTTAGAAGGAAAAGAATTACCAGGTATTGCAGCCATGAAAGGCTAATTATTATAATCCTATTATAAATTAAAGTCATTTATCAGTTTGGTAAATGGCTTTTTTTGTAAAAATAAATAAACAGCAAACAACGGTTTCATACAAAAACCAATACCTTCTTTTCAAAAAGCATAAAAACGTTTTCTACTGTTATAATTTACTTCTTTCTCCTTTTAATATCTATCTCCTCCTCAAAGTGTAAAGCACAAGCAGTAATGGACTCCATTTTATTAGAATTAGATGAATTAAAATCTTCCCATGGAAAAAAGAAAAAGAAATTGTTTGTGAAATTAAACCATGAACAATTTAATAATGGTGGGATACAATTTTTTAACGGCATGATTTTGTTAACTGGCAAAAAAGACTTAGCTTTTCGTAAAATCCTCAAGTTTAAGTTATAAACAAATGAGCAAACCCATAATCTATGCTGCTTTTGCCAATAAAGATGATAATCATCTTCCTCTATTAAAGCAAGAAAGTAGTGAAGTTAAAGATGCACTTAGGGTATTAGAAACTAGAGACTTTATCAAAGTAGAAAGAGAAGAGAGTGCAGAAATCAAAGATATCATTAATACCTTTTCTAGTTATCCGAACCAGATTAGTATTTTCCATTATGGTGGTCATGCCGAAAGTGATTTATTACAATTAGAAGATGCTGATGCCAATGCAAAGGGACTTGCCTCTATCCTTGGAGAGCAAGAAAACCTTCAACTTGTTTTTCTAAATGGTTGCTCAACAAGAGGTCATGTAGAAGGGCTTTTCGCCAAAGGCGTAAAAGCAGTCATCGCTACTAGTGTTCCGATAGAAGATCGAAAATCATTGGTGTTTGCCAGTTCTTTTTATAAAGCACTGGCCAATAAGCGTAGTATCAAACTAGCTTTCGAATTTGCAAAATCTATTGTAGAAACAGAATTCAAAGATGCTCCAGCCATAGATATTTTTAGAGGAATCGCCATTCCTGAAACTTCAGGTACTACTGAAGAAATTCCTTGGGGACTTTACATCCATGATGATGCTGAGGATATTCTTTCATGGCGTCTCCCCTACTACCGCCAAATTGGTCTTCCAAAAGAAATGATCACCTACATTGGGCAAAACGTCGAATTGAACAAGTACGTGGTGATGGTGCTCGATGAGATGTGTAAATACAACAAAGATATTTACCATCAAATGGTAGAAGTCATTGATGGCGAAGAAGTAAAGAAAGACTCTAGCACATATATCGATATAGTCATTCGCAATTTCCCTTGGGTGATTGGTTCTCAATTGCAATTGGTTTTACAACAAAAGAAACCAGATCTTAAGCGATTAGAACAATTGGTAAGTACCTATGAAATTACCGCTATTGTTTTATACTACATTTTACTTTCTGACGTTTGGGATGGCTTACGCCGAAATAAAATTCAGCCACCTAAAAACTTCATAAAAGATATTAAACAAAGTCGATCGAATATTTTATCGATCAACTTTTTACAGCAAATTTCAGATTTATATGAATTTGCTCAATCAAAGGAGATCGAATTATTTGTGCCTGAGTTTGAAAAATTCTGCTTAGAAATAAAGGACAGTGGGTCACATTTAGCGAAAGCGAATGGCTACTTAGAAAAACTTAAAGGTAAATTTGCGGAAACACCTGTAGATCAACTAGTCAAAGCGTGTACTACTGCTGAACAAGCCTTAGCAGTCGTACTTCGTAGCGCAGCATTCCTTGCAGATTATAAAATGCTTACCGTAAGGAATATCACTATTGATAACCCTCGCTATAAGAAAAAGACTTATGAACTTGACCTAGGAAAATTAAACGCTATTGTCAATACAAGCTTAAGTCTTTATGAAGATGATGCAAAAAAACGAAAAGAGAGTTATGCCAATTGCAACTCTATCATCATGGTTCCATCTGAAAAAGATATGCGACAATCGCTCAATTTATCACCTTTTATAATTGATAAGAATACCTTCTTGAATAACCATCATATTGATCTATTTATTTATGGTTTTGAAGAAAAGGATGCTTATCATTACATCGCTATTAAGCATAGCATCTTTATCGCGCTAGAAAATCAAAAGGGTACTGATATTATTGATACTGATATGACCTTACTTACCTTTGAAGAAGGTAAAAACATTACCCAAAAAATCCAAGAGAAGGAAGATGACTTTGGCTTTGGTGAAGCATTTGGATTTGAAGAAACAGATGTGGTTACCAAAGATAGTCCAAAGGTTTTCACCTTATTAGAAGAACAATTTGAACAATTCAAAACAGACTTTAGTCTTTAACCCTAGAATCATATGAATAGCCCATTTAAGTTCTTGGATGCTTATCAAAAAGATGATTTTGAGCGTTTTTTTGGAAGAGAAAAAGAAACTGCACAATTATATAATGCTGTATTTGCCTCTAATCTAACTTTAGTGTATGGTGCTTCTGGAACTGGAAAAACCAGCTTAGTCAATTGTGGTTTGGGAAATAAGTTTTATGATACAGATTGGCTTCCAATTTTCATTCGTAGGGAAAGTAATATTGATAGCTCTTTGCGTAAAGCTATCCATAATAAGCAGGATAACAAAAGTGTAGGTCTTGATGCACCTATCCGCAAGAAAATTAAGCAACTTTATTTAGATCATTACAAACCCGTTTATCTAATTTTTGACCAATTTGAAGAGTTGTTTATTTTGCCGAAAGGCCAAGCGGCTAAAGCCGAACAAGAAAAATTCTACAAAACGATTGCCAATATACTTCAAGCTGGTTTACAAGCAAAAATCATTATTATCATTCGCGAAGAGTGGATTGCATTTTTAAATGAATTTGAAAAGGTTGTTCCTTCTCTTTTTGACAATCGTCTGAGGATTGAAAAAATGAATGATAAAAATATTTACAGGGTAATTAGTGGTACCTGTAAATATGAAAAAATCGAAGTGAGCCAGCCAAGCAAAACGATACTACAAATTATTGACAACTTAAAAGATCAAAGAAAAGAAAGAATTGATCTTACCAATTTGCAAGTATATTTAGACCGCCTGTGGCGTACTGATGTGGAACGTAAAGAACTAAAGACTACCCAAAAAGTAGAAAAAATCACCTTTGATCCCGCATTAGTGAAAGAAGTAGGAAAAATGGAAAATGTTCTTTCTGATTTTCTGGACGAGCAACTTAAGTTAATTGAAGAAAAGCTAAATACCAGAGGTATCGAAAATAGCAAGGGCTTACCATTAGAAATCCTATTTACACTGGTTACAGAAGATGGTACTAAACAAGCATTAAATACAGATGAAATCATTGACAATTTGCCCAAAAACAGAAAAATTTCTAAAATGGACTTTGATTTTTGTGTTGAAGAATTCAAAAAAATTAAGATTCTGAGAGCAATTGAAGCCAGTGAATAGATAGTTTTTTAAAAAAGTAGCCTTCTAAATCAAAATATATTTTTTTATTAAATATATTTTGCTTATATTTGTCATGAACAACAACCCACTCTACCCAATTCTTGAGCCGATAGTCCATCGGCATTTTCCAAAAAGATCACAATTGCTATTGAAAAGATAATCTATTTCAATAGTAGCCCTCGCCACAGGGGGACAAGCTGGTGGGGGCATTTTCTTTGGGATAAAGAGATGAAATATCTCAATTAATGCACATAAAATATATATTTATATTACTTTTATCACATCTAAGCCATTTAGTGTAATCGTTTAGGCTTAGAAATTTGGAATAATTACAAGGAGGAGGTGTGGACTATACTTTTGTTAACTCCCTTCACATTCATGACCTAAAATTTATGGTCAGTCAATTATACGCGTCAACCTTGAACTGTACCATATCTCCTCACTTTCTGAACAGTAAGCATTACATTTGTTATTTTCCTACCATTTTTCACTGCAACAAAGGCTATCCATTAAACGTTTTTAAAAAAAAGTATGCTCAACTATGCAAAAGCAATATTTATAGCATCTTTATAATAATCATGTATATCTTTTTAGTTTAGATGATGTTTTTTTCTTCAGTTATAATTCAAGAATATGGCTAGATATTTCTTCTATTTTTTTCTATTAACTTTTATAGTGGCTTGTACTTATACTCAAAAAATTAGAGATGGAAGAACAGCCCATGATAGAAAACAATATGCAGTAGCTGTAAAATTTCTAAAAAAGGAATATGATAAAGCAAAGTCAAGAATTGAAAAAGGACGTCTGGCTTATTTACTAGCAGATTCTTACCAAGCGCTCAATCAAAGTGATCAGTCCATTCAATGGTATCGAAAAGCCTACGATAATCAGTTTGGTATCAATGCATTAAAAGATTATGCTTACTCTCTAAAAAAGGCAGAGCGCTATGAAGAGGCTGCTTTAGCCTTTAAAGAATTAGGACTTGAAATTGGTAGCCCCTACGAATACCGAAAAGAAATAGAAGCCTGCCAAGCTGCAATTAAATGGAAAAAAGACAATAACCTATCTTACGTCGTACAATTAGTAGATTTTAATACAGGTTTTGCTGATTATGCACCTGTTCCTTTTGGGAATAATCAACTTATTATTACTTCTGATCGCAAGGGAAGTACTGGCGAGGAGCAGTATAATTGGACAGGTAACGATTTCTCTGATTTATTCTTAGTTGATTTAAATGCTAATACCGTTCGTCTTTTTGACAATAAAATCAATACAGAAGAAAATGAAGGTACCGTAACCTTCAATGAAGGTTTCACAGAAATGGTTTTCACACGTTGCTTCAGCGAAACGGAAACAGAAGATGCATATTGCCAATTAATGATTAGTAGTAAATCAGCCGATAGTTGGTCGGTACCAAAGCCTTTGCCATTCATCAAAAAAGGAGTAAATTATGGCCATCCTAGCCTCTCTAAAGATGGTCAAGAACTATACTTTTCCAGCAATGACCCTGATGGTTGGGGGGGATATGATATTTACCTAAGTAAACGAGATAACAATGTATGGACAGCGCCCCAAATATTAAGCAGAAGTGTCAATACAGAAAGAGACGAAAAATTTCCATTTATCTATCAAGATACGCTTTACTTCTCTTCTAATGCTCATATTGGAATGGGAGGATTAGATATCTTCAAAAGCTACAAATTATCAAATGGAGGATGGTCATCTGCAAAAAATATGAAACCACCTATCAACTCTGGCGGCGATGATTTTGCCTTTATTATTGATCAAAGCATTGCTCCAGAGGGAGATTTACTTCAGGTCGGCTATTTATCCTCTACTCGCGAGGATGGTATAGGAAATGATGATATCTACAAGTACGAAAAGCGAATCCCTCCTACTCCGCCCGCATTGGAGGAGGTCGTGGAAGAAGAGGACTATAAACTTATCCTTGATGTTTATGTACTTGAAAAGATATACGAAAATGAGGGTGATCCCAACAGTCAAATATTGGGTCGTAAACCACTGAATGAAAGCGAGTTAACGATCACTATTGGTGGCAAAATACAGAAAATAACAATTGGCGAAAATGGACTGTATCGAATAGAATTGACTGAAGATACCGACTATGGTTTCTTAGGAAGTAAAGAAGGGTACTTAAAAGCAGTAAATAAGTTTAGCACAAAAGGTATTGGTAAAGACCCTGAAAATCCAGTGCAAACCTTTGAACTAGAATTGGTACTTGATAGAATCTTCTTCAATCAAGAAATTGAATTAGAGAATATTTATTATGATTTTGACGAATCCTTCATCCGTGATGATGCCAAACCGACCCTAGATGAATTAGTCGCCAACCTCAAACTCAATCAAGAATTGGTGATTCAGCTTGGTTCGCATACCGATTGTCGAGGCCCTGCAAGATATAATCAGGATCTATCCCAGAAAAGAGCACAATCTGCAGTAGATTATTTAATTGAAAAAGGAATATCTCCTGAGCGCCTTTCGGCAAAAGGTTATGGTGAAAATGAATTAGCAGTGGATTGTATTTGTGCGAGATGTAGCGAGGAAGAGCATCAAGAGAATAGAAGAACAACTTTTACTATACTAGATGCTAATTAATTAATAGGCTCTTGTGCGTTCCGCCTTAGACGGAACGCACAAGGGCTAATAGAACTACTTCGATAAGATAATCTTTTCTAAAGCAGCATTCTGCCCATTCAAAAGCACTTGTAGCATATAAGTTCCGCTAGACAAACTACTCATATCCAAACTGATACGCTTTTCTTTAATTTCACTTGGTGTGGTTCTCCATAAAATCCTACCCAATAAATCATAAAGGATAAATTCAGCTTCCTGAGATTGAATCAGCTGGATATCAATCCAAGTCTGACTTTTCGTAGGGTTTGGATAAATACTTAGCTGATCAATAAATGCATTATTGATGGTATTGGTCAAAACTGTAAAGGTATTAACCACACAACCTTTATCATCTGTAACAACCACTTCGTAAAATGCACCAAGCGTAATATTTTCGATGGTTGGTGTTGTAGCCCCTGTATTCCAGTCGTAGCTATAATCGGGGGTACCCCCTCCCACTACAGCAGTAATACTCCCTACTTCATCTGGCAAATTAGGATAAATAATGTCAAAATCTACATAGAAAGAATCTGGTTGTGTCACTACAAATGGGAACAGCTGTACACATCCATTGTCATCACTGACCTCCAAAGTATAATTTCCTGCTTGCACATTTTCTAAATCTGGAAAAAACTCCCCTCCTAATAAGTTTCCATCCCGAAACCATTGATAATTGTAGGGCATGAGTCCACCGCTTACATTGGTTAATATCATACCGTCAAATCCATCAAAACAGCTTACTGGCAATGGAACAGCATTAGGATCAATTGGGGTTGATGGTTCTTCAACTAGAATATTATCTGCAATGATTTCACAACCGTCTGCATCTGTAATCGTTGCAGCATAAGTCCCTGCGCCAATATTTTCTAGGACGGGGCTAGTAGCTCCAGTATTCCAGATAATGTCATATGGGCTCGCTCCACCCTGAATCGATAAATCGATACTTCCACTATTTTCCCCATTACAGAGTACATCAATGCTCATTATATCCACTTCTAATACATCGGAAGGAGAAGTAATTATAAAATTAATAAAATTGGCCATACAACCTTTATCATCTATAATTTCTAGTGAATAGGTGCCACCATCTACGTTTTCTAAATCTTCCGTCTGCGCAATGACCTCGCCTTGATCATTCATCCAATTAAATTGGTAGGGTGGCGTACCTCCACTCGGGCTAATAAATGTACTCCCATTCGAAAGGCCTATACAGCTCACCCCCGTGGTTGAATCTCGTTGAATAGCGATTATTTCAGGATCATCTAAAGTAAGCGTCTCAGATTCTGCCACACAACCTGTATTTAAATCTGTAATAGTGACGCTATACTGATCACCGGATGCTAGGTTAATACAACTAACGCTGTCTTCTGCAATTTGAACGATATGTGTGGGTGTAAAATGAAATTCATAAAAGCCAGAACCACCACTCACAATAGCCGTCATACTACCATCTGTACTTCCTGGACATGAAATAGGTTCGATATAGAAGGTATCAATAACTACCTTTGGATTATCCTCATCAATTTTAATAATAGTACTTTCCGTTATACAGCCTCTACTATCTTCAACAGATAAAATATATTCTCCAGCTTCTAAACCCTCAAAACAACTAGCGTTTGGATTCATAGGTTCTTCTCCATTTAAGAAGAAAAAATAAGGTGCTATTCCTCCTGTCGCTGACGCGCAAATACTTGGCATAATATTAGGGTCACACAAATCTCCTGTAGGAATCGTCCAATTCAACTTTAATTCTTCTGGTTCACTAAGGATGATAATAGTATCTAGAGGGCACATATTTGCATCCGTTATCGTCAACATATAAGTTCCTGCTCCTAGATTAAAGATATCCTCAGTCATATAAGAATTCTCTGCCTCTTGCCAATGGAAATCATAAGGAGCAATCCCCCCTTCAACGCCTATTTCAATATAGGCGGTTTCATTAGCTTGACAATCAATTTCACCAATAGCTTCTACACGTAGATTTAATGCTGGTGGACTTTCAATACTAAGGGTATCCGATACATATTCGCAGCCCTCTTGATCAGTGATTGTCAATTGATAATCGCCGTCACCTATTCCAAATAAGTCTTCAGATGTACTCATATTACTCCATTCAAATCCAAAATTGCTTCCTCCTGATTCTACTACAGTGACTGCGATAGCACCATTGTTTTCATTTTCACAAAATGGTTGAACAAGCTCGATAACGACATCAAAAACTTGAGTCGGATCAATTTCAAAACTTTCTGAATAAATACAATCCGCTCCATCTGTTACGGTTACCGTATAAATACCAGCCTCTAAATTATTTACTGAAACTAGTGTATCTTCAAGGGGGTTGGTACTCCACGCATATTGGAATGGCGCTACCCCAGTTGGCCCCAAATTAATAGCACCATCTGTTTGTCCCAAACAATCTGGCTGAGTAATATTTGCATTCAGTGCTATAAAGGAGGTTGCTGTTAATTCAGCACTAAATTCTTCTGCGATACAACCGTTGGCATCCGTCACTGTCAAATAATAAGTATCTACCGGAAGAAAATCCGCTGTTGATCCATCTTGACCATTACTCCATTCATAAGAATAAGGTGTTGTACCACCACTCACACTTACCCCAATACGACCACTTTTATCTCCAAAACAAGCTGGATTTTCTAGGGTGAGTAAGCTCACTACCAAAGAATCAGGGCTTTCTATAGTATAAGTCACCATTTCTTGACAACCCAAAAAATCTGTGACCTCTAGGGTATATTCTCCTGCCATAAGATTGCTAACAATGGGTGCGCTACTCCCATTACTCCAATGTAAATCATAAGGAGGGGTGCCTCCTTCAATACTCACTTGTAGATAACCATCTTCGGCGCCAAGACAACTTACCGTATGGATAGAATCTAATTGAACACCAATGAATTCAGCAGATTCAAGTACTATTGTTTCGGTAATTGAACAATCATTCACATCTGTAATAGTTACGATATATGTACCACCGATAAGCTCATTAATCGTTTCAGTTACCTCATTATTGCTCCATTCAAAAGTATAAGGAGCAGTACCACCGAAGGGGGTAAGCTGAATACTTCCATCAGGCGTATTTCCACAAGAAGGGAGTACAGAGTCTGAAATCACTCCTAATTCTGGGGGGGCTTCTAACTCAAAATCTAGGATCGTTTCACAAGTACCATTGGAAATAGTCACTTGATACATTCCTGGTGAAAGACCTGACAAGCAGTCCTCTGAACTGCCATCATTCCAGTTGAAGCTAATTCCATCACCTTGTGTAAAGATACACAGCTCCCCATCAGATGCACCAAAGCAGCTGATGGTTTGGATATCTGTGCTAGTAATTGCAAACCCAGGTCCATTTACTAAAACCTCAATGACTGTTTCACAAGCATTTGGAGAATTGTCGGTAAGCGAAATGGAATAGGAGCCTTGCTCTAAATCAAAGATAAAAATATCTGAGCCGATTGAATTTCCACTTCCTGTTAGACCAGCATCACTCTCCCATGAAAAAGTATAAGGTGCTATCCCATCCACTGGTGTTAGCATAATTTGACCATCATTGGCACCACAAGCACTTACTCCTTGTATAGAACGCATAATTGTATCAATGCTTGATGATGTATTAACGGCAATGCTGTCTACTGAAAAACAGCCCTCGGCATCTGTAACAGTGACTTTATAATAGTCTGTATCTTCAAAAAGCAGATTAGCTGAAAATGTATTACTTATGGTTGTTGGTCCATTACTCCATTGATAAGTGAATGGAAAATTAGGGCCATCAGCAATTACATTTGCATTTCCTATTTCTCCTCTACACAAGTCTAAAGAATTAGGATCAAAACTAATATCTGGTCCATCTTTAAAAAGAATATTCAACTGATTTTCAACTTGACAACCATAAGTATTCGTCGCCAAATAATAAATCAAGGTATTATTTTCAATGCTAATCTCCGTATCTGTAATTTGATTTGCCGCTGTAGCAGGAGAGGCTAAATGAAAAGTCACATCTACCCCAGTAAGGTTCAGGTCTTCAAATACAATACTATTCAAATCAAATGATTCACCTGGACACAAAGCTGGACTTGATCCAGAAACAGAAGGTTTAGGATGGACCACTACATGTGCAACTGATCTTTCAGACGAAGTACAACCCGGGCCACCATTTTCTTCTACATAATAGGTGTAAATTTGTGGCACTGATGTGTTATTAGCGGGCAAACTAGGTTCAAAGGAATTTCCTAGCGCTAAAAAACTCGCAAAGCCAGTAGGCTCAGAGAACCAATAAATGGGCCTGCCAGTTGCAGGAATACCTTCTAGTAGAGCAGTCTCTCCTGAACAGATGGTATCGTTAATAACGATTGGAGGAGGTAGGAAGCCATCATCTTCTATTCCATTACAGTTATCATCTATAAAATTGCATAAAATTTCTTCTGCATCTGGATTTACCAATGGATTTCCATCATCACAATCATCATCATTATCAGCATAACCAGGAGGTGGTATACCATAACAACTAAACAAAGGCGGAAGCTGGCTGTCGCCAAATCCATCACCATCCATGTCTACAAAATAGGGTATGTTGGGCGCCCCTAAGCTGGAGGAGCCATAAAACGCTATATTGTCTAAAGCAATATCTCCCTCAAAGCCATTTGCGCTGGTCGCGATAAACCGAAACTGTAAAATGGTCCCGTCTACAAATTGATTGAAAGCCAGATATTGTTTATTCCACTGATTACCTTGATCTCCACTTACCGACCAAAGATTGGTCCAGTTAATTCCATCATTTGTCACTTCAAGTCGTAGCTGCCCAATGTCATCGCCATACATATGGTAATAAAATGAAAAATGACACTCATCACTTCCTGCCTTATTAAAAGCTATACAATCAGAAATCAATTCAGCTTCTTTGCCATTGATACAATTATTTCCAGAAGTTTCTATATATAGGTATTTTCCATCACCATCTACATCAGCAGAGGGTCCCGTATTAGGAGTCACGGTGTTTAAAGCCTTAGGAAACCAATCAAAATCATCATTAGCACTATTTTGCCACATACCATCTAACATACAGCTGAAGCCGCATGCGGCCACGCATTCTATTTCACTATTAAAGTTTTCGAAAGCGGTAAGCGAGGTAGGTTGACAAAGTGTTGATGCAGAAACTACACATGAATTAGCAGCATATGTATCTGAATCAGAACAGTACCGTCTAATATAAATGTCATAATCTGTATTTGCCGAAAGGCCCATAAGCGAAAAAGGTGGGCAAGTAGCCATCACCACTGTACCTTGCCCAGCACTGCCATCTAGGCCCGGCATAAAACCCGGTGCTCCGTATTCAATTATTGTATTTTCACAATCTGCATCTACCCAATCTAATACCACTGTCGTACTATCCACATTCAGCAGACCTGCATTTTCTATGGGAAGACAGTTAATTTCCTCAAAAACTAGATGGATAAACTCTAAAGTACCAGCATTGGCTAATTCATGATCACAAATTTGTAGTTGCCAAGTCCCATTAGGATTGCTTCCATCATTGAAGTTTAGAAAGGACTCTTCAGGAGCATAAGCTTGATCTGTGTAAGGGGGAATAGCATCAACAATCGACTGACAAGCAAATTGCTGTAAAACGCCATAAGCAGAGCAGTCTTCCACAGAAGGATCGCCAAAATTATCTTTATTTCCACCATTATGGTTGCTTAGCGATATGGTCTGCCCACTTGGTGAGCGAAGTACAAGTTCTAAATCTCCCATCCAAGTATGTTCGATAAGAAGCCTCAACTCGGATAAATATACATCTACACCAAGCTGTGTTCCAACGATCCCATTTACTTGAATATCAAACAAATCAGGGTTTTGGCCTGGTTCATTTTGAGGACAATTATTCGTGCTGATGGATGCACCTAGCAAACAATCTGAAGGATTACTAAGGGTAACTTGTGCTTGAGAATAAAAGTTGAAAAGAAAAAAACAGACGAAAAGCGTGCCGCGTAAAACGTGGTTTTCCATAGGGCAATTTAGTTTTGTAGGCTAAAAATGCAAAACCTGAGACTTTGATCAATATTAGATATAAAAACGTCTAGTGGCTATATTGCATTATCTTGGGAGGTACAATTCCTCCAGAATTCATGTAGTTTTCGCTTGTAATATATAACTTTCTAAAGAAATCTGACAGCCCATACCAATGATGCACTGTCAGATTTACCGTTTATTTACCTTATAGTAAAGATAATTGAGCCTATCGCCTATTAAGAATTGATCAATTAGCCTGATGAATTGACCGAATCGGAAAAGAGGAAAACTCACTTATCACATAAATATTTAACCAACCACGATATTGATCATACGTTTAGGAACAACAATCACTTTACGGATTGTTTTTCCTTCCGTCCATTTTTGAATGGCCTCTAGTGATAAGGCAGCTTTTTCCAATTCATCTTTAGAAGCGTCTGCGGGAAATTCAGCACTTGCTCTTTTCTTTCCATTGATACTAATTGGATACTCGATGCTATCTTCCTTCAAGTAATCTTCATTAAATTCAGGATAAGCTGCTTGATGTATACTTCCTTGCCCCCCCAAACGCTGCCACAATTCTTCGGTCACGAAAGGAGCAAAAGGAGCCATCACTACAATCAAATCTTTCAAAATTGCGGATTTATTACAATTCATTTTTTTCAAATCATTCACTGCAATCATAAATCCACTCACACAAGTGTTGAAAGAAAACCGCTCTATATCATCAGATACTTTCTTGATCAATTGGTGCAATACTTTCCATTCGTCCTTAGTAGGCGCATCATCAGATACAGCGAATTCGTTATTTTTATTTGTAAATAAGCTCCACAGCTTACGCAAAAACTTACTTACACCGTCGATACCCTTTGTATCCCAAGGCTTAGCTTGCTCAATTGGCCCTAAAAACATTTCATACATACGGAAACAATCTGCTCCATAACGCTCTACCACATCATCAGGGTTCACCACATTAAAGTAGCGTTTAGACATTTTTCCAACCTCGGAAATAGTCATCAAATGAGAACCTGCTGCATCCACATGAGGCTTAAACATACCTTTGTGATAAACCCCACTGCCACATTCAAAGATAGCATCTTTGAATTCTGGGCGCCAGTCCACAAATTTCTTCACACTATCTGTATCCACATAAGAGCTATTGGAGCCATAATTTTGGACATAATCAATATGAATAGGAATTTTCGCAAATTCAGTACCGAGCTCTTCCATTTCTTTTTTAGCGATATCTGCGCAAGCAAAACGGCTATAGCCATCTATTTTTTCTTTTTGCAGCATCAAAAATTCAATCACCCCTTGAATCATTCCTTGGTTGATTAATTTCTTGGCATATTCTTCTTGAGGAACTAAGCCTAAGTCAAACAAAAATTTATTCCAAAAACGACTGTACAGCAAGTGTCCTACTGCGTGCTCAGAACCACCCAAATATAAATCGACATTCTGCCAGTAGTCTACCGCCTCTTTGGATACAAATTCATTTTCGTTATTAGGATCCATATATCGGTAAAAGTACCATGAAGAACCAGCCCAACCTGGCATTGTAGACAATTCATAATCATATTTGCCTTTGTACTTCCATTCTTCTGCACGTCCTAAAGGCGGCTCGCCTGTTTCTGTAGGCAAATATTTGTCTACTGTTGGCAATTCTAATGGCAAATCCGCTTCGTCAATTAAGTAAGGTACCCCATCTTTCCAGTATGCTGGTACGGGCTCTCCCCAGTAGCGTTGTCTAGAGAATACCGCATTGCGAATTCTGTACTGTATTTTTCCGCGCCCCATCTTACGTTCTTCCAACCACTCGATCAATTGAGGCACTGCTTCGGCATACTCCAAACCATTAATAAAGCCAGAATTGATATATTTTCCTTCTTTAGTGGCGTCTGCTTGCTCTTCCATATTTTCTTGAGCATCCAAGATTGGAACGATGGGCAAATCAAAATGCTTAGCAAAATCCCAGTCTCTTTGATCACCAGAAGGTACAGCCATTACTGCTCCCGTACCATAACCAGCTAATACATAGTCAGCGATATAAATAGGCACTTTCTCACCATTAAAAGGATGGATACAGTAACCACCTGTAAATTGCCCTGTAACTTTCTTCACTTCCTGCATACGTTCTACTTCCGAACGAGAAGCCGTCCAGGTACGATATTCATCTACTTTTTCACGATATTCATCCGTTGTGATAACATCTACCATTTCATGTTCAGGAGCCAAACACATAAAAGTAACCCCAAATATCGTATCAACACGAGTAGTAAATACTTCGATTTTTTGTTCAGGTGCATTTTCTAATGCAAATTTCACACTAGCCCCCTGCGAACGACCAATCCAGTTGCGTTGCTGTTCCTTCAAGGATTCTGGCCAGTCAACCGTATCCAAGCCGGTCAGCAATCGATCTGCATAAGCAGTAATACGCATGCTCCACTGCTGCATTAACTTGCGTTCCACGGGGTAGCCCCCCCGTTCACTCACCCCATCTTTCACCTCGTCATTGGATAAAACAGTTCCCAAGGCAGGGCACCAGTTTACGTAACTCTTTTCAGGGAAGGTTAGGCGATAGTTTAGCAAGAACAACTGTTGTTCTTTTTCATCCATTCCATTCCAATCCTCCGCTGAAATATCAGCTGTATCCTCATGACAAACTGCTTTGACATTAGCATTCCCCTCTTTGCTCAATTTTTCTATTAATTGATCAATAGGTAAGGCTTTATCCGCCTCTTGATCATAATAATGCTTAAACAATTGCATGAATATCCACTGCGTCCACTTATAATACTGCGAGCTACTTGTACGAACTTCTCGGCTCCAGTCATAAGAGAAACCAATATTATCCAGTTGTTGACGGTAGCGATTGATATTTTCTTCTGTTGCCACAGCAGGGTGAATACCTGTTTGAATCGCATATTGTTCTGCAGGTAATCCAAAAGAATCATAGCCCATTGGATGAAGCACATTATAGCCACTTAATCGCTTGTAACGAGCATAAATATCTGAAGCGATATAACCTAATGGGTGACCAACGTGCAATCCAGCACCAGATGGATAAGGAAACATATCCAAAACATAAAACTTAGGACGATTGCTTTCATTACTGACTTTATAAACCTCATTTTTGTCCCAATATGCTTTCCATCTTTTTTCAATTTCTCTTGGATTGTATTCCATGACTTTTTTATTCGTTATGTTGGTATTAAAACATTGGTACAGCTCCAATCAGAGTTACCATCAAATTTAAAGCTGCGAAAATAGCCAAAATGATGGACTTGCGAAAGGTGAAACCCTATTTAGTATGGGGTGAAAAATAAATTATTCTATTATTTAGAGCTTTAGCAAATAATAACCTATACAATTGAACTTGTAATTTTTTCCTCATACTTCCTTAAAAAGCCCTGCCTTTGACGTCAGGCAGGCTCACTGTAGCTTTGGCTATAGCTACGTTTTTTTCCTTGTCTGATAAAAAATAACTTCATTAATTTTGCGTAGTATATTAAGTAGTTAGGCTAAAACCATGCGTAACTTTCATATTGTCAGTTACTTATGATTTTTGAGCTGAGGCCGTGCCTGCCGGCTGGCAGGAATTTATTATACAAGCAATTTTGACTAGCCGCTTAATTTCTACATCCTTTATCTTATTTCTGCTTCATACCTTATTGACATTAGACTTATTTCTGTTAACATTGGACGATTAAAAATAATTCCATTCTAAGAATTAGAATATTTTTAAACCACTTAAGATTCTATATATTTGACAAAAACAAACCATTAAAAATGATTAAAAGTATATTAAGGTTAGCTGCTATTTTGGTCGTTGGTATACTATTTTACAACTACTTCTTAGGTACCCCAACCGAAAAAGAACAATCGCGTAAAATCTTTTCTAAAGCTAAAGACCTAGGCAAAGAAGCTTGGGATCTACTCAAAACAGAAAAAGAAAAGCTGGATGAAGGCAAATATGATGAGGCTTTGGATAAAATCACTGTCTTACTGAATACTTTAAAAAGAAAAGCGGAGAATATTGAAGATAGCGGCATCATTGATCAGATTGCTGATTTAGAGCGGAAAAGAAGTGACTTGGAGCGCAAGCTTAATGGTGACACACCAACTTCTTATGACGATAACAACCGAAGCCTAACTAGTAAAGGAGGTCAAGATAATGGAGCAATCAAAAGAGAGTTCGAAGATTTGGTCAAAGAAACAGAGTCCATTATGAAAAAGATGGAAAAAGAATAATCGCTTTCCACTAGAGTAGGTCCACTACCTACTCTAGTGAAGCACGAATACAATCTTTGATTGGACTGATATTATCCACTAGTATATTTCCTCTGTGAGAAAAGCTTCCTTCTTTGTAATGTGCTTCAATGATAATATAATTGATAAAGGCTTTGGTGGTAAACTGGAATTCATATTTTTTCCAATCTTCATGATCAATAAAAGGAGACTCAAATAAGAGTTGATCTTTCGAACATTTGCGGGTAGAGCCCCATACTCTCACTTTAATTACATCCACGTAAGAATCATATACATTAGCATGCGCCAAATCAAGACTCATTTCATAACATTCCTTTCTTTTTAAAGGTCTTTTTAAACGCTGGCCTATACTTTCCCAGGTTCCATCCTCACGAGTAATCAATCCTACATAGGTTTCTCCTTCGGAGGATTCTTTTCTCACTCCCCAAAAACCAGGAAGTATATCTGGAGTTGTTCCCAACTCACAAGGAAACCAGCCTACCGGAACTGTAGCATCTTGTGGAGCTCCTTCAAAAGAAGCATTACTTAAATAAATTTGTGCATTTCCCGAAAGGGAGATCAAAACGCACACCAATAATGAAAAAAATGAATGAATTCGCATTAAAAAACCTTAATTTTATCAGAGAATTTGCTAATAGCAAGTATCTGTCTTTCAAAACAATCGTTACAATCTGAGCTATTAGCTATTTCAAAGCGTTTAAGATAGTGTTTTATTTTATAAATTTGCGACTCTAATCTTTAGTTCAAGAACGCCTATTTATGTCAGAAAATGCCAATAAATATATCCCCATTAAGCCAAATTACTTCTATGCCATTTTCAGTGTAGCTCTAGTTTTGTTTTTATTGGGTTTCTTCGGCTTAGTCCTGCTTTACTCGCAATCATTAGTCAAGACTTTAAAGGAGCAGATGAAGGTCTTAGTGGAGTTAAAAGAAAACGCTACAGAAGATCATATTATTGCAATTGATCATCGTCTGCGAAAGCTACCGACAATCAAGGAAGAATCCGTAACCTTTGTCAGCAAAGAAGATGCTGCTAAGTTTATGGATGAACAAGAAGGCTTCAACGAAGACATTTCCAAATTAGACTTGGCCAATCCTTATTTGGATGCTTTTACTTTTCAAGTAAAAGCGGAGTTTATGCAAATAGATTCTTTAGATGCCCTACGTAGTGTTATTCGTAAAGATAGTATGGTGAATAATGTTTATTACCAAGAGACTTTAGTGGATGATATTGCCTTCAATGTGGAGCGAATAGCCTATTTTGCCTTGGGTATTGGAGTATTTTTTATTATTGTAGCATTCAGTCTTATACATAATACGATTAGGTTAGCGATGTATGCCAATCGTTTTTTAATTAAGAATATGGAATTGGTTGGTGCTTCTTGGGAATTTATTAGCCGGCCGTATCTCTTTAGAAGTTTATGGAATGGTATTCTTAGTGGTCTTTTTGCGATTGGGTTGCTATCCCTTATCATTTTTTTAGCAAATCAAAAGCTACCAGAATTAAAAGCTATTCAGAATTATACTAACTTTGCAAGCCTTTTTGCAGCCTTACTTCTTATAGGAATCTTAATCAATTGGTTGAGCACCTATTATGTGGTTAATAAATACTTAAGAATGCGTGTAGATGATTTATATTAGAAGAGAGGCCATTAATTTAGAGATTGTACCAACCGCAAAAAAAAATGAGTAAAAGAAAAGAACAAAAAAAGAAGGTAGTCGTTACGACGAGTACACAGAAAAAGAGGACAGTAAAAACACAATCTAACTCACCCAAAGCTAAAGCTAAGAGTAGCCGAGCAGGTTCTGCAACTACCGTTCGCAGCCAAGTGGAATTCACTTTTAATGCTGAGAATTACAAGTGGATGGGAATTGGCGTGGCACTTATTGTACTAGGGATGGTATTGATGGGTGGAGGTAGCATGCCCAGCCCAGATGTTTGGGATGAAAACATCATCTATGGCTTTCGCCGAACAGTACTTGCTCCTATTCTTATTCTTGCTGGTTTAGCTTTACAGGTTTTTGCGATTTTCAAAAAATCTTAAGCATATTAATCAATGGAAGATTTGATTAGATCCATTATCCTTGGAATCATTCAAGGACTTACTGAATTTTTGCCTGTTAGTAGTAGCGGGCACCTAGAATTAGCCAAGTTTTTTATGGGTGACGATAGCGTCGCAGAAGAAAGTATGCTGATGACTGTCACACTTCATGCTGCTACTGCACTAAGTACGATTGTAGTTTTCCGAAAGGATATTGCAGAAATCCTAGGTGGTTTGTTTCAATTCAAATGGAACGACCAAACGGCCTTTTCTGCAAAAATTATCCTATCCATGATTCCAGCAGTATTTGTCGGTTTACTTTTTGAAGACCAAATTGAACAGTTGTTCAATAAGCAAATTTTACTCGTTGGACTTATGCTTATAGTGACAGGTATTCTCCTATTTTTTGCAGATCGGGCGAAAAACACCAACAAAAAAGTTGGGTTTGGAAGTGCATTAATAGTAGGAATTGCTCAAGCTATTGCAATTCTACCAGGAATATCTCGCTCTGGTGCAACGATTTCCACTACTGTTTTGTTAGGCATAGATAGAGAGCGTGCCGCCCGATTTTCCTTTTTAATGGTGGTGCCATTGATTCTTGGAAAAATGGCAAAAGACTTATTGAGTGGGGAGATGGCTTCAGCGAGTGCTCATATCGGAGAACTTTCGATTGGTTTCTTAGCGGCTTTTTTTACTGGTTTATTGGCATGTACATGGATGATAAAACTTGTAAAAAATAGTAATTTGACTTATTTTTCAATATATTGTTTTATTGTAGCGGCTATCGCGATTGCATCGTGGTATTTATAATGTCAGGGCAAAACCGTCAACTCAGTTGGCTCTGATATTTCACCAAAAACAGAGATGATGAATGAAGATGAAAAACCTCCGTCAAGGTATGATTTTTTAGCAGGAGAGGTTTTATTAGTGGACAAACCAAAAGAGTGGACGTCCTTCGATGTCGTCAACAAAATTCGATACAAATTAAAACGCCGCTTGGGCGTCAAGAAAATAAAAGTGGGGCATGCCGGCACTTTAGATCCTATGGCTACTGGCTTGCTTATTATCTGCACAGGTAAAGCTACCAAACAAATCAACGAATATCAAGGCTTATCTAAAGATTATACAGGTACAATGTATCTCGGTGCAACTACTCCTTCCTATGATGCAGAGACTGAGCACAACGAAACCTTCCCTACAGACCATATCAATGCTGATTTAATTAATACTGCAAGAGAACAGTTTTTGGGCGATTTGGAGCAAATTCCACCTATGTTCTCTGCAATCAAAGTAGATGGTCAGCCACTTTATAAAAAAGCGAGAAAGGGTGAGGTCATAGAAGTGAAACCTCGACCAGTGCATATCTTCAATTTTGAACTTACCAATATTGACTTACCAAATATCGATTTTGCAGTAAAATGTAGTAAAGGGACCTACATTCGTTCTTTGGCGCATGATTTTGGTAAAGCCGTACGCAGTGGTGCTTATCTTACGGCACTTTGTAGAACAAAAGTGGGCGCATTCAAATTGGAAGATGCTTGGAATTTGGAGGAGCTTGTGGAGTTTTTGGAGGAAGCGCCTGTAGTATAGAATTTCCGTTATGCGAAGTTTAAATCTTCGCATAACGAATAGCATTAAAAGCCATCAATTAACTTTTTCTTCATTTCTGCAAATTCTTCTTCAGAGATCACAGCTGCATCTCTTAACTTACCCAACTCTTTGAGTTTGTCAATAATGCTGCCTTTCTCTGAAGTTGTCTCAGGGGTTGGCATTGCTTTTTCTGCAGCAGGTGCAGCTTCAACTGCAGTTGGGGTCTCCCCAGCTTTTTTCTTTGCTTCTTCCTCCTTTTTCCATTCTTCGGCTACCTTTTTACCTTTTTCGAATTTTTCTTTATATACTTTCTTGAAGCTTTCTGTATCGAAATCTAGGATCGTTCCACCAGTTTCAAAGTGTTTTTTGAATACTTCTCCCAATGCATAGGTGGAAGCACCATTCATCGCTGATGCCGCAACACCTCCTACAATGGATCCAACACCTGGCACAAGTTTAATTAAACTCCTCGCACCAGCGCGTGCCAAGGTAGAACTAGTCAAAGAAGAAACAATTGCCTTACCTTGATTTTCAGCAAAATCTATTTGATAAACTTTACATAATTGGCGAATCATATCTAATTGTAATGCTCCGACGGCAAATACATCGAACACAATTGGAATAGGAATAAAACTTACTCCCATTGACATCAATACGTGATTTTTAATAACGGTGGATGCATGCTTCGAGCGATCACTCTTATTACTCATAATTGTATTTTTTAATCCTTTTGCTGCGTACTTGAATATTTTTTTCTTGTTGATCATGTTTCTATGTTATTGGTTAAGAGGGAATCGTTAATGGTCGTATTCAATTATTCATTTTATATCTTATACGATTACACCATTAACGATTACACTTTTAACAACAAATCCAAATTACATTACTTTCAATCAGCATGCTGATTTTCTCGACCAATTATTCAACTTTTAGACGAATCCCTTCTGAATGGCTAGAAAATTCTGGTGCATACATACACTGAATACTCGTAATTCCATTAGAAAAATCACCTTTATGTACTGCTCTTAAAGGATATTCAAACACATAAGTACCTCTCGGCAAATAGTCGATAAAGAAGTTTGTTGCTACATCTCCAGGACTTTCATAATAACCTAAACCTCCTTGCCATTTGTATCTACTTAATACTTCCATGGGTTCCAAGCCACTTGCTCTCATATCCTTCATGTGCACATACTCCATTGGCCGATCCACACGAATTTCAATTCGGACCTTAAGTTGATCACCCGCTTGAATGGTCACGCCATCTGCTAACTGCTGCAGCTGAGGGCCTCTATCTGTTATGATTTCCTTGAAGACTTGCTTTTTGATGTTAAGCGGTGTATCCTCAAAGGTTTCGATTTTATCTAATTGCTCAAAATATTGCCAGTATGCACTCCCCCAACTGATGTTTTTATTCGGATTATCAATAGTGATTTTAGCATAATCTTGGCTGATTTCTCCTTTTTCCCATTTTACTTTAAAATAGCCAGTACCTGCTTCTACCGTCTTTTGGGCTTTCGCCAAACGAGCCTCGACAGATGCACTTTCTTCCTGACTAGCATTGGGGAAACTAATGCTTACTTGCTGATTTTCGCTTAACCAATTATCTCCAAAGTTCATTAAAGCGTAAATGGCATTGGCAGTTGCTTTAGTGGTTTTCCAATGAGAAGTTTGTTTGTTTTTAATCAACCATATTTTCATCTGATCGATAGCATCTTGATCTTTTGTGACTTCTGCGAATGCTTCAATCATCAAACTTTGTGTTTCTATTGGCATTTGATACCAGTAGTAACCCCATTGATTTTTCCAGTACTTACCTAATTCTTCATTTTCTATAGAACGCTCATCTAATGATTGGATGATGTTCTTGGCAGTTGTTAGTCGTTCATTTCTTTGCAATATAATGGCTAATAGTCCTTGTTGATAAAGGGATTTATTAGTCCAATATTTTTCGGCCTGCCCTAAATAATAGGCATCCATTTCATCTAAGCCCCGACTTGGAACATCCTTGAAGAAAGAACGAGCATACAGATAATGAATCACCAAGTTCTCTAAATGGTCAGCATCCATATCCACATCATCCTTTTCCTTTAGATCCAAGTAGGCATTTCTGTATTCTAGATCGATGAATTTAATCGCATTTTTAGCAATTCGTAATGACTCACTATTTTGATCCATATCCACCATTTCCATTGCGCGTAAGCGGCCCATACCTTCCACTAAGTATTGGGTGATATACCAACTCTCTCTACCACCTGGGAACCAAGAAAATCCACCATTAGCAGACTGTCTTTCATCCAATTGATCGATAGCTACTTGCTGTTCATTGGCCATTCGATTTAGATCAAAAAGTAATGCGATGTTCTTTTGTTGCTGCTCTTCACTTTGTGCATCCATCACCCAAGGAGTCTCCTCCAATAAAAGTGCTTTTAGCTCCTGATTTTTGCTCAGATTACTTTGTAAAGCATCCGCACTTTTCCATTGATTAAAGACTTGATTAATCTTTGGATAGCTATTTGCTATGCCAGATGCCAGCGTATTGGCATAATAACGACTAAATATTTGCTCTGTACATTGATACGGATATTCCATCAAATAAGGCAAAGAACGAACCGCATACCAAACAGGATTAGAGGTAAACTCCAAGGCGTAGCTGTGATGATCTAATGTATTAGATTGTCCTACTTTATCCATTGCTTTAAAAACAAAAGTTTTCTTTTCCTGCCCTTTTAATGCCATAGGCATAGTCTCTGTTACGAGCATTCTATTGGTTAGAATAGGCAATGCACTTTCTTCCCCATCTGCAAAATCACCTGATTGCGCAATCACCCGATGGGTAATTGCCATCGCCCCCACATTAGGCACCTTTAGTTTCCATGCTAAAAGAGCAGATTGTTTGCCTTGAGCAGTGAAAGTCCGTTCATTTTGGCTTAAGCCAAATAAGTCATTCACTACTTTACCTGTATTTGCGTCAAGCAATTCCAAACGAGCATTTCCCGTAAGGGCTTGCTCCGTCATGTTATTTACCTTAGCCGTATATTCCAGTTCATCCCCTTCCCGTATAAAACGCGGTGGATTAGGTAACACCATCAATTCTTTTTGCGTTAGCACTTCACCTGACAACTGGCCAACTTTCAAATCCTTTGTATGTGCAACGGCCATAAACTTCCACTTCGTTAAGGCTTCATTCATGGTAAAACGCAACTCGATATTCCCTTCTTCATCTGTACGCATTTGAGGGAAGAAGAAAACGGTTTCTTTAAGATTCTTACGGATAGGCGCTAATGCTGGAGCTTGAGTATTACTATCATATTTATTCTCCGCAGCATAACCTGTAACAACTACATCTTCCAATGCAGCTTCACTATCATCAAAATCAGCAGAAAAAGACTTTGGTTTACCTGGAGCTACCTCCATCCTTGCTGCTGGAGGAACCGGAGCAGCCCCATTACTTTCAACTGGATAATAGCCAGAACTGCGAACACGAATATTTTCTCCAAACCCCATAAAACCAAACCACTCTAAACGAGGAAAACTATAAGAATGACCACTAACATAAGGTATTTGCCAATTCCGATTGAGAACAATTGCTGATGGCGCATTAAAATTACTACTTGACCAAGGATTGTTAAAGTATCCCATTCCTGGATATAGCGATAAGTCCCAACTATGGCCTACAAACTGATCTAAAGATGCATCGTAGAGGGTCGCTACCATTTCTGCTGCTACTCTTTCCTTTTTCGGACCGCTAATTTTCACCCGCCACTCTTCTTCCTGTCCGGGTTGTAGTTTATCTCTGAATGTCATCCACTCTAATTTTAATTCCTTATTTGACCAAGGAATGGCCAACTGAGTGTTTTGTCGATATACTCTACCATGACGGATACATATAGCAAATAACTGCATTCCCCCTCTATCTTTTTCTTGAATACGATAGGGTATCTTTGCCCAAGATGAAACAACTAGGCTTCCTCTTTGGGTGTCATTCTTATCTCTCCCAAATTCGTAGAATACGTAACTCTTTTCTGCACTGGCTACTTGGATGTTGATGTTTTCTTCAGGTTCTGCGCTATTCTTTGAAAAAGTTACCGATAAATGTTCATCTGGTAGTGGGATCTGTTTTTCACTGTCGTAAAAACCTACCACTTTTTCAATCTGCACCGAACGTCCTTTCTCATCCTTTGCTTCGATTGTTATCAAATAATAACCTGCTTTCAGGCTTTCGAGAGAGAGTTGACTAGAACCATTTGATGATACCTTTCTGTTTATTGCCAGTACTCCTTTCTGCCAGTTTTTCTTTTGATCTTCATCTTTATAGGCATAGAAAGGGAATCGTTTGCGGAAGTCATTTTCTCCCATTAAGTATTGGTCTGGCTTCTGCCAAAAACGTTCAATGAATACCTGCTTTGGTTGAATTAATGCTTGAACCCTAATGTCCAAATCTGCCGCCTCTTCGCCCCCATCAAGATTCGTTGTTGTAATGGTAACTTCTTTGTGGGTAGCAATATCTACCTTTTCACCAAGCGGTAGATTGATCACTATACTTTGTTCGCTTAGTCGTACTGTCTTTGTTTGGGAGTGCGTTTCCCCCGTAATATCTACTACATCAGCATTAATGACAAAACGGAAAGCAGGTTGATATTTCTTATCGACAGATAAATCAGGAGTTGCAGGGAAAGTAATTTCAAATTTACCTTCCGCATCTGTTTTTAGTTGACCATTAGCGATTTCCATTCCGCTACTGTTGATTGGCGATCTGCCCCAGCGCCACCATGACCACCAGGGGTAATAAGCTTCTCTGGTCACTCTATAGTTCACCTCTGCACCATCGATGGCATTCCCAGCAAAGCCTTTTGCAAAGCCGCTTACGACAACTTCATCCCCTAATTGATAAGCTTTTTCTAAAGGATCAAATTGTACTTCAAACTTTGGACGTTTGTACTCTTCTACTCTAAAGGAATGGTTCCCATCTATATCTGCTTCTAAAGCAAAAGCACCTTTTAAGCCCGTCCTTGGCAACACAAAACTACCCTGAATGGAGCCAAAACGATTAGATACCAAATCTAGCGCTGCAACATCTTGATCATTCGCATCAATTAGTGTTACATTAATCTGCTTATTTTCTAGGACCCGGACTTCATCATTTTTATCTCGTTCTAACGCAATTCCCTTAAAATAGACTGTTTGGCCAGGACGATATATAGCGCGATCAGAAAAGAAATGTACCCATTGATGAGCAACTTTATCGTAATTATAATAATATGGAAAATTAGTAGGGCCTTCTATGAGCACATCACTTCCCTTAGTGACCTTAAACCAATTGGTGCGATTGCCAGAATAGGAGATGCGTGCAAACCCTTCTTCATTCGTTACTACTTTATCTTTTCTTTTGAATTTATACTTTCGTAAAATTCTATCGTAGTCATTTTCATAGACTTCTACCTGTGCACCTGAAATGGGTCTTCCAGTAAATCGATCTACGACAGTAATAGCTTTCCCCTTTCCATTTCCCGAAAGGATATAGGCTAGATTAGAAACGTGGAAATACACATAACCATTAGCAGATTCTCCTAAATCAAATTTTTCATTATCTGAAATCAATAAAGCATATCTGCCAAAAGGCAACTGCTGAACAGGAATTTCGACACTATGTCCTTGAAAATCATTTAAATCAGGCAAATCAACACTCCAAACAACCTTTGGTTGCTTCTTAATTAATTGATTCAACTCTTCATTACCATTGCGATATGGTTGCGCTTGAAGTGGGTCATCTGCATCTACAATTCGTAGGTATACCCTAGAAACATTACGGTAAGAAATCTTGCTCAAAATTGAAGCCTTTGGTGCTACGACAGACTCCACTCGCAAGGAAAGATTTTTGTTTAGGATGCTAGGGTATAAAGTTTTGCAGTTCGTAGCTCCATGTGAGGAAGGGTAGTTTTTTATAACTTCATCACAAATAACTTTTGCTTCTTTTAATCTAAACTGATATTTAGGGTTTTCAGCAGAATAAGTTTGTCCTTGATTGACAAATAATGATGCTTTCTCAAATAGGGCATCCGCTTCCAGAGTTGTACCTGCATTTGCCTTTATCAGTTCATTCAATGCTGTTTCATACCATTGATCTTTAAGATTTGAGGTAATATTGGTGTGCACAAATTTTAGGCGTTTCAAACCAACGTTCAATGCCGATGCTTTTGTTCCACGCTCCTTATTTTCTTTCATAACTTTCTGAAAGAGCACCAACATTCGGTATTTAGAATCCGTGGTATCTGTACTTGGAATTTCCCATTGAATAAAGTCGTCTGCTTTTGCAAAGGCTATTTCTTGGTTGAAAACAAAGGTACTTTGTGGCTTATTGAGGTAAGATCTTTCATTCTGGAAATAATCAATTGCTCGATGAATCAAGAAATCAAATAAGCTAGGGCGCAATTCTGCTCCGGTATACCCCTTAGATAAAACCGCATCAAAATCGATGATTTTTTGGTTCTTTAAATTAGGATCTTCTACAGAAGCTAGGTAAAGTGCTGCNATTTCATCTAATAGATTTTTAGCACTCCAAGTTTGCATATCGGAAGGTANAAAATCCATAATATTGCTTCGCTCTCTGAGCTGCCACCAATTGCTTTGAAGATAATTGCTGTAAGCTTCTGCAAGGATAGATTGAAAGAAAGCTTTAAGGTGAGATAGTTCTTGATGGTCTATTTGATCCCTAAAGACTTGGATAGCCTTGACTAATCCATCTTCATTCAATTGGTCGGTATACTTGGCAATATAGATGGTAGATTTAATGATTTGAGGATCATTTTTATCTTCCAGTGATAATTGATGTAATTGATTTACTTTTTGAAGTGCAGATTTTGGAAGTCCTTGTCGATCCAAAGAATCGATTTCTTTCCAAAGTGTTTCATAGTTTTCATTAGACATTGGGGTAGTATTGGTTTTTAAAGTTTGAAAACTTAAAAGGAAACTGCATACTGATATAAGTCCGAATCCAAAAAATAATGTTTTTTTATTCATGCTCCTTTGTTTTATTGCTTTAGGTTGGGCTTAGCATTATATAAATATAAAGTCGCCATTAAAAACGCTCGATATCAACAGCTTTGTCAAGAGGTATATTTAGTGTTATAAATTCCGCCATCTGAGCTGCCCAAAATGGTCCAAGGGAAGCGCCCTTTGTTCCCAAGCCATTAAAAATGGCGAGGCCGGCATATTGGGGATGTTGCCCTAAAAATGGCCTACGATCCTTAACAGTTGGTCGAATAGCTGCTTTATGCTCAATAATTTCAAATGGTACTTTCAAAAAGTCTTTTAATCGCTCTTCCAAAAATTGTCCTCCTTCTTCGGTAGGTTGATCATCCTCAAATTTCCAGTTGTAAGTAGCGCCGATCCAGTATAAGTCATCTTTAAGTGGCACAATAAATACTCTATGTTTTAATAACTTCTCAAATTGTACATTTGGTATTCGAACAATCAACACTTCTCCTTTTGCGCCACCAAATGGTAGGTAATTAAAGAAGGGATTGTTTGTTGCACGATATCCTTCACAAAAAATAATTTGATCGAAGGTTTCTTCTTTATATTGGACGCCATTTTCCAAAAATGTAACTTGACTGTAGTCAAATTCCTCTTCTTGTACGCCTCCTTGTTCTTTTAGCATTTGCCGAAAGGCTATTACTAGTGTCCCGACATTCACCTGTGCTCCTTTAAGGGTTTCACCATATGCATAGGCCAATTCTGTGTGTTTAGCGTAAGCTTCTAAATCTGCTTCTTCCGCCATGTATTGCTGATAAGGTAGCTCATCTGTCCGTAGCAACCAATCACTTTCTTCCCGATGATTAAATAAAGTTCGGAGAATGTGTCTAGGACTATAAAATGAAATCCCCAACTGCTTTTCCAATTCTCTGTAGGTAGCCTGCGCAAAAGGAATCAACTCATCTACTCGCCAGCTTTTTACAAATCGACGCCCTGTTATTGGATTGATAATCCCTGCTGCAACTTGCGATGCTGCATTTTCAGAAAATTGATCAATCACCTTAATTTGTGCTCCTTTTTTTAGTAAAAAATGGCTCAGTAAAGTCCCTGCTAATCCTTGTCCAACAATTAAATATTTCAATATTCTAAAGCATTTAAGTAGTTAAGTAGTTAGGCTGAAAGGTTTACGTTCGCTCAAAAATCAGGTGTAACTTTCCTGTCGGCAGTTGCTTCTGATTTTTAAACTGACCATTTTATTGTGCAAGTAATTTTGTCTAAGCACTTTCTAAAGTTTCACGATCTTTTTTCCTCAAACTCTTCACTACTAGATCATAAGAGTGGTCAATTAGTTCGATCAAAAAAGTATCTTCTAAAGCATTTTCAAAATATACCGTATTCCAGTGCTTTTTATTCATGTGCCACCCTGGAATAACATCTTCATATGCTTCTCTCAATGCTATTGCGCGTTCAGGATCACATTTTAGGTTTACCCGAAATTCATCCGCATTCAAACCAGTAATGGCAAAGATTTTACCCATGACTTTAAATACTAAGGTGACTTCGTCAAAAGGGAAACACTCTTCCGTACCCTTTTTAGCTAAACAATAGTTTCTAAAATCTTCAATATTCATAAGTAATGATGATTTTCATCTTTAAATTACATAATATCTATCAGATTTTTTCCATCTTTTCTAATCCTTTATTCAATAGCAAGCGTTCTAAGGCCGCTACAAAATCCTGATTTAAAGATGCCTCCAAATGAATGAGTTGATGATTATTGGGATGAAGAAAAGATAAGCTATAGGCATGTAAAAAAAGTCGATTCCACCCCCATTTTTTGAGAAAGAACTTATTGTATTTGATATCTCCATGCCTTTTATCCCCCATTATGGGATGGCGTAGATGCGCAAAGTGCCGTCTAATCTGATGGCGACGGCCAGTTTTTGGCATTGCTTTGACAAAAGAAAAGCGCGATTGCGGATATTTATTAATCGCATAAGGTACTTCAGATTGAGCTAATCGAGTGTAATGCGTTACGGCATCTCGTTTAGGTTTGGACTTATCATCAGGATCACCAATGGCATAATCAACGACTGCTTGCTCTTCTACATATCCTCGAACAATGGCTAAGTATACTTTTTCCACATCTTGTTTTCTGAACTGCTCAGATAAATGGGCTGCCGCAGCACTACTTTTTGCAAATAATAATACCCCTGAAGTTGGGCGATCTAAGCGGTGAATTGGAAACAGGCGCATATCCAGTTGCTGCTCCAGCAGGGGCAACACAGAAACTGTGTCTTCACTGATCTTAGTAGGATGAACTAAGATATGGCAAGGTTTATTCATTGCCACTAAGCTTTCGTCCTCATAAATAATATCAAAAGGTGACCAATCCAATAGAATAATTTTAGTGGTAAAGATAGAAAATAGAAATTTTGGTTAGCCTAAATTTTATCCGTATTATTTCGAGTAGATAAAAGCCTAAAGAAGATCCTGAATAATGGATGCATGGCTTCGCTATCCTAATCGATTAACAATATAGTATGTCTGCTTTGCCTTATGCTTTTCTCGAACAAATATGGAATGCTCCTTTACAGCTTACGCAAATGGAGTGGATAGCCATAGATTTACCTCAAAAGGAAGTCTTTCAATCAGGCATTGGAAAGCGTACTTCAAAGCAAACCATTATAATCAAGGTAGTAGATAAAAATGGCCAAATCGGTTATGGAGAGTGCCCATGTCGGCCCGATCCATTTTATTCGGCAGAATTCTTAGACGCTGTGAAGCAACTATTGGAGCAATTTATACTTCCCATATTGACTTCTAGTAAAACTTATGGCGCTTTTCAGCAAAACCTTAGCAAAATCCGTGGTTGGCCCTTTGCAAAAGCAGCAATAGATTTTGCTCTACTTTCTCTTCTCTCTCATCGAATGTCTATTTTCGAAAGTATCCCTTGGCCGAAGGTCACACAAATCCCTCCGGGGATTTCTTTAGGTTTAAAAACAGTGGAAGCACGCATCCAGCAAGCTGCTCAGCAAAAATACAAACGGCTAAAATTTAAAATCAACCCAGCATTTCCTTTAGACGAATTTAAGGAGTTGAATCTTGCTCCATATCATATTCCTTTATTATTTGACGCCAATGGTACGCTTTCGCTAAATGATAGTGCATTAATCGAGGAGATTGCAAATATGGGGATAGCCATTGAGCAGCCTTTCCCTCCAGGAAGGCTGGATTGGTGTATGGAAGCGAAGAAGGATATACCTAGTTTAAAGATTTGCTTAGACGAAGAAATCAAAGGTCTTGGTCAGTTAAAAATTGCACATCAATTAAACATTGTCGATGAAGTAAATTTAAAACCAGGGCGCGTTGGCGGGCTCATTCCAAGTTTGGACATCATTGAATATTGCAATATACATCATATTGATTGCTGGGTAGGTGGTATGTTTGAAACGGGTTTTGGCCGTATTACCAATATGCAATTCGCTGCTTTGCTGCCAAATGCCAAGGCACATGACATCAGTCCAGCAAGTCGCTATTTTGATGAAGACATCATTCAAAATGTTATAGAAATGAACAATGAAGGATATTTGGATTATCTTCCTTATTCATTTAATGTAGTAGATGATATCTTAGAAAAATACAGTCAGGAGAAAAGGACTTTCTTTATCCACTAAGAGCATATTTAGACTTCCTACTACCTAAAAACCAAAGCTTTGAGAACTATGGCGTCCGATTGGATCAGTTATTTAGCTTCCTAAACGCCTTCACGAAGCCTTAGCCAAAACCCTACCTTTGCTGGTAGGCTCAAATCATTGATTCTCTCTTTGAACAAAATTTATACATACTCTAAAAACATAAAGCCTTGTATCAATATATTATCAAAAACGCCCTTGTATATTCTGGTTTAAAAGAAGAAGCTAGAAAGCTAGACGTAGCCATCCAAGATGATCGTATTGCAAAGATCAGCGCTCACATCCCCTCTGATGCTGCTCTTCAGGTCGTGGATGCGGATGGATTGATCTTATGTCCAGGTTTCATCGATCCACATGCCTCGACGGGTCTGGGTTATTACTTCCCCAATGCTGCTACACATAAATTGTATCAAGGCGTAACCACCGAAATTATTGGTAATTGTGGTACATCAACAGCCCCGGTGGGGCCTCATTTAGTGACAACGATGGAAAAAATCGGCACACAAATGGGCTTTGTATTCAATTGGAGAACACTAGGTGAATATTTTGATACCATTCGAGAGCAACTTCCTTTTAATATTGCTACACTGATTGGTCACAGTAGTTTGCGCAAAGGTTATCTAACGGATTGGCAGCAGCCAAAAGTAGAAGAAATGCAGCAAATGCGAAATGCATTGCGTGACTCTATGAAAGAGGGTGCATTAGGTATTTCAACAGGATTGATTTACGCACCAGGCTGTTTTGCGGAAACGCAAGAAATTGTCGATTTAGCAGAAGTAGTGAAAAATGCAGGTGGCGTTTATGCTTCGCACATCAGAGATGAAAGAGACAAGTTGGAAGAGGCAGTAGATGAAGCATTAGAAATAGGTGCTTTGACGAAAGTACCTGTACTTATCAGTCACTTGAAAGCCGCAGAGCGGCAAAACTGGGGAAAAATAAAAAAGGTACTCGCCAAGATTGAGGCCTACAATAAAAAGCATTTGCCCAAAGCGCTTGTTGATGTTTATCCTTACACAGCCACTTCCACTAAGTTAAGAGCATTTATTCCCAAATATCTACTAGCTGATGGTATAAATAACCTTCCCCAAAAATTAGAAGAAACAGACGCTATTGACCATATTGAGCAATGGTTAGATACCAAAGGCTACGACCTCAGCCAAATGTTGATCATTTCCAAAGATTGGAAAATGTTTGCTGGGAAGACAGTTACACAAGTTGCGGAGGAACAAGATTGGTCATTAGCACAAACGATAGCGAACATTCTAAAAACAAGTACGGAGGTTTGGGTCGTATATCACTGCATAGATGAAAAAGACATGGACGAGGCCATCCTTTGGGAACATTCCATGATTTGTTCTGACTCTTGGAGTTATCCGGTTAATGCCCCTAATCCTATTGGCGAACCACACCCAAGGTCCTATGGGGCTTTTACTGAGTTTTTGGAACGTTATGTTTTACAACAAAAAAGCCTTTCTTGGGCGGAAGCCATTCATAAAATCAGTTATCTCCCTGCTCAGTTTTTTGGTTTAGTAGGAAGAGGAGAGATTAAAGAAGGAAACTTTGCAGACTTAATTCTACTCGATCCATTAAAGGTCAAAGCTAATGCTACTTATCTAGAACCAAGAAGGCTTTCCAGTGGAGTAGAACATCTGTGGATTAATGGTAGAATGGTCATTCATCACCAAGAGTTAGTTGCTCATGATGCTGGTCGTGTATTGATAAAATCGTAAAGAAAGAATCATGTTAGAGATCCTCCCTTGTCCTCCAAGCGCATATACAGAAGTAGCTGAAATATACAATAGCTATATCTTACAAAATGGATATACGATGGATTGCGAATTGAAGGTCGCAGATCATATCGCGGTTTGGGTGCAACAATTTAATGATCGCGAGGCGCTTTACATTGCAAGAGCGGAAGAAAAAATCGTTGGCTGGGCTATCATTAAGCGATATAGTGATCGAGAAGGTTACCGTACTACTGCAGAAACTGCAGTTTATTTAAAAGAAGATGCCACTGGAAAAGGTTATGGTACAACGATAAAGAAGTTTTTGATTGAAAAATGTGAAGCATTAAAATATCGACACTTAGTGGCCAAAATCTGGTCGGCCAATAAAGCTAGTATTGAGTATAACCGTAAACTGGGTTATGAAATAGTTGGTACTCAAAAAAATATTGGATTCAAAAATGGAGAATGGATTGATGTGACCATCATGCAATATTTGGTTTACTAAGCCTTGGAATGAAAGGCCATGCTTCCTCCATCACCTAGAATGATTCATTCTGCTTAGAACGGAGATGTGTTATTCAAGCAAGCAAAAAAAGTTATATTTAGTCGATAACTTATTTATTAAAACGCTTGATTTAAGAAAGGATAAAATGTACATTTGTAACGCAATCCAATCCTTGACGCATCTGCTCTTTTAAGCTATTTATTCCTCTTTTTGAGCAGAATAACATTTTTCGTTTGTTCTTAAATGCGTTCGTTTCACTTTAGATTATTTATTATTCTGAGACACTAATTACATCGGCTTGCTAGCAGTTATGTAAGCCTACAAAGGACCGATTATGAGGATTATTGTTTATCTTTTCATTATTTATTCAAGCATGCCATTTACTCTTGCTGCTGATAATGGAGAATTAAAACTGAGAAAAAACATCCAATGTCGTTTTGAATTGGATCGAGTTCCTGACATTCCAAAGTTCGAAGGAATGATTTATTTAAGAATAGATCATCGTCGTTTCTTTGTGGCCCATACTAATATGCCAAATTTGAATAATATAAAAGACCAACCAGAGCAATTTGGTCACATCAGCGCTCGCTTACGCGAAAATAGCCTAGCGGCATGCGTTAATTTCAATAAACAAACCGAAAAATTCTACCTCGCTGAAATAAAAGAAGATATATTGTATATCAATGGTGCGGATGGGCGCCCCATTAAGGCAACAGCTTTAGATCCTATTTTTATTGAAAGTATTCTGGAAGCCCATGCAGCATCTAACTTAGAAACTAGTTATCCAATTTCCAAAAATGAAACACCTCTGCAAACGACACCTTACAGTAAGTTCGCACTCGAAAAAGCTGGTCGTTCAACAAAATTATTTCTCTATCATAACCGCAAGAAATTTTTTATTGACAATGCAGACCTAACAAATATTAGCCATAGTATTCAAGATGGTCAAACGGATCGTGCCTTAGCCGTTTGTACTTTATTTGATGGGAAGTATCGCCAAACGGCATACTGGGCAAAAAAACGTGGCGATCAGATCGAAATTTACAATGACAGCGAAATCGTTAAAACCATTTCACCCAATTCCCCCAGTATTAGAAAGACCAAGCCTAAATTACTTCCTAAAGATATCAGCTGTCAGTTTGCCTATCAAACTACTAGTAAAGGTCAAGAGCTCTTTTTATTATTTGACACTCAAATTTACCCGATATGCCTTTTAAACCGACAAGGTAATCTACAAATTACTGCCAATGCCAAACCAACAACTATTGCTAGTGCCACATTTTTTGACCGAACTTCTTACAGCAGAAGCTTTCAGGCGGAGTGGCACGAAGACGAAATCTTAGTATTTGATTCTGAGCTTCCTGAGGCACATCATATTTATATAGGTCCACAACGCCAAGTAGATTCAAATACAGGCACGAGCAGTAGTTACAAAAAAGAGAATAAGGATAACAATTGGCAGATATGTTCCATTAAAGAGTACGGATTAAAATTTGAACATCCGTGGAAAGGAATTTCTGTATTTGGGAAAGGGCCCAAATATAAATTAACCAACTACCTAGATATTATTGTAGAACCTTATTGCAATTCAGAAACAAGATTCCCCATTTTTGATCATAAAATCAAGCAAAAGAGAATGACCTCCATTAAAGGAAATGTTTTCTTGCAAGGACATTACAATGACGATAAAGGACCACATTATTATTATAAAACGACCCATAACTATCAGTGTATTACCTTTATCTTCCATCTAGACCAGCAAACACTTACACAAAGTATAGCTGAAAAAATTCTAGCTACGATCCAACTCAACTAACTAGTTATGATTAGGAAAAGTATACACCCAATGGAATAAGATTATACAACTGGTGATTTTGTTTTACAAGTCGAATTAAGCATTCCTTCTATAACTCGCCTAAATATTAGTGAGCAGATCATCATTCCACTTTCGTGAAAAAGAAATTTTCAAAAGATAGCCCCCTTTTTATATCTTAATCGGGCGATGACTTCAATTTGAGGTCCCTCAAAACAAGTATCTTGAGAAAACATAAATAGCAAAGCCATTTGCCGTTAATCCTCTTTAATTTCCTTTACAAAATAGAATAATACAAAACCAAGAATACAAAAGATAAAAGCCATCCAAGCCGTTAGAATTACTCCTTGAGGATTCTCTGTACTTCTGCCAAATAAGAGTAAGGATGGAAATAATAAATTGGCAATGGAAATTCCAAATTTAGTCGTAAAGTTCCTGAACCCATAAAACATAGCAGAATAGTTATCGCCCGTTTCCGCCTTATGAATATGGACAAAGTCTGCAATCAGTGCATTAGGTACGATCATAAATACAGCTAAAGGAAATCCTGATAAGAGTGCAATTGTATAAAATAATGTTTTTTTATCGATCAATAAGAACTCTATCATTGCCAACATACCAAATGTAACACTAAATAATACAAAGGCAACCAATATCAAAATTCGCTTTCCAAATCTTTTTACTAAAAAATTGACTGGAGCATAAAATAAAAAACTGGTTACAAAACTAATCGCTAAGAATTCAGTGGCCTGCGACTTATCAAATCCAAATAAAATAGGAACATAAAAGCCAATTCCCAATTGGATAAAAGTCAAGGAAAGCCAATAAATCATATCTGCAATAGCAAATAAAGTATAATTTTTATTTTTTAGAATTTCTTTCAGAGAAGTAATAGCGGTGGCTTCGGTCGTTCCTTTCATAGCATACTTATTTTCATTCAGAAATAAAATAGGAATAAGCATAAACACAAAGCCAACAATCGTAAAAATACCTATCGTTAATTGAAATGCATAAGTAGGGCCATAAGTAGGTTCGAAGTAAGCTTGCAAGGCATAAACCGTACTTCCAATCATAAAACCTAAGGTCCATGTCACTGCAATAAGCGTACTTATATTCATCCGATCCTCTGGATGATGGCCCAGCTCGCTAATTAATGCAGTATAAGGAATAACATAGAGCGTATAAAAGAAATAAAAAACAAATATGCTTATTGTTACCCAAATACTATTCAAGTTGAGGTTTTCGCCGAAAGGCGGATAAAAAATTAAAAAAGAAAATAATGCCAATGGAACGCAGGCAATTGCCATGAGGGCTTTGCGCTTTCCAATTTTAGCCTCTTTACGATCTGCCCAACTAGCGATTAATGGATCTGTAATGGCATCAAAGGCTCGGCCTCCAAAATTTATTAACCCAACTAGTGTGAGACTACCAATGATGGCTCCTTGAAAAATAAAAGTGGGAAACATAGCCTCCGTCCCTTCTTCAGGAGGCATATAAAAATAAACCAACAAATTAGCTACCGAAAATACCGCTAAAGACCAGCCAAGCTGACCCAGGGCAAAGAAGATTTTTTGGGATAAAGGTGGTCTTTCTATAGTTCTAATCATGCTTTTTGTTGGTTGTTGAAAAAGGAAACTACAAACTACAAAAAAAAGAGCTTCTTCCTCAATAAATGAGAAAGAAGCTTCTTCTTATATGATTAGAATACTGTGTTAGCAGATTATCTTTTTTACAAAGAATTGTATGCTAACTTTTCTGGAGTTTGGTTTTCAAATTTAAACAAGAAACAGGGACTTTCTATTTTTAAGAAAGCCCCCCGAAGTAAACACGCTTCTTGTTGATAGGTGAATAGGAAGGATAAATCTTTTATAATAAAAATTATTAATTTATTCTTTGCTATACAAAGATACACTCTAGTCTTAAAAAACGAAACCCCATATTCATGGGGTTCGTAAAAAATAGTAATAGGTGTTTTCCTGACTTTAATTTAGCGATAGATGAGCAGTAAGCCCCCCAAAAGAGTACCACAAAGCTTCAGTCAAAGGCTGACAGCTTTGACAGCCTCTAAAAATCGTGCATAAGTAACAGCTCAAAGCAATCAATAAGAAATGACCGTATATTATTTCGTAACTCTTCGTTACCCAAATCATTCCTATGCTAGGGCATAGTTCAGCTTTCATAGCCTTAATTTACTAAATGATATCTCAGGCATTGCTGATCATTATTTTTGACTATTACTTGCGCACATAAAATGAAGCGCTGATTCATTTAATACTTCCAAAGTTCTGATTTTGTCATAATCGCAATAAACTAGAAAATAATTTCTCGATTTCAGAGTATATTTGACATAGGTACGAGTTAACAAGGACTGCAAGATAGGAATTGATTTTTCTACCTACAACACCATATTTATGGGGTATATAATAAAATTTTGAGTTGCCTGGTATATTATTAAATAGCCTTTCCTGTAGCCAAGTATTGACCATTTCAATGCGAAAAGAAATACTTAGATTAACATGAAGAGAATAATGAACAAAACCAACTGCAACAACAAATTTCCCAACAAACTCTTATATTGAACATTTAATAGGTTATTTTAATATTATGAGATTTTTACTAATCATATTTTGTCTACTAACGGCTACACATGTTTTCGCTCAAGATCAATTTATACTTCTACGTAAAGTAGCAAAAGAAAAAGGATTTTACGTTCCTGCAGATCTTGATTCCATCAATCTTGATTCGTTGAAATTGCATTTAAAGGGCTTGCCACCTAAAGTAAGGAGGCGCGCTAAGCAATTGATTAAGCGTTTAGAAAAGGAAGGAATTTCAGATAGGCCTGTAATGCCTTTTCCCCCTGATGTAAAAAACGAGTTAAGAGGATTTTTAGCTAGGAAAAATAGAGAGTTAGAGGATTCTATCATGCAGATGATTAAGGTATCACCTGAGGTACAAGAGGAGATAGATAATATGGTAGAAGAGATAAGCTCGTATGATGCAGAACTTGCAAAGCAAGAGCTCATCTTGAGTAAAAAACAGCTGATGATCGATGCTTTACGGATGGAAAGAGATTCCATTGATAAAAGAGTGATGCAAGATTCCCTTGTCCTAGCCATGAAAGATGCGGAAATCGCAAGCCGAGAAATGGCCTTGCAAGAGGCAGAGCTAGGCTGGTATAGGTCTATAGGAATTGCACTTATAGCTTTGATATTGTGTGGAGTAGGATTCATCTTGTATATGCGAAGTAGGAAGTTTAATAAGGTACTACAGTTCAAAAATAAAGCGATTAAGGAAGCACAAGATAAATCTGAAAAGCTATTACTCAATATTTTACCTAAGCCTATTGCTGAGGAATTGAAAGAAAAAGGCAATGCATTGCCTAAGTCTTATGATCAAGTGTCGATCTTGTTTACGGATTTTAAAAACTTCAGTCAAATTTCTACCCAATTATCTGCTGATCAACTCGTCCAGGATTTAGATTATTGCTTTAAGCACTTTGATAAAATTGTTGGTAAATACAAGTTAGAAAAGATTAAAACCATAGGTGATGCTTACATGTGTGCAGGGGGCTTACCAATGCCAGATGGTAACCATCCTATTCAAATTGTACATGCAGCACTAGAAATGCAGAAATTCTTAAGCAATTGGAAAATTGAAAGAATAGAAAAGGGGCGAATTCCTTTCGAAGCAAGAGTTGGTATTCATACTGGGCCATTGGTAGCAGGTGTGGTTGGGGCAAAGAAGTTTGCCTATGATGTTTGGGGTAGTACAGTAAATATCGCGGCAAGAATGGAAGCCAATGGAGAACCAGGAAAGGTGAATATTTCTGCTTCCACTTATGATTTAGTAAAAGATACTTTTAACTGTGTTCATAGAGGGAAAATCCCTGCTAAAAACATGGGAGAAATTGATATGTATTTTGTGAGTGTTTAACAGTAAAATAAGTGATATGATTTTGATTAAAGATGCCACTTTTTTTTCAGGAGACTATAGAGATAAGGCGGAGAAAAAAAACATTTTAATCAATGCAGAAGGAAAAATTGATAAAATTTCTTCTTCTGAAATCTCAGTAAATGGGGATACTAAAATCATTAATGCAAAAAACAAGTGGTTAATGCCTGGTTTTTTAGATACTCATACGCATTATGATGCAGAAGTGATTGCTTCGCCTGGTATCAAAGAATCTGCTAGGCACGGTGTAACGACCATTGTACTTGGTAGCTGTTCAGTTTCTGCCATTTACAACAATCCTGAAGATACTTCTGATAGTTTTTCGAGAGTAGAGGCTATTTCCAGAACTATATTATTGCCACTTTTAGAAAAAGAAAAAAACTGGAATAACATCAAAGAGTGGAAATCTTATATCAATGAGCTTCCATTAGGCATTAATGTTGCCTCCTTTATTGGACACTCCGATATTCGAATGAAAGCTATGGGAATTGAACGGTCATTAACCGAAGGGGAAATAGCGACAGAAGCAGAGAAGAAAATGATGAATGATATGCTCGAAGAGGCATTGGATGAAGGCTTCTTGGGGCTTTCAACGATGGATAGCCCTTGGGACAAGATGGATGGTTTCCTGGGGCTGTCCATCAATACATTGCCCTGGGACAAGATGGATGGGGAAAGATATTGGTCACACAAAACTCCTTCTTTTTATTCTTCATGGAAAGAGCGCAAAGGCTTGATACAAATATTGCGAAACAGGAATGCCATTCTACAAGGCGTACCCAACTTGGTGACTCGTGTAAATGCGGTAAGATATATGGTGACTAGTGCTGGTTGGTTTAGAAAACCGCTAAAAACTACTGTCATTGCTTTAATGGATTTAATTGCTGATCGATATATATATCCTGTAGTTAAATTTGCTTCAAGAATTACCAACTTATTGGGAAATGGCAATTTTAGAGTGCAGTCTCCTCCATGTCCATTTACGGTATATTATGATGGGGTCGATTCTGTAATGTTTGAAGAGTTTCCAAGTGGACAAGCCTTAAGACATCTTGCCAAGGAATTAGATACTCGGAATGAACTGATTAATGATTTAGCATATAGACAAAGTTTTAAAAAAGAGATCAAGAAGCAGTTTGCCCCAAAAGTTTGGCATAGAGATTTGAGTTTAACTACCATATTAGAAGCGCCAGATACTAGTCTAATTGGTAAGGACTTTTATAGTATTGCAGAAGAACGAGGCGATCATCCAGTAGATACATTTTTGGATATGATCGTCGAATATGATAAAAAAATAAGATGGACTACAACTCTTGCTAATGACAGAAAAGAAAAATATAAAGGGCTCTACAACTATCCATATAATCTCATTAGCTTTTCGGATGCTGGCGCACATTTGAATAATATGGCATTCTACAATTTTCCATTAAAAATGATTAAAGTTGTTCAAGAGTCTATTGATGAAGGAAATCCAATTATGGAGATGGAAAGGTGTATCTGGAGGCTTACTAAAGAACAAGGAGATTGGTTTGGAATTGATCGAGGGTATCTAGCGGAAGGGAAAGTTGCTGATTTAGTTATCATCGATCCGGATAAATTCGATAATATAACAGAAGACGTGCATTTTGGAATTATCGAAGAATTTGACAATTACCCGAGGCTAGTAAATAGAAATGAAGAAGTCGTTTCACAAGTTATGGTCAATGGTCAATTAATCTTTCAGGATGATGAATTTGTGGAGGGTTATGGCGTAGATAAAAAAATAGGCAGCTTTATTGGTAAGACTTTAGCCTAATATGATTATACGCTCGTTATACGAAGTTTCAAACTTTATATAAGGAGCGTATAGTGGAAGATGATTATTTATTCATTTTCATATAATCTATCGTTAAGTTACAAAGCGTTTCTACACCTAGCTTCATACCGCTTTCATCGATATAAAAATCCGGTGTATGATGTGGCGCAGCTTCTTCTGGACGCTGGCCTTTAGGCATTCCACCAAGGAAGAGGAACAAACCAGGCACCTTCTGAGCAAAGAAAGAAAAATCTTCCGCACCTGTACGTGCATCAGTTAGAATGACGTTTTCTTTACCTGCTGTTCTTTCTATCGTTGAAAGCATATCTGCGGTAAGCTTTGGATCATTATAAGTAACTGGATAACCTTTTTCGATGGTTACTTCTGCTGTAGCACCAGCAGACTCTGCAATTTTAGTAGCTGTTCGGCGGATTTTTTCGTGAATATCCTTTTGCATTTTTGTATCGAGGGTACGTATGGTACCAATCATTTCTACTTCTTCTGGAATAATATTGCTACGTACACCCCCACTAATTTTTCCTATACTAATGACTGCAGCCGCCTTTGTTAAAGGTGATTGACGACTGATAATATGCTGCAAACCTTGAATAATCTGTGCTGTTACAGCAATAGGATCAACCCCTGTCCAAGGAGTAGAACCGTGTGTTTGCTTTCCATTTACCTTTATCACTAGTCTATTGACGGCAGCCAATGTTCCTTCGGGTCGGTATCTTATAGTGCCTACTTCCGTTTTGGAATTAATATGTAAGCCAAAAATGACATCTACATTATTTTTACTCAATACCCCTTCTTTTACCATCAATTCAGCACCTCCTTCTTCCCCTGGAGGTGCGCCTTCTTCTGCTGGTTGGAAAACAAAAACTACAGTACCTGATAATTGATCTTTCATAGCAGTGAGAATCTCTGCAGCTCCCATCAGCATTGCAACGTGGGTATCATGGCCACAGGCATGCATAATTCCGACTTCTTGACCAAGGAAGGTCGTTTTTTTCTTGGAAGCGAATGGAATATCTACTCTTTCAACAACTGGTAGGGCGTCCATATCAGCTCTTAGGGCAACAACGGGGCCAGCTTTGCCTGTTCGCAAAATACCAAGTACGCCAGTATGAGCTATACCCGTTTGAACTTCTAGGCCTAGCTTGCGCAAATGACTTTCTACGTATTCAGCCGTTTTAAATTCCCGATTGCTGAGTTCTGGATTTTCATGCAAATAACGACGCCATTTAATAATTTTTGATTCAATCTCACTGGCTTTTGAATTGACTTCTGATTGCGCGAAAGCGCCAAAGAAGAGTAACATTAAGCATAATGTAATAAGTGAACTTTTCATACTGTACTAAATTTTGAGTTATTTCTTTAGGCGGAAGACTAAGAATCTATTGGCAATTCAACTCAAAGAACAAACGCCTCAATAACCACTAAAATAGTTCTATTGCCTGAAATAAAAAAGGGATCAGGTCATACAACCTAATCCCTTTCTGGCATTAATTGAAAGAAGTTTATTTTTTCAATTCTGCATAATATTTATAGAAATAAGGAATCGTTTCGATGCCTTTGTAATAGTTGAATAAGCCATAATGCTCATTAGGGGAGTGGATCGCATCAGAGTTTAATCCAAAGCCCATCAATACAGATTTTACGCCTAATACATCTTCAAATAAAGCAACAATTGGAATACTTCCACCTTCACGAGTAGGGATTGGTGTTTTGCCAAAAGTAGCTTCCATTGCTTTAGATGCAGCCATGTATTCTGGCGTATCCGTTGGTGTAACTACTGGTTCACCACCATGGTGTGGTTTAACCCTTACTTTTACAGAATCAGGTGCGATAGATTCGAAGTGTTTTTGGAAAAGCTCTGTGATCTTATCAGAGCTTTGGTTGGGGACCAAACGCATACTAATTTTTGCATTTGCCTTTGAAGGCAAAACGGTTTTTGCGCCTTCTCCGATATAACCGCCCCAGATTCCATTTACATCCAAGGTAGGACGAATTGAAGCTCTTTCGATGGTTGTATAACCTGTTTCTCCCTGCGTAGCATCAATATTTAAATCTCTCTTGTAAGCATCTTCAGAATGAGGTGCCTCATTCATTTTTTTGCGATACTCTGCACTTAATTCTTCGACATCGTCATAGAAACCAGGAATAGTGATATGTTTGTTCTCATCTTGTAAAGAAGCAATCATACTACTCAATACATTAATCGGATTGGCAACAGCACCACCATAAACGCCTGAGTGTAAATCGCGATTAGGACCTACCACTTCTACTTCAACATAGCTAAGACCACGTAATCCAACTGTAATAGACGGAACATCATTAGCGATGATAGAAGTATCAGAGATCAACACGACATCGCAGGCTAGTTTCTCTGTATTTTCTTTGCAGAAAGTACCTAGATTATCAGAGCCTACTTCTTCTTCCCCTTCTATCATGAACTTCACATTACACGGAAGTGGCCCCCCTGCTAACATTGCTTCGAAAGCCTTTACGTGCATAAATGCTTGTCCTTTATCATCACAAGCCCCACGTGCGAAAATAGCCCCATCAGGATGTAGTTCTGTTTTTTTGATTACAGGCTCAAATGGACCAGACTCCCACAAATCTAGTGGATCTGGTGGTTGAACATCATAGTGACCATAGACCAAAACAGTGGGCAACTTAGAATCGATGATCTTATCGGCATAAACAATTGGATAACCAGCCGTAGGGCAGATTTCTACATTATCTGCACCTGCTTTTTTTAGAGCATCTGCTACAAAATCAGCAGTGCGTAATACATCTTCTTTATATGCTGGATCAGCACTTACAGAAGGAATGCGCAACAAATCTAGCAATTCGTCAAGAAAACGCTGCTTATTATCTTGTATAAATGATTGTACTTTTTCCATGTAAATTAGGTTATTGGTGAAAGGCTAATCGTTATTGGAGGATACCATTATACTGACTTTATACCATGAATCATTAAGGATTAGCCCCAAGCTGCGCAAAGATAAGGAATGGGTGTTTTATCTTAAAAAATTGGACCTAAAAAGTCAAGTTGTTTTGGGCGCCATTCTTTACTACCCAAAGATTTGATCATCAAACTTTCTTGAAGAGATCGTTTCACCACGCCAAGTGTTGATTGCTGGTGAATGACCATCCATTTGCATTCATTTCTTACAACCTCAAAGCCATTATTTTGATAGAGATGTGGATCAACTGCATTTAATACAATAAAATCAACCTTATGGTCTTTACCAAGTTCAGCCAATTGATGGAGTAATTGGCTGGCAATTCTTTGATGTTGAAAAGCTTCTTTTACGCAAAGGTCAATCACCCCAAAAATAGAAACCAGTTGGCCATCATTATTCATTACACGATAGTCGACGGCCATATGTCCGATAATTTCTTCTTGGCAAGAAGCGATAAACCTAAAATTTGGTAGTTGTTTATAAAAAATACGATCCTTGGGATATCCAGAAAAGTTTTCTTTTAAAAGCTGGTGAATCTCGCTTTTTTGCTGTTGATCTAAAGCAAATTCTTCTATTCGTTGAAAGGTAATATTTTGCAATTTTTGACTACTTTTTTATTTTATCGTTCTTTAATCTTTTATACATAATGCTGGTTGAGAAGCTGTTCAAGTTTTTCTTCAGATAATTTTCTTATAAGTTCACCCTTGTAGGCCAAAGAAATATTACCTGTTTCTTCCGATACAATAAATGCGGCAATATCTATTCTTTCAGATAGTCCTATTGCAGCTCGGTGTCGAAGCCCTGCGCTTTTTGGAAGTTTAGGATTTTCAGAAACAGGTAAAATGACACTGGCTGCTTTTACCTGACCATGTGCNATGAGTACAGCTCCATCATGCAAAGGACTTTCTTTATTAAATATACTTTCCAGCAATGGATCTGATACAGATGCATCTAATGACACACCTGAGTTGACCATACCGTCGAGACTAAGATTTTTAGTAATAACGATTAATGCTCCAGTTTTTCTACGAGCCATTCTTAGCATAGCTCTTTTTATAGCATTGATATGTATTTCTTTTTGCTCGGAAACTTCCATATTTTGATCTAATAAGCGTCCTAAGAAGTTAGATCTTTGCCTGAGCGTACTGTTCCCTAGAAACAAAAGAAAGCGTCTTACCTCCGGTTGGAAGATAATGATAATAATAATCACACCAACATCAATAAATTGATCTAGAACAGCAGCTAACAAACTCATATTTAGCTGATTCACTAACCACCAAACTACATAAAGAATCAGGACACCTATAAAGATATTGAATGCGATATTACCCCTCAATAACTTGTATATTTGATACATCAATACCGCTACGATCAGGATGTCTAAAATATCCCAGATGCGCACGGGCAGAAAGCCAATATCAAAAAGGAGTAGTGTATCTATCATGTTCAGTTTTAGTAAATCACTTTTTCTTTCATATTATAAAAGATGAAAGAGAGTACATCAGCGGCTTCATTAATTTTTTGCTGAGTTGAACGGCCAGCACCATGGCCCGCATTTTTATCTATTCGAGTAACAATAGGTGCCTTCCCTCTCTGTTTTTTTTGAAGCGTTGCCGCAAATTTATAAGAATGCGCAGGAACAACGCGATCATCACGTTCGGCTGTGGTGATCAAGGTAGCAGGATATTTTTCATAACTCACATTATGTAAAGGAGAGTAAGCAAATAGATAATCGAATTCTTTACTATTATCAACTGTTCCGTAATCTGAAGCCCAAGCCCAACCAATCGTGAATTGATGATAACGAAGCATGTCTAATACGCCGACTGCAGGAATAGCGACCTGATACAAATCGGGGCGTTGAGTCATACAAGCCCCCACTAACAATCCACCATTGGACCTTCCGTAAATGGCTAATTTCTTAGCAGAAGTATATTGGTTAGCAATGAGATATTCAGCTGCAGCCTGAAAGTCATCAAATACATTTTGTTTTTGTGTGAGTGTACCTGACTTATGCCATTTACTGCCAAATTCTCCACCACCTCTGATATTTGCAACGGCACAAACGCCTCCATTTTCTAGGATGATAGGAAATAAGTTGAGACTTGTTCGATTGAAACGAGGGAGAATAGGAATATCAAACCCCCCATAGCCATAAAGAAGAGTAGGATGATTTCCGTCTAATTCAATTCCTCTTTTATGGATAATATACATCGGGATGCTCGTACCATCATAGCTTTCGTAGCGAATCTGTTTGATTTCGTAAGGACTTGCGTCAAATGCAAGTTGAGGTTTATGAACAGCAGTAATATTATATTCGTTCATATCTATAGCATAAATACTGCTAGGAGAAAGGAAGCTAGTGAAAGACAGGAATGCTTCAGCGCTTGTCACCTTACTTTCTATACCTTCTACCGTACCCATTGTGGGCATTTTAACCTCTTTAACTAATGTACCTTCCGTATCAAAAATTTTTAGTTGATTACTAGCATTGTGGATATACTTAGCTAAAATTTGACCATTGGAAAGGTGAGCACTCTGTAATACGTCATCAGATTCGGCTATGATTTCTTCCCAGTAAGGTTCTTCCGGATTAGAAATACTCACCTTGATTAATCGTTGATTTGGTGCTTTATGGTTTGTTTTGATGAGTAAGTGATTTTTGATACTTCCAATTACTTCAAAATCATGGTCAAATGCAGCNGTAATTGGGGTAAAGTAAGCATTTTCATCCTTTAAATCTTGAAAATACAAAGCATTGCCACTAGTAGAAGCTGAGATACTTAATATCAAGAAGCGTTCATCTTCAGTTGTACTTGCGTAAATATTTCTTTTTGCATTATAGCGATCAGCAAATATTAATTCATCTTCTGATTGTTCTGTACCTAATTGATGGTAGTATACTTGGTGAAATTCGTTGCTACTACTCAGTTGTTCACCCGCATTAGGTTCAGGATACCTACTATAATAAAAACCATCTTTCAACCATGCAATGCCGGAGAATTTCACCCAATTGATTTCATCACGCATTACTCGGCCTGTTTCTAGATTCAAAACCTTAATGTACTTCCAATCGCTCCCACCTTCAGATACTTGATAAGCCAGATATTTTCCATTGCTAGAAAAACTTATTTTACCTAAAGATTTTGTACCATCTGTCGAGAAGGTATTAGGGTCAAGCACCATTTGTGGTTTTTCTTTAAGGTTGATTGTTCTGTAGAGTACATCTTGGTTTTTTAAGCCATCATTTTTAAAGAAATAGTATTGATCACCCACCTTCTGAAGAACAGATAGGCGTTCGAAATTCCACAACTCAGCTACTCTTTTTTTAATCGCTTCACGATAGGGAACTTGTTCTAGATAATTTTCACTTACTTCCTGTTGTTCTTGTACCCAATGTTTAGTAGAAGGTGAGTTGTATTCTAACCAACGATATGGATCACGTATCCTAACATTATAAAAGGTATCCACTTCCGTAGAATCATAATAGGTTTCTGGATAATTGACTGGAATGGGGTCAAAAGTAATAGCTTTAGATGGGATTTCATGTATTCCTTGCTCTCCTGCATTTTGCTGACAAGCAAAAAAATAAAAAGTAATAAATACGAATAAAAAACAGCTGTGTATTCCTCTCATAAAAAACACTGATTTTTTTGTATGAATAGACCTTAAGGCTAGTCTAAATGTGCAAGAATTAAGCATACGCAATCATCAGTTATTTTGTATTGAAACAACTTGATGAGCGGTAAAAATACTTCTCATAATATGCATTAACAAAAGATTTTGTGCATTATAATATGGATTTATATATTTTTGTATAATTAGATGTAAAGATGAATGCTCTTTCTCTTACCCCTGTGAATTGGAATCATCATAATTTTATATACTAACATGCAATTTAGATATTTTTCATTGCTTCTGGTAGCTGCAAGTCTCCTTTTAAGCGTGCAGCAGGTCGATGCACAAGTTATTCGAGAAAACTCCAATGGTGAACGAATTATTGTTTATCCTGATGGAAGTTGGCAATATTTTTCTGATTATTCAAATGGATTGGATATTCGCTATGGTCCTGATGAGGAGGGCAAAAAAGAAAATAAGTATCCTATTTTTGATGGAGAAATTGCCCCTTTAGAAGGAGCTATTCCAGTAACCATAGATGACTTAAAAAAAATTGCTACCCGTAGAATGCAGCTAGCACAAGAAGCAGCAGATATTGCCAATAAACGCGCAGTGGAAGCGGAGCAACAGGTGGCCTACCTAGATACAGAGTATCGAAAAGCTGCATCTAGCCAGAATGAAGATGCCATAGAAGAATTAACCATTCGCTTAAATGCTTCCAAAAAAACAGCAGATGATGCAAGAAGAGAAGCACTTCAAGCACAGGCTGAAGTTCAAAGAGCTGAATCTATTACCCGAAAGGGTAATTATGTAGAAGCTTACCAAAAAGCACAGAAGCAGAAAAAAGCACGCCTAGCAAATAATTCATTAAATGCGATCTCCTACAATACTATTTTTGCTTCCAACTTAGAATACTTCGACATTCCAAGTAGGCAAAATGTCATGACCAATCCACCAAAGGCAGCCTGTCAAATAGGGTTTGAAGGGGAAGAGAAGTATTCTGGCCAAAAACGTCGAGATGTAAAAAAAAGTATGTTATTCACACATACCGATGATGCTTTACGCCTCTATTTGAAAGATAAAGATTATTTGAGGTGCGAAGGAAATTTATCTTCTATTGCGGGAGGTTACCGTTTTTTGTCATTAGAGTTTACCTTTGCCTACCCTAATGCTAGAGAGGCTTATGGTTTCATTGAAAAGGGAAGTGTCCTTACAATTAAACTATTAAACGGAGACTTTGTTAACCTGAAGTCTGGAAAAATGGATCGTGGAAGCTATGATACAGAAACGGAATTGTTGAGGTATCGTGTGCATTATCCATTAGATAATAGCCAAATAGGTTTGCTCAAAAACAGTGAAGCTGATGCCATAAGGGTATTTTGGAGCAGTGGTTTTGAGGAGTATGAAGTTTATCACATGGACTTTTTTATGAATCAGATTAGTTGCTTAGAGCAATAGAAACATAACTATGATAAATACAAAAGAAAAAGAATTACAAGAAGTAAGAATGTTAGGCTTGAAGTTGCCTACAGATCCAAGGTGGGTGAACTTGGCAGAGATGGATTTAGAAGAGATTTTAACGGATCATGCCTACTGTGAGCAGAAAGCAGCCGTATCTTGCATTTCATTGATTTCACAATATCCAGAGCGTAAAGAATTAGTAAAAGAATTAGCGCCTATCGTAACAGAAGAATGGGGACATTTTCGATTGGTTATTGCTGAATTAGATAAAAGAAATCTCAATCTTGGTCGACAAAGAAAAGACGAATATGTTAACAAACTTCTTTCCTTCCAAAAGAAAGGAGGAAGTAGAGATGATAAGCTATTGGAAAAGCTATTGGTCTGCGCTTTGATAGAGGCGAGAAGCTGTGAGCGGTTCCGCTTACTTTCATTGCATATTAATGATGATCATTTAAAAGAGTTCTATCATCGGTTCATGGTTTCAGAGGCAGGCCATTATGTATTGTTTATCGAATTAGCCAGAAAGTACTTTGGCGAAGAACGTACTAACCAACGATGGAAAGAATACCTAGAAAGAGAAGCAGAAATTATGGGAGAATTAGAGCTGCGCGGTGATCGTATGCATTAGTGAATAATCATACCTTTACCCATTCCTCTACAAATTCCTTTAATATACTTCTAATAATTTTATGTGGTCCATCAAATGTATGTTCCTTAATCTTCAGGCCCTGCTCTTTGGAGAAATGTTGGATGAATTCTAATCTTTGGGATGTTAGGTACTCATCTTGCAAACCATAAATAAAATGGAAGTCTTTATCTTGTAAATAAGAGAGATGGGGTCTATAATTTAAGTCTTCTGGCAACATTCCAGCCCAAAGAATAACTTGGTCAAATCTAGGAAAGGCTCGCATTATCCAGCGCATAATGGTGGCACAGCCTTGCGAAAAGCCAAACAATATCACTTTTACATTTGGAGCTAATAATGGGAAGTAGCGATGATAGAGTTGGGAAATAAAATTGGTATAATCTTCGATTTCTTGAAGGCGGTCAGCTTTGGTCATCCAGGAAGCAACGACTTCGCCAGTCACGCCTCCCCAATAGAATCGGGAAAGGCCTTCTGGTGCTATAATAAAGGTATCTTCAGATTGTAAAACATCAAACTTTCGAATAAAATTTCTGGCCAACTGCCCATATCCGTGACAAGCAATCCATAAATATTTTACTTCAGGTCCGGCGTTGCCAATAGTAGTGTAATGGGCAGTTCGGGTTACTTTAATTTGATGGTTTTCCATTAATTTTTGTTATTCTTTCCTTTCTTGATCGTTTCGTCTCTATCCAAAACAGGATAAGGACGTGGTGCTTCATCTGTAATTACATTATACACCTTTTCAATATAATGCCAATGTCCATCTTTTTCCTTATAACCCTCATAAGAACCATCAGGAAAATTAGTAGGACCTTCACCATACTGGCCGCTCATTGTCAACAAGTGATCAAAGATGATAATTTCTTGAATTTCATCATAGCGTAATCCAGCAGAAGTTGCAGCTGAATATTCAATGACTAATCGATTTTTAGTCGTTCCTGACTGGGGGTCGATAAACACTGGTGCACCAAACTGCGGTTTTCCATTTTTAAAATAGAGGACCTCTGCAATTTTCCTTTGGCGGAAAAACTCCGTGTGGTCATAGCCAAATAGGATATAATATTTGCCTTGTGGACCTTCCGTTTCATGGACACCATAATATAAAGCTCCATACCATTCCTCTGGGGTGGTGGTCAGCTGCTCCAAATTGCCTTGCATTTGGAAAGAGCGATCGATCAACCCAAATAATTTTAGATCAGACTCATTGATTTGAATCGCTCCATAGTATCGATATTCTTTATCGTTGACAAAAAGCTGCCAAGAGAATACTCTGAACGTACTATCCTGTGGATATTGAATAGATACATATTGACGAAGGCGATCAAACTTATAATTGAATGAATTGGGCTTTTTTAAGGCTTGAACTAATTTTTTGGCTAACTCACGAGTAGCTCCAAAACGGTTTGCTTCGAGAGAGTCATTGATAGTGGCAAAAGCAAGTAAGGAAAGGGTATCTTCGATTCCTTCGATATAGGTCAGATCTTCCTTTGTCAGATCTCCTGCTTGCGCATGTAGCTGTAATAAGTTTGCGAAAGCAAACAGAGAAACGATTAATAGTTTTTTCATTGTTTTTGAGCGATTTGAAATATAGAATAACTGGATAAATTGAGTTTGCTACTTCTTATACTGAGTAGAACGTGTAATGTTCTATTTTAATTGCAAAAAATATGAGTCATCCCAAAATTTTAATGATTCTAAAGATATTAGACTATAATTGTAAACAATTGATAATCAGCCTTTGAAATTTTGCCTTCTTGATTTTACCATTAAAAAAATGAGGTTGTGGGCTTGGTTTAAGAGCATTTAGCGAGCGACGAAGGAGCGGCTCTAAATGTAAACATTTGGCATAGCTCATTTTTAAGTGAAATCAATTGGGCCTTGGCTTCAGCCCTAGGCAGACTGTGTTTTCGCTTCCTTGTTTATCAAGAAAAAAGGAAGAAGAAGAAAGGACTGAAAAACAAGCACTGACAATAAGGAGAGAATTTTCTGCATAAAGAAGCCCTAATTTTCGATTTAGTCGAAAATTAGGGCTAACTCAAGTCTTAAGCAGGTAACCAAATTAAATTATATAAAAAGGTTTACTGAAATTTATATTGTATAAATCTGAGCCA
>JAKVCU010000055.1 GCA_022448955.1 Saprospiraceae bacterium
GCAAGAGAAAAATCAACCACTCTACGAAAAAGTGATGCGTACTGCACAAACTTGGGGATCGCCTGAAAATCTAATGTTTGTTGTAGGCGCTACTCATCCAGAAAAGTTCCAAGAAATTCGTCGTATCGCTCCTGATCATTTCCTTCTGGTACCAGGTATTGGTGCGCAAGGTGGCGATTTAAAAGGAGTAAGCAATTATGGCCAGAATGATCAATGTGGGCTTTTAGTTAATTCCTCAAGAGGAATTATCTATGCAGGAGATGGCGAAGATTTTGCAGAAAAGGCAAGGCAATCTGCAGCTACTATACAACAGCAGATGGCCGAAATTTTAAGCGGCTAGTCAAAATTGCTTGTATAAAATTAATTCCTGCCAGCCGGCAGGCACGGCCTCAGCTCAAAAATAGTAAGTATCTGACGATAGGAGAGTTACGCATGATTTTAAAACTGACTAAAAGATTTTATCATACCAATTTCAGCCAGAGGCTGACAGGTACTAGCCTAACTACCCAAGTTAATCATCTAATATAGATGATAACTTAACCTTTTGTTCAAGCAGACTTATATATTTATAATCTAAAGTTGATAGGTAAGGTAAACTGAGTTTTTATGGCATTGCCATAAGCATCTCTACCGGGCAACAAAAGACCTTCCTTGTTCATTTGCATGACTATTCTGAGTCCTTCTTCTCCACAGCCATCTCCAATATCCTTTATGATTGTAGGATTACTGATTTGTCCCAATTCGTTAATAACAAATTGTATAATAACCACACCTTCAGTACTATTAGCTATCGCTACCTCTGGATAATTAATATTGCTATCAATGAAATATGATAACTCTTCTTGAGCACACTCATACTTTACAGTAATCAAGGCTTCGTTTTCACAGTATTCAGAAAAAAAGCGAGGCAGATGAGCACTTACTCTGTAGATAGGTTCTTCAGAATCATTATTGGGGATAAAAAACCTTGGACTAATCTCTGCTGAAAAGAAAGGTTCTCCTTTGGGTTTCCAATAAAGCATTTTATCTAAATAGATAAAAATAAATTCTCGTTCTACTTCTGAGATCAACTCTCCAGCTCTGTATTTTAATGTTTTATTATTCATTTTTCCTTTTGTAAAGGAAAAATATTGGACTGTTATATATTCTGTTGGCACATCATCTTGTACTTTCTTTTTAATACTTGTATCTCTAAACACGAATTCCTTTCCATCTAATTGAAGCATTTTTTTTGAAGCATTTGGTGTAAGGATGGGTGGTAATTCAGAATTTTTATCTTTTGATGATTTGTTTTTTCTTCTTCTTTTCTTTTTGATTTTACTTTTTTCTAATTCTAATAAAATATTTTCTCGTTCAATTCTACGTTCAAGTGTTTGGGCAATAAACTGGTAATAGGTATTGATTCTTATCAAGGCGTCTTCTATATTATTATTATAATAAGTCTTGACAAATGAAAAATCATTATTAAATCTTATGCATGAACCTCTTTTTCCCTTATTGTTGGTATAGGTATAAATTCCGTTTAATTCTATATCACCTAGTTTTTTAACTTTTGCATTAAACAGAAGTGAGCTAAAATTGGTAATTGGTACAGTAAGTATCGGAGTTAAAATTAGCTTAACGCTCAACTCTGACAAACCGTTATCTAGAATCAGTTGCCCATTTTCTATGTACATCGAGATAGATCGCCCTACAAAGCTAAGCATTGAGTCCTCAACTTGATAATTCATTAATAAATACCCCTCTGAAGACTCTTGAATAAGCTGTCCGTTATCAAAAAAATGAAATTGAAGATCCTTTATTTTATCCTTAAAATGATCGTCAAAGTGATTAACCTCAGTTACCTCCCAACTACCAATTATGGACTGGGCTGTACCTAAAAATGAGAAAGAGAACAGGAATAACAAAGAATTGAAGGACAGGAAATTTAGATTTTTTCCAAACATAGTTTTAGTTTTTTCGTTGAAAATGCTTTGGGATACTAAAATTAAAAAGTAAGACGCAAAGATTCTTACCAAAATCTTAAAAAATCCAACAAAACCATAAGTTAAGCTAGGTTTTTAGTAATATTGTAAAGGCTACCTAATGCCTATTTACCCCTAAAGATCATCCATCAATAACCGTTAAATCACTCAGCATGTCAACTTTTAGTATTAAAGTAAATGGAGTCGAACATTCTGTAGAAGCAGATGATGCGACGCCTATCTTATGGATTCTTCGTGACCATCTTCAACTTGTCGGAACAAAATATGGCTGTGGTATTGGGCAGTGTGGTGCATGTACCATCCACTTGGAAGGCACCTCAGCCCGTTCATGCAATCTTCCAATCAGTGCTGCTGCAGGCAAGTCTATCACTACCATTGAAGGTCTTTCAGAAAATGGAACGCACCCTGTACAAAAAGCATGGGTAGAGCACGATGTTCCCCAGTGTGGTTACTGCCAATCAGGGCAAATTATGACGGCGGCTGCTTTCTTGAAAGAAAATAACAACCCTTCTGATGAAGAAATTAAAGCAGCTATGCATGGCAATATTTGCCGTTGTGGAACCTACAACCGCATTCGTGCAGCAGTAAAAACTGCTGCTCAAAATTCTTAAACTCTTCATGAAGTTAAAGTTTCTTATTAACTATTTCATGTCAAACAAGCTAGACTAATGACAAAGCAAAATATAGATAGAAGATCATTTCTGAAAGTGAGTGGTGCAGCTACAGGTGGTGTGCTATTTGGTTTCAGTTGGTTGGTTTCTTGCCAAAATGAAGTTCAGGCAGAAATCATTCCTGAATTAGAAATGCCAGAGCAGTGGTTCTCACTTAATGGTTATATTAAAATTGGAGATAATGGCGTGGTAACTATCATGGCTCCAAATCCAGAAATTGGCCAGAATGTAAAAACTTCTATGCCAATGATCGTAGCGGAAGAATTGGATGCAGATTGGAATAAAGTAGTGGTTGAGCAAGCTCCGCTTGATCCAGAAAAATTTCCACGCCAAGTGGCAGGTGGTTCGCAATCTATTCGCCAATCATGGGAAGGTTTGCGTAAAGCAGGTGCTACAGCTAAAGCAATGCTAGTGGCTGCTGCTGCTGAAAAATGGGGCGTAGATGCGGCTACTTTAAAAACAGAAAAAGGGCATATCATCAATGCTAATGGTGAAAAAATACACTATGGTGAAGTGGCGACTGCTGCATCGCAATTGGAAGTACCAGAGGATGCACCTTTAAAAGATCCAAAAGATTTCACAATCATTGGTCAAAGCAAAAAGAATGTTGACCTAAAAGACATTATCACAGGTGAACCTTTATTTGGGTTAGATACCAAGGTAGAAGGTATGAAATATGCGGTGGTCCTTCGTCCTCCTGCTTTTGGGCAAAAGCTACAATCAGTAGATGATGCCGCAGCTAAAGCTCTTACTGGAGTAGAGAGTGTCCTCCAGTTTGGAGATAAGGTTGCCGTACTGGCCAACTCCACATGGGCAGCTATGCAGGGTAAAAAAGCGCTTACGGCTGTTTGGACAGAGGATACCCCATTAGAAAGTACAACTTACCATGATGAAGAATTGGCTAAATTGCTCACCGCAAAGACAGAAGCAGTACGTCATGATGGTAATGTAGATCGTGCATTTGCGGAAGCAGACGAAATAGTCGAAAGAGTTTATGAGTCTCCTTTCTTGCCTCATAACTGTATGGAGCCAATGAATTTCTTTGCTCATGTTACAGATGAGAAAGTATTATTAGATGGTCCTATACAAACACCACAATGGACCAGACAGAGAGTAGCTGATTTGCTAGAACGTGAAGCAGAGCAGGTAGAGGTAAAAATGACGCGTATGGGTGGTGGCTTTGGCCGTCGTTTATATGGTGATTTTGCCCTTGAGGCAGCAGAAGTTTCTAAGTTGGCAAAAGCACCAGTTCAACTTGTATTTTCAAGAGAAGATGATATGAGTGCAGGTACTTATCGTATGGCGATTAAGTATAAAATCAAAGCTGCGATTAAGGATAAAAAAATCACTGCTTATCACCTTACAGAGGCTGCAATCAATAGTAACATGTATGGATTGATTCCAAACTTCTTCCCAGCGGGTGCTATTGAAAATTATAGAGTAGACAATGCCAAAATGGAAAGTAATATCACTACAGGCGCTTGGCGTGCTCCGTATACGAATTTCTTGGCTTTCGCCGAACAAAGTTTCTTTGATGAATTAAGCGAAAAAATGGAAGTGGATGCTGTTCAACTCCGCCTAGATCTATTGGAAAATGCAAAAAAGAACAAGGAGGATGAACGTATGCAGTGGTCGCCTGATCGCATGCAAGAATGTATCAAACTAGTTGCTGAAAAAGCAGGCTGGAGTACACCAAAAGAAGGCGTTTTCCAAGGATTAAGTGCCTATTACTCGCATAATACACATGTGGCAGAGATTGCAGAAGTGGTGATGAAGGAAAACCGTCCAGTGGTAACAAAGGTATACTGTGCTGTAGACTGTGGTATTGTAGTTAATCCAGAAGCGGCCAAAAACCAGATTGAAGGTGGTATTATAGATGGTGTTGGTCATGCAATGTTTGGGGACCTAGCGTTTAATAATGGTATTCCTAGTGCCACCAACTTTGATAAATTCCGTTTGATTAGACATCAAGAAGCACCTGAAATTGAGGTGTTCTTTATACAAAATAATGTTGATCCTACTGGTTTGGGTGAACCATCCTTACCTCCTGCAGGTGGTGCCATAGCCAATGCGATTTACAAGGCAACAGGTAAACGTTTTTACAAGCAGCCATTCGTTCAAGAAATGGATGTTTTAGGATAAAATTTATCCCTTGTGTGAGGTAAGACTTCACACAAGGGTTCGAATCCCAGCTCACACGATCTTTAAAATCTTGGTGCTAGGATTTTGATTCAGAAATCTTTGGATGATTCGAGTGGTCTCTGGATTACCTTCATACGGGGTGATGAGGTCGTATAGTTCGTCCGGGCGAGTCCACTGATCATTTTCATTAAAATAACCAAACCCTTTATATTTTCCTTCTTTAATTAAGACGACAGACTTTTCAGCTTCTTCGCGACCTTGATCGATGATCAAGAAGTCATTTTCAAACACCGTTCTTAATACTTCCATCGCTTCCCCTACCCTATCATTATATAAATCCATATCCTCTGCACCGATGCAAGCACCATGACATTGTTTTAAGTGATATTGAAAACAAGCACCCTTACCCGCATGTATATGACAAAAACGAGAACACAGTTCAAATTTTCGCACGATAGCATTAAGATGATTCTTTGCTCTGTTCAAGCTAGGATATTCTGCTATGATCTCAAGTTTTTTTCTAGTTTTACTATCCGCTTTGCAAGCTTCTAAGCAGATATAACCTTCCTCATTCAAATAAGCATGGATAAAATAAGGAAAATGGCGTACTCGCTGCGCCCTATTAATAGGTGGTCGAAGACGTTTAATTTCGGCAGATTCATACAGTAATGCAATCAATTCGCTACCCGTTCTTTCGTAGCTAATGTCATGAACATATTTTTGTAATTTGCTGGCCTTTTCTGTCTTTTTGGAAAAATGCTCTGCTACTCTTTTTTTGATGTTGATGCTTTTTCCTACATAAACTACACTTCCTTTTTGATCATGAAAATAATATACGCCACAATCTTCTGGTAGAGCATGAATTTTCTCTAGATCAATATTTTTTGGCAATAGTGATTCCTTAATACCTAAATTGACCATTTCATTGATTTGGTCTTGGTGTTCATCTCTATTTAAAATGTATGAAAGAATCTCTTGGGTAGCTTTGGCATCAGCCATTGCTCTATGTCGAGCATTAACAGGAATAGAAAAATGTTGGATAAGCTTTGCCAAGCTATACGATGCTAGTCCAGGAAAAGCTTTTCTACTCAAACGAACTGTACAAAGTTGTTTACGTGTAAACGTAAAACCTAAACGGCTAAACTCTGCTCTTAAAAAGCTGTAATCAAAGCGCACATTATGTGCTACAAAGATAGCTCCTTCGGTCATCTCAACAATCTGCTTCGCTACTTCATAAAACTTAGGTGCATCCTGCACCATATCTTGAGATATACCGGTGAGTTGAGTAATTCCGTAGGGTATGTAAGTTTCTGGATTAATCAAAGATTCAAAAGTGTCAATAATGGTTTCTCCATCATAAAGCACAATAGCTACCTCAGTTATACGATCCCGACTTGCCCTTCCGCCAGTAGTTTCTAAATCCACTACAGCATATAATTTTTTCTTCATGCTCAAATGCTCCTCTTTCTCGTGTATCTTGATTATTTTTGGATACCAAATATAACAATACATCAAACAATATGATAAGTTTAATCAAATTATTTGTTGCAAGCTCTTTATTTTTTCAACTAAATTGTAGTAAACCTACTACAAATGCAATCCAAACCCCCAACAGGCTGAAAAAAATAAGCGTAGATACACTTCTTGAGGTCGGGGCAGCACAGTTTGATCTTTACTTACCACAGTTAGCTGATAAGAAGGTAGCCATGATGGTCAATCAAACTTCAGTTATCGAAGGAACTCATATTGTTGATCTATTGATTGAAAAAGGCATTGCTATACAAAAAATATTTGCCCCTGAGCATGGTTTTCGCGGAACAGCGGATGCAGGAGAAAAGCTAGAAGATGGCCGCGATGCGAAGACGGGCCTTCCTCTTATTTCCCTTTATGGGAAAAAGAAAAAGCCCAACCAAGAAGACTTAGAAGATATTGATATTATTATTTTCGATATACAAGACGTAGGCGCTCGATTTTATACCTATATCTCTAGTATGCATTACCTAATGGAGGCTTGTGTCGAAAATGGGAAGCAATTCATGGTATTAGATCGACCTAACCCTAATGGTCATTATGTGGATGGCCCCATGCTAGATCCAGATTTTTCTTCTTTTGTGGGTATGCATCCCATCCCAGTTGTACATGGTATGACCGTAGGCGAATATGCTCAAATGGTGAATGGTGAAGGATGGCTAAGTGATGGACAACAATGTGAACTGACCGTGATTCCTTGTAAAAACTATGATCATCAAGATTTTTACGAATTACCCATTAAACCCTCTCCTAATCTGCCAAATATTCGTTCGATCTATTTATACCCTTCATTATGCTTTTTGGAAGGTACCCAAGTAAGTGTGGGTAGAGGAACGAATACCCAGTTTCAAGTCTATGGACATCCTGACTTTACGGATATGCCCTATGCTTTCACGCCTGTACCTATGCCGGGAGCAAAGTATCCAAAGCTAAAGGAAAAAGAGTGTTACGGGCTTAATTTGACGAAAGTCTCCTTAGAAGAATTACAAAACAAAGCACGATTGGATTTATCCTACCTCATCAATGCTTACAAAGCATTTCCTGAAAAGGAGAAATTCTTTTTGAAGACGAACTTCATTGATAAATTGGCAGGTAGCGATGCACTGCGCAAAGCTATTATCGCAGGAAAAACAGAAGAAGAAATTAGAGCGACATGGCAAGAAGATTTGGCGGTATTTAGGGCAAATAGAGCAAAGTATCTATTATATCAATAATGAACTACCATCCCATAAGTATGCTAAAACCTCATAGGCACATCCATCAATAATACCTTAGCATTAGTATCTGCGGTGATGGCTAATTGATTGGTATCCCAAATGCCAAAGCCATCTCTTTTGTTCAATTTTTGGCCTTCGATTGTCACATCCCCTTCAATGATGAAGGCATATACACCATTACCTGATCGACGAATATGGTAAGTCTCTGAACAAGCTTTTTCCAAATTACCTAAATGAAACCATGCATTTTGATGAGTCCAAACACCAGCGTCTTTTGCACTAGGTGATAAAACTTGTCTAAATACAGAATCATTGGCAATCTCTTCAACTGTAATTTGATCATAACGTGGCTCCACATTTTTTCTATTCGGAAACATCCATATTTGTAAGAAACGAACTGCTTGATCTTTATTCTTATTGAATTCGCTATGGTAAATCCCTGTACCAGCACTCATAATTTGTACATCACCTTGTTTGATGACAGCAGTATTCCCCATACTATCTTTATGCTCAAGATCGCCTGAAAGCGGAATGGAGATAATTTCCATATTATCATGAGGGTGACGGCGGAAACCACGGCCACCCGCTACCACATCATCATTCAATACCCTAAGCACACCAAAGTGCATACGATCTGGATTGTAGTAATTAGCAAAACTAAAAGTGTGGTATGAATCCAACCAACCATGATTAGCATGCCCACGCGTATTAGCTTTATGAAGAACCGTTTTGGCAGTCATCGTTTCTTCATTTGGCAAGTGGTTAAATCCCACTTGTTCCATTAATTTATCGTAAGTGGATGTTTCTTTATTTTCTGTTTTTGCATTTAAAGCCTTGGTACCAAGCCCAAGTCCAGCAGCACCAAAAATAGATTTTTTCAAAAAGTTCTTTCTATCCATGATTTCTGAATTTTGTCCACTACAATTTTACTCCATTAATGCTATTACCAACAGGTAAAAACCCCCTAAATAATGGTCAAAATAGCGGATACTTCAATCAACAAATTAAATAATATATTATTTGTATTTTTTTTATATTAAATATGTTTGATATTATTGGCTTTATGTGTATCAAAGTTGTACTTTTGTTTAAAATGATTGCATATGATATTCCTTTGTGGATTGACATATAAGATCAAATGAGCTTTTTAGAAAGGCTATCTTAATACCAAAAAATTTTAAAAAGGAATGAGTTGCTCATTCCTTTTTTTATCATTAGTTACTCTTCTTTTCCATTCCAGGCTGTGTAATTTCGAAGTCGTCTTTTGTCTTAGAATCTTTCACCATTTTCTTCACATCTTCTAATAATTGCTTTGCATCGAATACAATACCGTCCTTTACCGTATACTTCACTCCTCCTACCCTGACTACTTCATTTTCTGGTGTTAGCTTGATAGCTCCTGTGCCGTACAAAACCTTTAAGTTTTGAAGTGGATTTTCTTCTACAATCACAAAGTCTGCTAGTTTTCCAACTTGCACTGTACCTATTTTATCGTCCATTCCCAATGCTTGTGCACCATTCAAAGTAGCAGAACGAATGACCTCTAGAGGATGAAATCCTGCTTCACGCAATAATTCTAATTCTCTTACATAAGCGAATCCATACAGCTGATAGATAAAGCCAGAATCTGAGCCAGCTGTAACACGGCCCCCACGATTCTTGTATTCATTAATAAAAGTCATCCATAAACGATAGTTCTCTCTCCAATCCACTTCTTCTTCTGTACCCCAAAAGTGCCAATAGGAACCATGAGAGATACGACTTGGTCTATAAAATAACCATAAGGAAGGCATCGTATATTCATCATGCCACTCTGCTCTTCGAGCACGATGCAAGTCTCGACTGGCTTCATAGATATTGAAAGTAGGGTCAATGGTAAAGTCGAGTGCTAAAAGTTCATTCATCACCTTGTTCCAATGCTCTGAATAAGGCTTAGCCGCCTGTTTCCAGAGCCTTCCTGCCTCTTTAAAGCGATCTTGCTCATTTTGATAATTATAATCAAGTGGGTAATTCTGAACAGTTTTGTCATCAAATAAAGCTTCTGGTAAGCCATACCAATGCTCCATCGTAGTCAAGCCCGCTTTCGCGGAATTCAAAACATTCCAAAGTCCAACATCCATTTGTGCGTGGTGACAAGCAGAGCGAAGTCCCAATTTCTTATTTTCATCTAGTGCTGCCGACATTAACTCTGGTGGTGCCCCAAAAAACTTAATCCCTTGTGCCCCTTTGGCTGCATTTTGACGCACCCATTCTCTTGCCATTTCTGGCGTGCTAATAGGCTCTTCCGAACCTTGTCCAAAAACAGTATAAGCTTCAATTCTTGGTGCGGTGATTTCATTCTTTTCACTACGCATTTTATGCTTAAGCACCCAATCTAGACCATTACCGCAGGCTGGATCACGAATAGTTGTAATACCGTGCCCCATCCATAATTTAAAGACATATTCCGCATCAGCACCTTGCATTTTTCCACCAATATGGCCATGCATATCGACAAAGCCTGGTAGTAAGTACATACCTTCAACATCCAATTCCTTTCCACCTTCTTTTAACTTTGGACGGCCTTCCGGATCAATTGGAACGCCTGGGTAGCCCACCACTGTTATTTGTTTGATGACATTATTTTCAACCACAATGTCAATAGGCCCTCTAGGTGGCGCACCATTTCCATTGATGAGCGTAATTCCTCGGATAATGAGTTGTTCGTGGGGGCCATCGCCACGATAGCGATTTGGTGCTTCTCGAACTTGACCATAGGCAAGATTTACCCATGCTAGAAGCATTAGAAGTAAGTAAATATTTTTCATCTGTTTGAAATTTTTATGCAAGTGGTAAAATGCAGAAAAATTTCTGCACAAATGGAACCGCTTTGCTCTCGCATAATCTTTTTTAATCATTCCCTTGCGTGTCCGCCTAAGGCGGATGATTAATAAAGATCATACTCGTTTCATACTAATCATTTTGCTGAGCTATAAATTGCCCTGCAAGAGAAATCCTTACAGGGCTTTATTTTATTAATTGGACTTGTTCATCGTATCACGAATGAGCGAGAATGAAGCAAATTTTATTTTGCACGAGGCAAAAAACACAGACAATGCCGTAGTATTGGCGAGCCTGCCTGCCGGCAAAGGCAGGTATTTTTAACGAAGTACAAGATATAACTTTGCCATTCATAGCCATTTGGTGATGCGGTGAACAAGTCTATTAGTCTAGTGCCTGCGGCAGGCACACTGTACTGGCATTAAAGATTTTGAATCGCTCATCATCGGATAAGCATTTCCACTTCCTTCCATTTCAAAGTAGAAAGGCTGACGATCCTTTGTATAATTGCCTACCTCATTCATAGTAGCTGCATCGTACAATCGACCATTTACCATGGTGTATTTGATAAATTCTGAGTTGCGAATATTTTCTAATGGATTTTTATCTAGGATTAGCAAATCTGCTAGTTTTCCTTCTTCAATAGAACCAATTTGGCTATCCATTCCTAGGTATTTTGCCCCATTGATCGTTGCACATTTTAAAGCTTGGTGATTGCTCATTCCGCCTTGTTGTAACATCCATAATTCCCAATGTGCCCCTAATCCTTGCAATTGACCATGTGCCCCTAAATTCACATTCACTCCAGCATCTTGCAATTTCTTTAAAGAACGAGAAGTAAGCATATGCCCATTTTCGTATTCTTCTTCAGGAAGCATGGTACGATGACGTGCACGTGCATCGACTACAGCTCTTGGTGTAAAAGTCAACAAACGATCTTTTTCCCAAACATTCGTGTGCTGATACCAATAGTATTCGCCACTAACACTACCATAATTCACCACCAAAGTAGGTGTATTGTGAGTATTGGTATTTGACCAGAATTGAATAACATCATTATACAATGGAGCCACTGGAATGTTATGCTCTACCCCTGTGTGACCATCTGCTACCATACTCATATTGTGATAGAAGAAAGAACCACCTTCTGGATAAACCATGATACCTAATTCTCTAGCTGCTTGCATCACTTGCTGACGCTGCTCTCTTCTGGGCTGGTTATAACTCTTTACAGAAAATGCGCCATAAGCCTTTGTACGACGAATGGCAGAACGTGCATCATCTAAGCTATTGACCACTGCTTTAAAATCACCATCTGCTCCATAAAGAATCGTTCCTGTAGAATAAAGACGCGGACCAAGTATGTGTCCAGCTTTAATCATTTCAGAATGCGAGAAAATCATTTCAGAATTAGAACTAGGATCATGAGCAGTCGTTACGCCATAGGCCAAGTTCGCGTAGTAATACCAGTTCTGTTGAGGGCTCAATCCATATCTAAAATCTCCCAAGTGCCCATGTACATCGATCATACCTGGCATAATGGTCTTGCCTTCACAATCGATCACAGTAGCCCCTCTTGGCACTCTTACCTTTCTACCAACTTTTTTGATTTTATTTCCTTCTACTAAAACAGCACCATTTTCAATTACTTTGTCACCATCCATTGTGATGATACGAGCATTCGTAAATAATACCTGTCCTTGTGGCTGATCATAAGCTAATTGAAGGTTAATCTTTAGGCCTGTACTATCCATCGGTGGAAGACTATCTAAGGCCCCTTCGACAAACTTAAATCGCTCTGTTAACTGATCGGAGAAGTAAATATTCCCCAACGTCCAGAATAACTTCTTACTGTCTTTCGACCAATGGATATTGATCCCTGCATCCTTTGCCACCTGTGCCACAGGCACGGCCTTTGTACCAGATGAAATGCCTACTGGCTTCCCCATCTTTGGCATTGGTGCGATATACACTTTATATAATTCTGACCAAGCAACCCATTTATTATCTGGACTAGGGATGAAACGCTGTGCATATTTACCACTGAACAATTGCTGCTCATCCTTACCATTTAATTTAATCTGATTGTAAGTCTTTGTTAGAGCACCAAATATAAATCCACCTTTCTGAAATAAGATATGCTTTCCATCGGCACTAAATATTGGGTATTCACCATTTGAGGTTACAAAAGTAGGTGCCCCACCTGAAGCACTAACGGTATAAATCCCAGGCTTTTTACTATGCGTATAGCCTTGGTGAATATTTCCTCCATCCTTTCGGTAAACCACCATTTTGCCGTCAGGTGAAAAGGTAGGTGTACGATAGATTCCCTTTTTGCTCGTTAGCTTAGTTTTAGTGCCACTAGCCAGATTCATCTTGATCACTGATCCCATATCTCGGTCATCCCAGCTAACGTAGACAATAGATTTGCCGTCAGGCGAAAAAGCAGCTTCAAACTCAAAATGTTCGTCAGAAGTGATACGCTGAGGACGGCCATCAGGGAGGTTCTTCTTCCATAAGTATCCCACTGCATTAAAAATCAGCATCTTCTCATCTGGTGAAGTGACTGCTGAGCGAATCACATTTACCTCAAAGTTTTCTTCAAAGGCGGCATTTTTAAACCTTACTGTTTCTGCTAATTTATGCTTTGGTTGAGCAGTGAATGGAATATTCGTAGCTTCTCCTGTTTTAGCATTGACTTTCCAGAGTTTTCCTTTTCCCCAGATTACAATGTGCTCGTCATCTGGCATCCAGTCAAAACCCGTATACACACCAAAAATAGACCAAGCTTCTTGTTGGTCTTTACTTAATCCATCGTAGATGGGGAAGTTTTCCCCCGTTTCTAAGTCATGGACAAAAAGCACTGTTTTAGTTCTTACTCTGCGTATGAAAGCAAGCTTTTTACCATCGTTAGAAATTTGCGGTCGTACTGCACCACCTGGACCACTCACCAAATTCTCTAACGTTCCACTTTCCATATCATAGCGACGAATCACATAAATCTGGCTGTTTGGATCTTTATTATATTGAAAATACCCTCCTGGGTACATATCTTCACTAAAATAAACGTATTTGCCGTCAGGCGAAACAGATGGTTCATTCACATCTTGCTGGTCATTTTTACGCTTTGTTAATTGAATACCACTCCCTCCTGTGATATGATACATCCACATTTCCCCCGCGCCTAGCGAACGACTAGAGGTAAAGTGTTTACGCGCTACAAAGTATTCGCCATCTGGCATCCATGCAGCATTATTTAATAGGCGGAAACGCTCTTTGGTAATTTGCTTCGCATTGGAACCATCAACATTCATGGTCCAAATATTATCGCCCCCTCCTGCATCACTTGTAAAGAGAATCGTTTTTCCATCAGGACTAAACCGTGGCTGCACTTCCCATGCTAGACCAGAACGAATAGGGTTTGCTTTACCGCCTGAAATAGGCATCGTATAAATATCACCAAGCATATCAAAGGCAATCATTTTTCCATCAGGACTAACGTCCAAGTTCATCCACGTACCTTCGTCCGTTTTAAAACTCACATCCTTATAAATACCCTTTGGATTATTGACGTCCCATTTATCTTTTTCTTGGGCTAAAATATTACCTAAAAAACAAGCATTTAAAAAAAGAAAAAATAATAAAGGTTTCATATTAATATAATTTTGGCATAGGGTGAATATAAAGAAGAATTATTGTTGAAAGGAAATTTTTTAAATAAAACAAGGGAGGCTGCTACTCAAATAGCTAAAATAAAATGTATTCCCCAAAAGCCCCTTTGAATAAATGCCAATTATGGGTGCAACCAGATAGCTATTCATTCTCTTATTCAGCATGCAAAATACTCTTCAATGCATACTTGATTAGAGCTATTTGAAATTAAAACTCTTGTCCTAATTTATTGTTGAGTATATTTGCAAGATGAACAACAACCGGCTACATATGAATACCCTGCCGGCTTTACGTCACATCGTATGAGGTGATACTTGAACGTATTTTAACTTCATACCTTAATTCAGTTGAGATGATTCAACAACAAACTAAGCAACAAATACTTGACCTAAACAAATGGCAAAGCATTTTTAGCGAAAAAGCTAAGGATTACCAAACTGGAGATCCTTACCCTTACGGTGTTTTTGAAAACTTCCTTGAAGATTGGGCTGCTAAAAAAGCAATGGAGTCTTTTCCTAAAGTACAGGATGCTGGATGGATTCACTATATTCATGTTAATGAAAAGAAACATGGGTTGAACAAAATGGATCGTATTCCTAGCTTCCTACAAGATGTCATTCGCGAATTAAATAGCGAAGAATTTGTCTCTGCATTAAGTAAATTGACAGGTATCTCTGGACTCAGGCCTGATCCAAGTCTAGAAGGAGGTGGTTTACATCAAACACAGAGAGGAGGTTTCTTAAATATCCATGCAGACTTCACTGTACACCCACATAAGCGCAACTGGCGTCGCCGAGTAAATGTTTTGGTTTACTTGAATGAAGATTGGTTACCAGAATATAAAGGGGAATTAGAATTATGGACCAGAGACATGAAAGAATGTCGACAGAAACTAAGTCCGATCTATAATAGAATGGTGGTTTTTAATACCGATGAAGATTCATACCATGGCCTACCTGATCCAATTCAGTGTCCAGAAGGTATGACTCGTAAATCTATCGCATTATATTACTTTACAGAAGAAGATACTGCGCCAAAGAAACGCGCCACAAATTACAAGGCGAGACCAGGCGATGGGATCAAGAGCCTATTTATTTATTTGGATAAACAAGCCATTGTTGTCTACAACTGGTTAAAAGGCGCACTTGGCATCAATGACGACTTTATCAGTAAAGTACTTGGCTTCTTTGATCGCAAGAAGAAGAAGTGACTTTGTGAAGGGGGGGCGATTCCTAAATACAATTGACACGAAAAAAGTCAACTCATTTCAGGAGCAGCCTCCCCCTCACATGGTCTCATCGTCACAAACGCTCATTGTCAAAACATCATCCCTTCATCTGCTCCAACATTTCACCCATTTTTTGATGAATAAGGTTGACGGCTTTTAGAGGTCGAAGCATAACTTTAAAGTCGATTATTTTTCCATTCTCATTGAATTTGATCATATCCACGCCATTGATAAAAACGCCATCAATTTCTACTGTAAATTCTAAAATGGCATCTTTCTCTCCCACTACTTCTCTTACGTATTGAAATGAATCATTGACTAAAGTGTGAAAAGCTGCCTGCAGATAAAACTCAACAATAGCTCGCCCAGATAATGGTCGGAATACAACAGGCGAATGCATAACAATCTCATCATCTAATATTTCTTTTAATAGTTGGGTATCTGCATGTTGAACAATTTGATGCCACTGTTGAATAAGCTTCTTCATATTAGCCTAGTTTAATGAGCAAATAAATGAATTTTTGTAAGTTGCTGCCAATTTAACAGAACTTTTCAAAGTAGAATATATATGAACAAAAGAATATTACTGGCTAGCCGCCCTGAAGGCTTACCAAAAGAAGAGAATTGGACATTGGATACGCAGGAAATTCCAAGTGTCGGGGAAGGAGAAATCTTAATCCGTAATCACTATGTATCATTAGACCCTGCTATGCGTATTTGGATCACCAATGTAAAATCATACCTACCGCCAGTGGGTATTGATGAAGTGATGCGTGCAGGCACGGTGGGTGAGGTGATCGAAAGCAAAAATGAAAGCCATCCAGTTGGTTCATTCGTATCTGGCTGGGGAGGCGTACAACAATATACCCTTAGTGATGGAAAAACGATGTATTCTGTTGATCCTAAATTAGCACCACTACCAACCTATATTGGAAGCCTAGGAATGCCTGGCATGACTGCTTATTTTGGAATTTTGCAAGAAGGACAAATCAAGGAAGGCGAAACAGTATTAGTTTCTGGAGGGGCCGGAGCAGTTGGAAGTATCGTCGGACAAATTGCTAAAATCAAAGGCTGTAAAGTGGTGGGTATTGCTGGTGGTCCAGAAAAATGCCAATACATGAAAAATCTTGGTTTTGACGAAGTCATTGACTACAAAAATGAACATGTATACAAAGCTATCCGCAAAACCTGCCCTAAAGGCGTAGATGTATACTTCGATAATGTAGGCGGTGAAATTTTAGATTTTGCTTTAGCAAATATCAGAATGCATGCTAGAGTAATCATTTGTGGTGCCATTTCTCAATATAATACCAATGATATCTATGGTCCTAAAAACTATCTCAACCTCTTGAATAAAAGGGCTATCATGAAAGGGATGTTAGTCTTAGACTATGCTAAAGACTACCGCAAAGCAGCTATGGAAATGGGGCAATGGATGATGCAAGGAAAGTTAAAAACCAAAGAAGATATTTATGAAGGCATAGAAAACTTTAATGAAACCTTCCTTCGTCTATTTAGTGGACAGAAAAAAGGTAAGTTAGTATTGAAAGTAATCGAATAATAAACATACCTTCATAAATTGGATAAGGGTTTTCTTATGATTCTTTTCATGGGAGAACCCTATATTCAAAAAAATACAATTATCCCACAAAAATGACCCGACATTATACGTTTAAGGCAAACCTTTGCAATTACCTCATTATCGTCCTTTTAACTGTCTACTTTTCATCCTGCCAGAATAAACAAGCGAATCAAAAATCTGATCTACCAACTCAATCTCCTACTACAGATTTACAGATTGACCATTTAAATATTTGGGTAAAAAATCCAGATAGAGCAAAAGAGCAGTTAATGAATATTGGATTTAGAGCGATTCCTGATTCACTCTCCCAAATCCATAAAGGTCAGGGAACGACTGGAAGATATTTCAACTTTTTAAATGGTTACCTTGAACTGATCTTTGTTTATGACGAAGTTGAATTTGCACAAAACAATAAAGTCAATAATCAACTAGATTTTGAAGAGCGTGCAAAATTCGAAAGTAATGGAGCATCCCCCTTTAGTCTTGCTCTAAAAGTAAAAGATTATAAGCTTGAGAAAATTCCATTTGAAAAAGTAAGATATCACCAAGACTGGATGGAAGCAAATTCAAGTATTTATGCTGCCAAAAGTTCAAAAACCCACATTAAAGCACCTTCTATCTTTGTTGTTTATCCAGGAATTGAATCCGATGTTTTTGAAACGCTTGCTGATTTAAAAAATATTCCTGAAGAGTATGCTTTCTATAGGGACTATTTTAAACACCCAAATGGAGCAAAAAAAATTACAGCTATTATTATCAGGTCGACCAGTTCAAATTTAGAGACAGAGACCATGCAAGCTGTTAATGGCCTTGGAAATGTAAAAGTCCAAAATGGTACCGAACACTTCATGGAATTATACTTCGACGATCATATTCAAGGAAAATCTTTTGATTTAAGACCTGAGTTACCCTTAGTAATACACCTTTAATAAATCTCCAAAACCATCAATATGAACCAAATCAGAACCATATCAAGTATCATACTACTCTTCCCCTTTTTTCTTCATGCTCAAACTTTAGAAAGCTACTTTCAACATAAGTTAGACTCGCTATTTAATGAACACAAAGACGCTATTGGTGTAATCCTGCACATCGAATGCCCTGATAACAATATATCTTGGACGTATTCTGTTGGTTCTTCAAATAAAGAGACACTACAAACCTTAAATGAACAGCAACCGATCTTAGTGGCCAGTAATACAAAGCCTTATGTTGCTGCCTCCATATTGAGATTAGTTGAAATGGATAAAATTGAACTAGATCAGCCTATCAACAAATATTTAACAGCTGAAACCAATCAGATTTTTAAAAAGAATGGCTATGATTTTAATGCTATAAGCGTACGCCATTTAACATCACATACCTCAGGGATAAACGATTATGTAGATAAAGCTTACTTCCAATTTGTTCGTCAAAACCCACAATACAACTGGAAAAAGGAAGAACAGATAAAAAGAAGTGCAGAGATTGGAGGTCCGTTATTCGACGCTGGCACAAATTTTAAATATGGTGATATTAATTACCTATTACTAACAGAAATAATCGAACAAGCAACAGGGCTCCCATTCTATAATTCAATAAAAAAGCTCTTGAAATTTGAAGAATTAAAGCTCACCAGTACTTGGTTTAAAAATCTAGAACCTTATCCAGCCAATACATTACCCTTAGCACATCAATACGCAGATAAATACGATTGGGATTCCTACAACCTCAATCCGTCTTGGGATCTTTATGGAGGAGGGGGTATTGCTACAACAGCAAAAGAGGCTGCCTTATTTTTTCAGTATCTATTTGAAGGAGAAATTATTGAAGACGAGTCCATTCTCAAAGAGATGTATCAGTACGTGCTTCCAAAAGAAAAGTCTAACTATTGCCTAGGTATAAATAATATTTCTTTTCCCAATTTTACTGCATACTATCATGGTGGATGGTGGGGGACCGATGTAGCTTATATTCCAGAAACCAATACAAGTGTTGCCGTTTTTACCCTTCAAAAATCTAAACGAGATGAATTCGCACGTTTGAGTATTGAGTTTATGGGAAAACTACAAGAAGAATTTAAAGATATTCCAGCGGATAAGGAATAGTAGCTTTTCACAAATTGAATGGTATTTTTTTGCGGAATACAAGCTATTGTTTGTTAGTTTTGCCTCTTCAAATGAACGGCCGTATGAATTCAAAACAAATTCAGTATTCCTTACTTTTTGCAGCACTTGGTGTGTTTTTCTTTATTCCTTTTAATGGAGGTGTTCATCTCTTTGATTGGGACGAAATCAACTTTGCTGAGATTAGTCGTGAAATGTTGCTTACGCAAGATTATACACGCGTTTATATTGATTTTGCCCCTTTCTGGGAAAAACCACCGCTCTTCTTTTGGATGCAGGTCTTGGCCATGAAATTATTTGGTGTTAATGAATTTGCAGCAAGGCTTCCAAATGCATTAATTGGCGTTGCTACACTTGTACTACTATTTAATATTGGACGTAAGCTTTATAATGATCGTTTTGGATACATTTGGGCAGGTGTTTACTTTGGAAGTATCTTACCTTTTCTGTATTTCAAATCAGGGATTATCGACCCTTATTTCAACTTCTTTATCTTTTTAGGGATTTATTTCTTTATCCTATTCTATTGGAAGAAAGATAAATTTGGCAATATTGAATTGAAATGGAATCCTTGGACTTATCTATTCATTGGAGGTTTTTTTATTGGACTCGGTATTCTTACTAAAGGTCAGGTAGCTTATTTGATTGCAGCATTGACCTTTTTTGTATATTGGGTCGATCAGCGCCTACGTTTTTATGTCAATGTACCAGAGTTTCTATTTTTCACTTTTGCCGCTACTTTAGTTACACTAGGATGGTATGGCGTAGAGACTGCTAAAAATGGCCCTTGGTTTATCAATGAGTTTAATATATATCAATATCGCTTATTTAGTACGCCGGATGCAGGTCATAGAGGGTTTCCAGGTTATCACTTTGCCGTTTTATTAGTTGGTTGTTTCCCTGCTTCCATCTTTGCTATTCGTAACTTTTGGCCAATGCCGAAGGAAGAATTTGCTTATCGCAAAGATTTTAAAAAGTGGATGAAATATCTTTTCTGGGTAGTACTCATTCTTTTCACTATTGTGAAATCAAAAATTGTACACTACTCTTCTATGTGTTACTTCCCCCTAACATTCTTAGCAGCTAATACTATTTATCATATATTGGAAGAAGGCATTGATTTTAGCCCTTGGATGAAGAGGCTATTATATATCGTTGGGGGTATTTTTGTATTTGCTACAGTGGCCTTACCATTCATTGGAATGAATGTAGAAAGTATCATTCCACTAATCAATGACCCATTTGCACAAGCAAACCTAGAAGCAGATGTGAATTGGACGATCTGGCAAATCATACCTGGCGTATTCCTATTAGCTTTGATGATTTATGCTGTTCGAACCATTGTCAAAGGTCAAAAACAATTAGGATTTTCGGTGCTCTTTGCTGGGACTGCTGTTTTTGTCATGCTTACCTTATTCTTCTACATTGGTAAAATTGAGCGTATTTCGCAAAGGGCAGCTATTGAGTTTTTTGAAGAAAGACAGGGAGAAGATTGTTATGTCATGACTTCTGGATACAAGTCTTATGCTCATCTATTTTATACGCAGAAGCCTTATGAAAAGCTTTATCAGCAAGAAGATAGAGAGCCTAGAAAACAGTTTATGCTGACTGGACCTATTGATAAAGACGTTTATTTGGTCACCAAAGTCCACAAAACCCATCATGTAGAAGAATATCCTGAGTTTAAGGAAATTGGTCGCAAGAATGGTTTTGTATTTTATAAACGAACGGCCAAAAAGTAATGTTGGCAAATAAGATTTTACCGAAAGGTACAGTCCTACATGAAGTGATAAGTTTAGGAGAATATTGGTATCGAACTTATACCAATCCCTTGCCTATGCTGGCTAAAGAACTTAAAATTCCTTTTGGGAAGGATAAGAATCAGTATTTACTACTCTTTCTTCCTAATCGCCCAATAAAAGATAAAGTCATCATCTATTTTCATGGTGGTGGATGGGCATTTGGAAAGCCTGAAACTTTTCGAAATAATGCAGCTTGCTTTGTCCAAGAAGGTTATCCCGTTATTCTTCCTGCATATCGCAAAGTCCCTAAGTTTAACTCTAATCAAATTCGAGAAGATGCTTTCTTAGCTATTCAAAGAGCTAAAGAACTATTTCGACAACATCTGGGAAAAGATATAGATATCATTGTCGGAGGCATGTCGGCAGGTGGTAATTTAGCAGCTTTGGCCTTCTTAGATCAAGAGAGTCAACAAAAGTATCAAATTTCAGCCCATCAATTAAAAGGATTGATCGCATTAGGAGCACCACTCGAATTACAGCATATGAACAAAGCCTTATCGCTTCGAATTTATGCAGGAAAGGCAGATAGTAAGCAATTTCAAAAAGCGAATCCAATTAACTTTTTGAATCACCCGGCACCGGGTCCTATTCTGTGTATTCATGGAACGAGGGATGGATTGGTGAATTACAAGAGTGCACAGATTTTTGCGGAAGTATTCCAAAAAAAGCAACAACATAGGCTCGATTTTTTGACTTTACCGAATACCTCACATATTGAAGTGGCAAGTTGGCCATTGCAGCAAATTCAAGTAAAAAAGAAGATACTGCAATGGCTAGAAGATTTATAAATCGCCGGAACGAGCGGCTTCCACTTCTTTGATTGTTTTTGGAATTCGTTCTCCAAGTACCCGACTCCCATGGTCTGTAATGAGTACATCGTCCTCAATTCGGATTCCGCCAAAATCTAGGTAACTTTCCAACTTATCATAATTGATAAAGTCAGTAAATTGATTGTTAGCTTTCCATTTAGCAATCAGCTCAGGTATGAAATAAATACCTGGTTCTACCGTAATTACAAATCCCGCTTCTAAAGTTTTAGCTAGTCTTAAAGACTTCAGTCCAAACTGGGTACTACGCTGATGATTCGGTCCATAACCAACATAATCTTCTCCAAGGTCTTCCATATCATGCACTCCTAAGCCAATCATATGTCCCAGGCCATGAGGGAAAAACATTGCATGGGCTCCTGCCTGAACTGCATCGTCCGTGCTACCTTTCATAATCCCTAATGCTTTCAGTCCATCCGTAATTGTTGTTGCTGCTTGCAAATGCATATCCAGATAGGTAATGCCTGGTCTTAGGTTTTGGATTACCCCTTCCTCAGCATCTAATACAATTTGATAAATATCTTTTTGTTTGGACGTAAATGTTCTATCAACGGGGAAAGTACGAGTAATATCACCTGCATAGTGCATAGCCGTTTCTGCTCCGAAATCCCCTAAGACCAGACGACCAGAAGTCAATGTATTGCCATGATAATGATTGTGTAAGGTCTGCCCATTTACCGTAAGGATAACCGAATAAGCTAAATGTCCGCCGCCACTTACAGCAATACCTTCTACAAGACCTGCCAATTCGGCCTCTTTCATCCCTACTTTTGCCTGACGCATGGCAGCAATGTGCATTTTACGGCTTATGTTTACCGCTTTTTCCATCTCAGCAATTTCTTCAGCACTCTTGATAGATGCTTGTTTGATAACTGCTTTAATCAGTTTTTCAGATACCCACTTTTGTAAATCTTGAATAGGTGTTTGAAGCCACTGACTAAGCTTAATTTTATTGGCAGCTCTATATGGAGGAAGGATATGGATAGGCGTCCCTTCTTTTTGGGCTTTCGCCAAAACATTTGTAACCACATTATATGGGGAAACCTCTTCTATACCTGAACGATCTGCTAGTTCTCTCATGGATGGTTGTGGACCCATCCAAACGATATACTCCACAGAAATATCGTTGCCAAAAAGAGTTGTTTTTCCAGTTCTGGTATCAATAATAGCATTAAGATGGGCTTGATCAATACCAATAAAATAAAGGAAGTTAGAATCTTGGCGATAATGATAGGTATTATCGGTATAATTCATAGGGCTTTCATCATTACCCATGAGTAAGATTATGCCATCTTCTACATCTGCAATAAGTTGTTGTCTTCTTTTTTGGTAAGTATTTGATTGGAACATAGGATGAATTCTTTAATGCATGAAGTAAAAACATCACGCCAAAGATATTAATCCTCTTGATTTCTCCGCTTTAATTCATCGCGAATCTGCGCAGCACGCTCATAATCTTCACCATTCAATGCCTCATCAAGCATTTTCGTGAGATCATTTAGAGCATACTTTGAAAGGGGACGATCAGATCCAACAGCTTTCTTTTCTTTTTCAAGATTTGAAGTTTGCTCATCTAGTTCGATACCCGCTTTATCTAAAATTTGTTCATAGGCAAAAATGGGACATCCAAAACGTATAGCTAAAGCAATGGCATCGGAAGTACGCGAATCCAATTCCACTACTGTTCCGTCTGCCTGCTCCATGATGAGGGTAGCATAAAAAATATTGTTCTTAAGATCTGAGATGACAATTTCTTTTAAGTCAACCCCTATTGAAACTAAAGTATTCTTGAATAGATCGTGGGTAAGCGGTCTATTAGGTTGAATATTTTCAATAGCGATAGCAATGGCTTGTGCTTCAAAACCACCAATAACTACGGGAAGACGCCTTGTCCCAGATTCTTCTTTGAGTATAACCACAAAGCTGTTCGGCTGAGACTCACTATTAGCTAAAGCAATGATATTCAGTTCTTGTTTCTTCATTAAGAGACGGAATCGTTAATAATTTTCCATTCCCCTTAAGTTACTTCTTTTATCGACAATACCAAAGGATAGGAAATAATTATAGGTATAGGTTTAAAACTATGATTGAAAACAAAACACCGTAAGCTGAGTAGAAGTTGAGAAGGGAATAAAAAGATTAATTCAGACAAATAGAAAGTAGGCTTTGGTCTGCCTTTAAATAACCTCTTTCATCTCTCGCAGCAATCCTTCTGAAATAATCTCCGAAGATTCGAGCCTTATCGTAAGTGTTACAGCTATTGACGGCCCACCTAACGAAACGGAAAGGGTTATGAATATCTATGAAAACTAAAGATACCTCCCAAAGACCTCTGGCCCTGCGAATATTATATCTTACTTCCGTATCCACTAACCAAGTTTCTCCTGTCAAAACATGCAAATCAAGATAATTCCCTTTACAATCCCATTCCTTAAAAGTCTCGAAATCAAACCCCATAATACGAATATTTGGAATCTAAACACTAATGAATAAACATTGTTTAGCGTTTTTTGGAAAAAACGGGAAGTGAATTAGCAAACAAAAAAATACCCGAAACATCACTGCATCGGGCATCCACATTATGGGTTAAATTCAAGATTTGCCTTAGTTAAAAAGGAAGCATATTACTTCCGATTCTAAATATAATCTAAAAAAATAGTTTTGAAAAGTATTTTTAAGAATAAAAATTAAATATTCTATTTTGTGGAGTGGTTTAATAAACTGTAATTTAAGTTTATTGGAGTTTCGAACCAGCTAATTTTTGCTCAGCTTAAGGCGCAGCGGAGCCTAATTGCCATAGCTATTGCGGCGAGTAAGCAAGGCTGAGCTGAGTAAAAAGATGCCTTCAACATGCTAAGTAATTTAGATTACAGGGTATTTAAATATTAAAAACCAATTTTTTTGAACTGAAGTAGAATGAAACTATAAAGGACGGTAGATTGATCAGAATAATCTAAAAGTTTTATATATTTCAACTTGTTTTACTAATTCAAACTAATCATATGTTTAAATTTTCTACTGTTTGCCAACCAAAGCTTTGAGCACCGTGGCGTGTGAATGGATCAGTACCTTAGCTTGCTAAGTTCCATCACAAATCCTTAGCCAAAACCCTAACTTTGTTAGTAGGTAGGCTCAAGCCATTGATTATCAGCTGGAATAACAGTTAAACATACTCTAAAATTTGGTTCATGCTTGGTACAGCAGTTCGCCTTTTTTTGATCACTTGTATAAATCTAAACTTAACATGCGAAACTTCGCCCCTCTATTTTTCTTATTATTCATTTGTTCGTTGAATTCTCTGTCTGCGCAGGACATTCAACTACTTCGAGAACCCTCTATAAGCCCAGATGGTAGTCAGGTGACTTTTAGTTATCAAGGCGATCTATGGGTCGCTTCCATGAATGGTGGATTAGCCAGACGAATCACAATACACGAAGCCTATGATTCTTATCCTAGCTGGAGTCCAAATGGCCAACAGATTGCCTTTGTGAGTTCGAGGTTTGGTAACACTGATGTTTTTATCATGAATCCAGACGGTGGTGTACCTAGACGAATTACGCATTTTTCAGGTGGAGATAGTTCACCTCAGTGGATGGGTAATGATCACATTCTTTTTTCAAGTCGAAGAATGTTTGCTCAAGTAGAGCGCGAAGCAGAAGTAATGAAAGTGAGTGTGAATGGTGGTACACCTGTACGTGCTATGGATGCGACAGGCTTAAGTGCAATGCCCTCTCCGAGTGGCCGTTATATTGCTTTAGTAATGGGTAATTGTAGGTATGTAAGGGAAGCATATGTTGGTCCTGCAAATAGGGATATTTGGGTATATGATACTCAGAATGATGTTTATCATCAGATCAGCTCTTATGATGGTCAAGATACGCATCCTGATTGGGGCGACGATAATACACTTTACTTTGTAAGCGCTAAGAGTGGCCGTTATAATTTGTATCAACAAAAGCTAAACGATGGTGCAAAAGTGGGTGAGCCCAAGCAGATGACAAAGTTTACTAAAGAAGGAATTCGCTCATACGATATTAGCGCTGATGGTAAAACAGCTGTAATTGCCTATGAAACGAATTTATACTCAAAAGATTTAGTCAAAAATTCAAAGGTCAAAAAACTAAGCTTTGATGTAACCGCTGACTATCGTTTTGACCTGGAAGAATCCAAATCTTATTCTAGTAATGCAAGCTCATTCGATTTATCACCTAATGGAAAAGAATTGATCTTTTCAGTGAATGGTGAAATTTTCGTTCGTCAAGCTAAAAAGGACAAAAAGCGTACACGTACCATCACTCATCACTCTGCTCGCGAGCAAAGTCCTGCATGGTTAAGCGATACTACTGCTATTTTCATTTCTGATAGAAACGGTAATAATGACTTGTTCTTAGTTCAATCGGCAGATACTTCCGAATTAAGCCTAGCAAAAACACTAAAGCTGACGACTAAGGCACTTACGAAAAGCACAGATAACGAATCTCGCTTTGTCTTATCACACGATAAAAAACAAATTGCTATTCAGAAAGGAAGAGGAAAACTAATGGTAGCAGATATTGATGGGGAAGGTAATATGACAAATGAGCGTGTATTGTTAGATGGGTGGGCTACGCCTTCTGGCTTGAGCTGGAGCCCTGATAACAGATGGTTAACCTATAGTCTGTCTGACTTAGATTTTAATCAAGAAATATATATTCATCCAGCAGATAATAGTTCTAAGGGTATAAATGTAAGTCTTCACCCAAGAACAGATAATTCTCCAGTTTGGAGTGCAGATGGCAGTAAATTAGGCTTTTTATCTGATCGTAATAATGGGGATACTGATGTTTGGTTTGTATGGTTAAACAAAGCTGATTGGGAAAAAACAAGAAGAGACTGGGAAGACGAAGAAGATGATAAAAAGAAAGAAAAAAGAGATAGTGCTTGGAGTATACAAATAGATTTTGAAGACATTCATGATCGTATAGAGCAGGTCACTCGTTTAGCAGGAAATGAATCAAACTTAGCTATTTCTAAAGATGGAGAAACTTTCTATTATGGCACTAATCGTGGTGGACGCCAAGGAAGTGGAGGAAAACGTACATTCAACAGTATAAAATGGGATGGCTCTGAAGGGAAAGTTTTACTTTCAGGAAAATCTTTCCGCTCCATCAAATGGGACGAGAAGCATAAGAATATGTATTTGCTTGATGGAAGAGGTACACTGAGCAACTTCAACCCTGGTTCAAAAAAACAAGAAACGCTCTCCTTCCAAGCAAAAATGAAAATGAACTACCCAGAAATTAGACGTCAAGTATTTAATGAGGCATGGAGAGCCATGAATGAAGGTTTCTACGACCCACAATTCCACGGCTATGATTGGACTAAGCTACGTCAGCAATACGAAGCAAGAGCACTAGCAGCATCTACTAGCCAAGATTTTAGAGACATGTTCAATGAAATGCTTGGTCAATTAAATGCGAGTCATATGGGTATGTATGGTTCCGATCCAGAACAAACCCAACGGAACAGAACAGGTTTACTAGGCATCGAAACAGCAATTAAGGGTAATAATCTTGTTATTTCAAGTATTCTGAGCAACAGCCCAGCAGATCGTGAAAAAAGCAAATTAAATGTCGGTGAAACCCTAGTCTCAATCAATGGAGAGAATATTAATGCCCGTACTAATATTTATGGTATTCTGGAAGGGACAACTAACGAAAGAACATTGGTGGTGGTGAGAAGTGCAAATGGAGAAGAAAGAGAGGTAGTTATTCGTCCTACCGGAAGTGTTCGTTCTCAATTATATGAAGATTGGGTAAAAGAGCGTAAAGCACTCACAGAAAAATATTCTAATGGCCAATTAGGTTATATTCATATTCAAGGTATGAATTGGCCAAGTTTTGAACGTTTCCAGAGAGAACTTACTGCAAGTGGTCTGGATAAAAAAGGGATTGTTATTGATGTGAGATTTAATGGTGGCGGATGGACTACCGACATGTTAATGACCATACTAAACGTACGTCAACATTCATACACTATTCCTAGGGGCGCGTCGGATAATATCAAAAAAGAAAATAAGGCATTTAAAGAATACTACCCCTATGGTGAGCGTTTACCTTTTCCAGCTTTGACCAAACCGTCTATTGCTTTGTGTAACCAAAATAGCTATAGTAATGCAGAAATTTTCTCTCATGCATACAAAACATTAGATATTGGTACGCTTGTTGGACAACCTACCTTTGGGGCAGTAATTTCTACAGGTGGATATAGCTTGATGGATGGTTCATTCATTCGAATGCCATTCCGTGCATGGTATGTAAAAGCAACTGGTGAAAATATGGAGCACGGCCCTGCTGTTCCAGACATCATTGTGGAAAATGCACCAGATAGTAAGGCTAAAGGTGAAGATGAGCAATTGAAAAGAGCGGTAGATGAGTTATTAAATCAACTTAAGTAATTATTATTTTTAGGGAGCATTCAAAATTTGAATTTTGAATGCTCCCCAACGAATAATCAACTAATCCTATCGACTAATATTACTCCCCTACATAGGATTTCATTTTATAGCATTTTTGGTTTATCGTTAAAACTTAAACCCGTACCGCTATGAAATGGAATATCCTCATCCTCCTCGCATTGAGCATCTTATCTTGGAATTGTCAGGAAGATCAATTTGGACATCAACTAGATGAAGTAAATGATTTTCATGCCTATCAGATCAGATTGGGCGATGGCGTACCTATAAATTTAGCTTTGTCTATTCGATGGCAGATTAACAAACCTAAGGTTTTTTATAGTCAATTTGTTTTACCAGATAGCTTTTCGCAAAAAATCTTGTACCCTAGAATGATGGAATTAACGAATGAAAAGGCAAGCGAATTTATAAGCATTGATTCTGTCTTTGGAAAGCAAAGGCAGTCGTTTACAGAAAAAATTAAAAAACACTTACTAGACAATTTAGCTGAAGAAGGGATATTAATCAAAGAGGTTTTCTTGAAAGAAATCACTTTTCCTTCTAGTTATACGCAAGCGATGGAGCAAGCAGGTTTGCAACAGCAAGAGCTGGAACGCATTAAACAAAAAAGCATAATTGCCCTTGCGCAGTCGGAAGCTAACAAACAAAAGACAGACGCTGACGCAAAAGTTCGTATCGCTCAGGCCGAATCGGAAAGTAGGATAGCCAAGATTCAAGCAAAAACAGAAGAAAATAGAAGAAAAAGTGAGTTAGCAAAAGCAGAAACTACTGCCCAAATTGCAGAGCGCCAAGCAGAAGCTGAAGCAAAGAGATTAAGACTTTTAGCGAAAGCGGAATTGGAAAAGAAAGAAGACTTAAAAAATTTAGAAATCCAAAAACAAAAAGAACGAACCGCCTTAGAGGTAGAAAAACAAAAACTCCTGAATAAAGTAGATTTTGCCAAGCAGTTAGAATTGGCTAAGGTCTATCAAGACAATCCAGTTTACGCATCCTTTGTCGTGAATAAAGAATTAGCTTCTAAAGTAGAAATAGCCGTTTTGCCAAGCGGCAGCGATCCGAATGTGTTTGGAAGTTTTTTAAAACAGGGGATTAAAAAAGAAAAAAATGATGAATAAACTTTTTTATTCTTCAGGAATAATTCTCTTGATTATATATAGTTCTAAGCCATATTTAATCACTCAAGAAGGTGAGTACCATCCACCTTCTTTTTATTTCTCCATTCTTTCTTCCAAACACAGTAAACAATTTGATTGTAACTAAACTTTAGTATGAAGTAAAAACACTTTATGAATAAATTGACCATAGCACTCGATTGGACACCCAATATCAACCATATTGGCTTCTTTATGGCAAAAGAAAAAGGTTACTATAAGGACCTAAACTTAGAGGTAAATATCATAGATCCCTCTATGGACAATTATCAGCTTACGCCAGCCAAAAAAGTAGAATTAGGAATAGCTGATTTTGCACTCTGCCCTACCGAAAGTGTAATCAGTTACAGAACTAAGAGCACGCCCTTCAAGCTAATTGGTATTGCTTGCTTGCTAAAGACAGATTTGAGTGCCATCGTTGTGTTATCTGAAAGTGACATCAATCGCCCCAAAGACCTAGATGGAAGGATTTACAGTTCGTACAAAGCCAGATACGAAGATGGAATTATCAAGGAACTTATAAAAAATGATGAAGGAAATGGTAATATTAAAATCATTTACCCTAATAAACTAGGCATCTGGAATACCATTGTCAGTGGAGAAGCCGATGCCACTTGGATTTTCCAAAACTGGGAAGGTGTGGAAGCTGAAGCATCTAGTCATTCATTCCATTATTTCCGTCTACGGGACTATAATATCCCCTACTCCTACTCTCCTTTGATAGCAGCAAATGAACAAATGATTAAGCCTCATAAAGAAAAGTATCGTGCATTCTTAGCCGCCACCAAAAGGGGTTATTTATACAGTAAGACCCAGCCGAAAGAATCCACTGATCTACTCCATCAACTTGTCCCAGCAACAGATCAAAATATAAATCTGTTGAAAGCCCTAGAAGTTTCAGCACCACATTTTGGCAATGAAAAAACTTGGGGTAAGATGGATGAAAGTACCGTTCAAAATTTCCTAGATTGGATAAAAGAAAAAAAACTGGAAATAAGTGATATAAAAGTTTCAGATATTATCTCCAATACTTGTTTGTAAAATGGTATAACCACTACCCCAACAGCTTAAGCAGTGGTGCTCTGCGGCGAGTGGACACTACTACTTGTGCACCATCTTTCATGCGTAAATATCCCCCATCCTGTTTTAGAAAGGCCTCAATCCATGCTGAATTGACGAGGTGAGATTGATGAACGCGTAGAAAGCCATAAGGACTTAAAATTTTATCAAACTCTTTTAGTGTTTTAGTAACTAGTATTTTTTTCTGGTCTCCCAAAAAGAATTGAGTGTAATTACCACTTGATTCACAACGTACAATATTTTTAATTTCTACAATTTGAATTTTCTCAAGGGTATGTAAAGCTAAGCGGCCTGTGCGCTCTCCTTTTGTCATCGTTTCTTTAAGTAGAGCGATACTTTCAGCTTGACCTAAGAGTTGTGCCTCTACTTTTTTGATGGCCTCCTCCAATTGTTGAGGATCTATAGGCTTTAGCAAATAATCAACCGCTGCCACTCTAAAGGCTTCGACTGCAAAGGCATCCGATGCAGTTGTAAAAATTACTTTAGCCTTGAGGTCAGGCAAAATTTCAAGAATATCAAATCCTGTCCCATCTCCTAATTGTATATCCAAAAACAATAGATCAGTAGGTCTTTGGCGAAGCAGTTTAGCTCCACTGACGACACTATCGGCTGTACCAACAACTTGTATACTAGAAGCAAATCGCGCCAAATCTAGTTGCAAATTTTTTATAGCATCTTCAGAATCATCAATAATTATGGCTTTCAACATTTAATATAGAATTGATAAATTTCGAGTGATCAAAATAAGATTTTTCAATTAGAAATACTTATCTTGACGAATCCAGCATCATAAATCATGCGCACAAAGATACTTTTAGTAATTAGAGCGCAGTATAAACATACCTAAGATTCAACGTAAATTAAAAATTTGTAATCTAAACTACTTAGCATTTTGAAATGTATTTTTGCTCAGTTTTGTATGATATACTCGCCCTAACTCGAGCAAGACCCGCAACTTCAAGATACCAATAAACTTAAATTACAAAGCATTAAATACACTATAATCTAGCTTACTAAGCATTGTGAAGACGTCTTTACTCAGCTCTGCATATTAGCTAAGGCTATTATAAATCGCTGAGCTTTAATCTGATTAAAATCTTATGCTTAGAAATAAACTTAAATCAAAGTGTATTAAACGATCTAAAGTAATGCTTAAAATTTGGAGAAGACTTTCTGATATTGGTGTTTACACAGATACAACGGAAAGCGAGTTAAAAAAAATAAGGCTACTCAACCACATGGCCATTTTGGCTACTCTGCTGCAGATAGCAGGCCTTCTTATATTATTCGTCAACTTCACACCTGGCCTTTTAGCAGTAAGTTGTTTTCCTTTGCCTTTTTATCTATTTATATTCTATCTTCAAAAAAAGAAGCATTACTACACGGCTAGATGGCTGCTAATTATTGGAGCCATATTCATCATCACTATTTTTAATTTATTATTTGGCCCCAAATTAAATGCAGTAATTGCCTTTTTTGCCATTGCTCCACTCATTACAATTTTTCTAAAAAAACGAAGAAGTTCCCAAGTCCTATATGGCTTAATTATCGTTTCTTTTACCTTTTCCACTATTTACAACTACTACTACTCTGCACCTTTTGAGCAATATGTAATTCCGACGGTTCGCTACTATTCTTTTGTAATCGTATTTGTAGCCCTTATTCTTACTTTAAAGATATTTCAATTAGAGAGTAATCAAAGAGAAAAAGAATTAGGAAACTTATTAGACAAACTAAAAGATAAAAATGAAGAGCTCGAACGGATAACCTATGTTGCTTCACATGATTTAAAAACGCCTTTAAGACATGTAAGTAGCTATCTAAGTCTGCTTCAGCTAAAGCTGATCAAAACGGAAGACCCTCAATTGCAACATTATTTGGCGACAGCCGTTAAGGGTGCTAAGCAGATGTATCATACAATAGAGAATGTATTGGAATATTCAAGGGTTGGCGATTTGGATAGTACAATGGAAATAGTTGATCTTAATAAGGTCATTGAAAAAGTTAGTTTTAATCTTCAAAACGAGATCAACAATAAAAACGCCATCATCGAAAGTCATGCTCTACCGATGAGTTGGGCAAATGAAAATCAAATGACTTCCCTTTTTCAGAATTTAATCGAGAATAGTTTAAAGTATAATAAAAACGAGAAAGCTATTATTCACATTTCCTTCGAATCCACTCAAGATCATCACTTCATTTCCATTTCTGATAATGGCATTGGAATAGATCAAAAATATGGAAACCAGATCTTCGAAATTTTTCGAAGATTGCACGATCAAGACCAATTTGAGGGTTCTGGTGTAGGCCTAGCCATCTGCAAAAAAATAGTTGAAAATCACAAAGGAAGCATATGGCTGGATAAATCTGATGCGGAGGGCTCCACTTTTAAAATAAAATTGCCAATTTTAAAACAAGAAAATATCCTATTAGAATCAACCTCCAATTTTCATGAATAAGCTGAAGTCATTTTTATTTTCGCTCTCTCTTCTTCTTTCATATTTCTCTCTGAATGCTCAAATTTCTCTGAATGTTGATTTAATTGCAGCCATTGATCGAGGAGACTCGAGGTACTCTGGAAGCTGGGTATATGTCGATCCATTAGGACAAGAATATGCTTTGGTAGGTGCCAAAACAGGTACAGCTATCTATTGGTTAGACAATCCAGATGGGATGGAAAATGAAGTGGCTTTTATACCGGGTCCTAGTACTAATTGGCGCGAAATAACTGTGATTGCGGATAAAGCTTATGTCGTCACGGATGTTCAGGATACCGATCATAGCATGCAAGTCATTGATCTGGGCGCTTTACCTGATTATGCCAACTTGATTAGCTCTTATGACGATACCTTTGATAAAGGCCATATCATTCAGAAGGATATTTTTGATGATAGTCCATATGTATATATCAATGGCACAACAACAACCTCCGGTGTGCATATACTAGATATTAGTGATCCCTTTGAACCAGTTGAAGTGGGTGTTTATAATCCTGGTTATTATATACATGATTGCCACGTTAGAGGCAATTTACTATTTGCACATGCCTTTTTTGAACCCGGAACTGATGTAGTGGATATTAGCGATAAAAGCAATCCTACCTTTTTATATCGAATCCCTGATCCGAATGGATCAACGCATTCTTCAACCATGACTATGGACGGTAAGTATTTAATAGTAGCTAACGAACAAGACGGGCGCGATGCCATCATTTGGAATATAGAAGACCCTAATAACTTGGAAGCTGTAGCTACCTATACGGCTAACAATGAAAGTTTGGTTCACAATCCATATATAAAAGGTGATTTTGTTTACATTGCTCACAATACGGAAGGCTTAAGAATTGTTGATTTGGCCGATCCAGAAGTGCCTGTAGAAGTTGGCTTTTATGATACCTTCGAAGGTCCAAGTGGTGGATTTAGTGGTTTGTGGTCAGCTTGTCCTTATTTGCCTTCTGGCAGAATTATAGGTGGCGAGCGTACAAGGGGCTTGATGATTTGGGAGTGGGAAGAACATCGTGCAGGGCGTGTGTACGTTCAATTAGTAGACAGTGATACACAAAGCCCTATTTTTAATGCAGATGTTATTATTGGCCAAGATTCCTTACTTACAGATGATCAAGGCTGGGCCAGATGGGGTAATTTGAACGGTACTTTCTCTGCTGTCATTCAAGCAGAAAATTTCTTTCCACAAACCCTAAACTTTTCCATCACTGAAGATCAAAAAGACACCATAATTGTAGTTTTAGAAAGCTCAATTGTGCCAACGAAAGCTTCTCTTCTCAAAGAAACATTTTCTTTTGCTCCTAATCCAACAAAACATCAAATTCAAATACAGGCCATGCAAGCCGCAGAATGGCGTATTTTAGATATAGCGGGAAAGGTTCTTTTGACTTTCGTCAAATCAAGTGGTAATCATACTATAAACCTCCAGAATTTACCTTCTGGGACTTATATTATACAGGCTGTTACAGCACACAACAGGTGGAATCAAAAATTGATCAAGCAAGATTAGTCGTCTCTTTCAAGTAAATCTGGTCTTCTTGTTTGAGTACGTTCTAATGCTTTCTCATACCGCCAATCTTCTATTCTGGCTTCATGCCCAGAAAGCAATATATCTGGTACCTTCCAGCCATTATAATTAGCTGGTCGGGTATAAACGGGCGGCGCAAGTAAATTATCTTGGAAAGAGTCAAAAAGTGCAGAAGTTTCGTCTCCTAGTACACCAGGCAATAATCGGCCAATGGAATCTACTAAGATAGCAGCAGGTAGCTCACCTCCAGATAATACGAAGTCTCCAATAGAAATTTCCATGGTGATGTAATGCTCTCTGATGCGTTCATCTACACCTTTATAATGGCCGCAAAGCATCATTAGATTGCCTTTTAGCGAAAGCTGATTAGCGATAGGCTGTTCTAATCGTTGGCCATCAGGCGTCAAATAAATCACCTCATCGTATTTGCGTTCTGCCATTAAAGTATCCATACATTTGGCAACAGGCTCGATCATCATTACCATACCAGCTCCTCCCCCGTATTGGTAGTCATCAATTTGTCGATAATTACCTAAGCCATAATCTCTCAAGTTGTGTACCACGACCTCTAACAATCCTTTTTCCTGAGCTCTTTGCATAATCGAGTGCTGTAAAGGACTCTGCAATAATTCTGGTACAACGGAAATGATATCTATTCGCATGGATGTAATTTTTATTTTCTTTCTTACCCAACTTTAACTCTTTTTCACTTCATGATAAGAAGAAGCGCAAAAATATGTTAAATGTATTTTAAACCCTAAAACTTAACACAGATGGTGGAATTTATTCCATTAATTTCCAGTATTAATAGGCGTAAAGAATTATGTTAATTCATTTTTATTTTGCCAAAGTGGTGAGAACAAACTGACTAACAGAAAGTTTGGAACATCAATTTGGTGAAATATTAAGAATAAAAAATGAGTTAATATAATTTAGCCTAATAATTTAAACTAGTAAAATAGTTTCAATTGAAATCACTAAATCACCGACTATGCAAAAAAATCTAAAAAAAGCAGTGTGGCTTTCTGTCATACTCAGCTTCTCCTTAGGTATTACCGTCTCTAGGATTCACCAGCAACAAAAGACTATTTATGCATTAGAAGTGGAAAATTTTTCAGCTTACCACACCTCTTTTACGATTGATCTGAGCATGAAAGATCAATTGGATCAATTACAGGAGGATTTACTTGAACTTGAAGAAATGAAACAAGAGCAAATGGAAGATTTAAAGGAAGAACTAGAAGAGATTCGTACCAACATTCTTGAAGATATCAAGGAAATCAGAATAGATTTATAAAAAGTATCCCGCCCCCATCCAAGACCTGTAAAACGATCAGACATGGTGGCGGATAACTTTTTAGTTGATATCTAATAACTCTACTTCAAAAATTAAAGCAGCGTATGGTTGAATCTTTGGAGGAGCACCTCTTTCACCATAAGCTAAGTTATAAGGAATATAAAACTTGTATTTTGAGCCCTTACTCATTAGTTGCAATCCTTCTACCCAACCTTGGATAACCTGTGTCACCCCAAAGGATGCAGGGCGGCCTCTTTCTACAGAACTATCAAAAACAGTTCCGTCGATTAAAGTACCATGATAATGAACGGTTACTTTTTGGTCAGTATTTGGCTGAGGACCATCACCTTCTTTCAACACTTCATACTGAAGGCCCGAAGCAGTTGTTGTTACTTCTGGACGCTTGCCATTTTCCGCAAGGAAAGCTTCACCAGCACCGGCTTGCTTCTCCTGAAGATATTTATTTACATTTTGACCTGCTGATCTTTCGTCAATTGCTAGATCTTTACCTCCTAGGTAATCTTCAATTGCACGTGCAAGTGAAACGGCATCAACTTGATCAATTCCTTGTTGTTTCAAGCTTTTCCCCAAAACTACACCAACACTGTAGCTTAATGAATCCATTGTTGATTGTGCTTTTAAATTAAATGATAAAAAAACGAATACAATAAATAATAATCCTTTGTTCATCTGAAAAATGTTTTGATGAAGAATTAACGGATAACAAAGTGCAAAGATTGCTTCGAAAATTAGCTACAAAGAAACAGCAAATAAATTAGCTTTCAAAACCCCTTTTCTTTATTTCCTTTTTAAAGCTTTCTTTGAAGACCTTTAACAAAACATCTAGCTCATACTATTCGAATTTATTAATCGGTTAAGCAATAGCCAGTGCATGTGCTTCTAACTAAAAAGTCTTAGGTCAAAAAATACTATTTAAGTTTGTTCGATAAGCTGAAAGAACCTAAACCCAAGCAAAGATTTATTCCCCCCATCGGTAAGTATTTAGCTGCAAACCAGCCAAGTCTAGTGCTCGATCTACCACAGTAGCAACGATCTCTTCCATCGTCTTTGGCTGACTATAAAAGGAGGGGATGGCAGGGCAGATGATTCCTCCTGCCTCAGTAATCGTTTTCATATTGTTGATATGGATGAGACTAAATGGCGTTTCTCGAATCACCATAATCAATTTACGACGTTCCTTCAAAATAACATCAGCTGCCCTTGTGATCAAATCATTGGAAATACCATGCGCTACTCTTCCCATTAGCCCCATGGAGCAAGGACAGATAATCATGCTACCATACTTAGCAGAGCCAGATGCGAAGGGAGCCATAAAATCAGACTTTTCAAAGAAAGAAAAGGGATAATTATTATAATCTTCGTTACCTAGTTCATACTTCCAATTAAACTTAGCATTCTCTGTCATTACCACTCCAACCGCCTGCGTCTGATCTTTCAAATTTTTTAATCGATCAAGTAATACTTTTGCATAAATCGAGCCACTAGAGCCTCCAATACCTACTACTATTTTGTGCATATGAAAAATTTATGTCTTATTTGGAACGTTTAATCGTTAAAAATGCATTAACAATAAACACATCTTACTTTTTACTCCTCTTTAAAAGTATATTTGAATAGAGAAGGTTTAAGTAGTAAGCCAGAAAATTGGTACAACAAACTTTTAAGTCTGATCAAAATTGTTCGTAACTCTTATCTAGTCAGTTTCTTACTATTTTCGATCTGACCGTTCGTTTTACAAGACCATTTTATCTTGGCAGTAATAAAAATCGAATTCCATGAAAAATTTATTTTTTGCTTTGTTATCTATCGTATTTATTCTTTCATCTTTCACATTATCTATTCAGGATGAAAAGGAAAAGATTAACTGGCTGACTTGGGAAGAAGCTATGGCACTTGACAATGAGAATGACAAGAAATATTTCGTTGATCTATATACAGAATGGTGTGGCTATTGCAAAAAGATGGATCGTACAACTTTCAAAGATAAAGAAGTAATCAAGTACGTTAACCAACACTTTATTCCCATCAAACTAGACGCAGAACAAAAAGAAGCCATTCAATATAAAGGATATGAATTCACTCATAAAAAAGACGTAGGTCGGCGCGGCATGCATGAAATGGCCATTGCTTTGCTAGAAGGTGTTCAAAGAGTAGGTTATCCCACCTATGTTTACCTTGACTCAGCGCAAAACCGTATTACTATTTCACCAGGTTTTAAGCAAAGCAGAGAAATGTTGATGGAGCTAAACTTTATAGCTGGAGATCATTACAAAACAACTAAATTTGACGATTTTGCAAAAAACTATAACTAATAATTATGATATCGTTATGTGAAGCCCCCAACTTCACATAACAAAAAGCACTAAAGTTGATTCAATTCTTTAGTGATCTTTTCTAATTCTTTTTGCAAATTCAAACGACCTTTTTGATCATCCATTTTTTGAACTTGAGACGATAACTCATCAATGGTATCAAGATAGAAAACATCCATTTCAATATCTGAGCGGACATTTTCCATGTCCGCTAATTCTTCAAAATGATTTTCTTTTAGCTCATTAAGCTTTTCCTTTTTTTGTTGAATATCCTTTTTTACTCTTTGATTCAGCTGCATTTTCTCCAATTTGGAAATGCATATAAAATAAAATTGTCGTTTTTGCTGTCGCAACTTCTTTTCCTGTTGAAAAGAAGACAAAAGTGATTTCAGCTTCACCTTATTTTTTTCGGAAACATCTGGGTCCTTTAAATCTCGACATACAGCCTTAATCTCAATATCAATTTCTTTGAGCTTATCCTCTATTTTGAGAATATGGTCTTGACAGTCTCTCATTTGTTGTTCAATGCGCTCATTTCCATTTAGACTTTCAGCTCTTTTTTTCCTTCGTATAAGCACCGGAATCATAATCAAACTGACCATTACAATCAATAGCCCCAGAGTCAGTATAAGCCTAGGAAGTAAAGGCGGAAAAATACGTACCAAGACAAGCAATCCTATTGCCAGTCCGATATATGCTAACCAATTTATATTTTTTAATCGTATCATTTAGCCAATATAAAGAATAGATGTTGAGTAAAAATTAGATGTTTAAACTTTTTTTTCAGAAAACCTTAATATTTATGAACCCTTTCAGTTTAACGCTGTTACCCATTCAGTTTCAGAATCGCTAATGTTTTTTGTTTGTTTATAGTTTATGTGGGTGCTCCTAAAGGAGTACCTTTTTTATTTTACTCCTCCTCAGTTTACAACCACTAAAGAAAATAAATTTAAATTTGCTTTTAATAATAACCCATTAGATGTGTAAGTTGTTGACCTAAACCCATCTCAAGCAAACAAAATGGATTTACTCAAAAAAATTCAAGAAAGGTATCTACAAGAGTTTTCAGATAATGTGTCCTTTGACGAATTCTTGATTAATATAGTTGTAACTGCCGCTTTAATAGCATTTTTACGACTTTTTTATATTTATTATGGCAATGCCATCTCTAATAGACGAAAATTCGCTTCTAACTTTCTCCCATTGTCTTTGGGTACTATGCTCATTATTATGATTATTAAGTCTTCTGTGGCTTTATCTCTTGGACTAGTTGGAGCCTTATCTATTGTGCGTTTTCGTGCTGCCATTAAAGACCCAGAAGAATTAACCTATTTGTTCATCGCCATTGGACTTGGGCTAGCAGGTGGCGCGAATGAGCCTATTCTCGCGATTGCTGCATTTGTAGCCATTATTGGTCTCCTTTTTATAGGTAAAAGATTTACCCGTTCGTACTCTTTTAAAAGTGAAGATCGCTTGTTTGTAAACATAAATACGGAGAGCAACGATTTTAAAGAAATTCACCAAATTCTTAAAGAGCACTTTTCACATGTAGAGTTGAAAAGAATGGATACACTAGAAACAGGACTTGATCTTAGCTTTATTTGTAAAGCTAAATCTACAGATGAAATAGATAATGCTCGCATCCAACTCTCTGCCCTGCCCTACAAAATTAGTACATCTATCATCGACCAACCAGATTTAATCCTTTAGAAAAGAAGAAATCCGTTTTCCTTAAACGTTAAAGAATCGACAGCATTTTTTATAATTATAGAAAAAAGAAAAAATCAACTGAGTAAAATCCATCTCCATTATTATAATAATCAATAGTTATTTTAACGCGTCTTTGGTTATTTTTTGACAAAAAATCAGTATCATGGAGGTAGATGCTTTTTATATTTGCATCAAATGGAATTAATCTATGAAAAAATATATCCTTTCTCTACTTGCTGTTTTTGCTAGCCTAATAGCAATTGCACAATTACCCACAGATTTTTACGACCAACTTTGCCATGATGCATTTAATGATCCAATGGGAATTGTTTTTGATGAACAAGGGCGCATGTTTGTTTGGGAAAAACAAGGGAAAGTATGGATTGTAGAACAAGAGGGAACCATAGCACAGGAGCCATTTCTTGATTTGACGGACGAAATAGGCAATTGGAAAGACCATGGCCTGATGGGCTTCAGTCTTGATCAAGACTTTTTAGAAAATGGCAGATGCTACCTACTGTACGCTGTAGATTTTCATCACTATGAAAACTTTGGCACCGCTGCTTTTGAAGTAGATTCTTTGGACTCTCCCCATCACCCAACATTTGGTCGTGTTAGTAGTTATATTGCTGACCCAGCTACCAATCTCAGTACAATTTTACCTGATAGCAGAAATATCCTTTTAGGTGAAACTCATGAAATGGGTATACCACTATACAATGTATTTCATGGATTGGGATCAATTATTGCTGCGGAAGATGGCACATTGCTCATATCAGTTGGTGATGGAGCGACCAATGTGCCAGATGTAGGAGGCGACGCAACAGGTACCTTTGCCTCAAGGGCCATAGAAAAAGGCATACTAAGGCCAGACCAAGACTTGGGCTCTTACAAGGCTCAATATCTAAAATCCTTGCAAGGCAAAATACTTAGAATTGATGCATTAACTGGAAATGGATTGCCTTCTAATCCCTTCTTTCAAGCAGGAAACCCGCGCACCGAACAATCTCGTATTTGGTCAGTAGGCTTTAGAAATCCTTATCGAATATGTATAAGACCTGGTACTAGTGGCCATGAGCCAAGTGAAGGAAAACCTGGAATCATTATGGTAGGAGATGTAGGCAATGGATCATGGGAAGAGCTTAATTTAGTAGATCGGCCAGGTATGAATTTTGGATGGCCTCTTTTTGAAGGTATTCGCTTCAATTGGGGTTTTTGGTCAATGGATATTTTAGAAAATCCAATGGCACCCAATCCTCTTTTTGGAAATGGTGGATGTGAAGAAGCGTTTTTTAAATTCTCAGACCTGTTAGTTCGTCCATTCAAAAATCAAGAATGGACCGCTACTAACCCTTGCAACCCCTCCCAATTAATTCCAGCAGAGTTATACCCAATGGTAGAACGACTTCCCTTACTAGCTTGGAGTAATGCTCGATGGAATCCACCAGCAAGGGCGGTAATACCAGATACCCTTGAAAACGATATCCAACAGATTGAACTTTCTGATGATCTTTCATCCGTTGAGGGCGAAAACTTCAATGGATATTCTAGTCTTGCAGGTGCCTTTTATACAGGATCAGTATATCCAGAAAAATACCAGGGTAAATATTTTGCAGTAGATTTTAGCGGTTGGATAAAAATGATGGATATTAATGAGAATAATGAATTAGTATCTGTAGAAAACTTTCACACCAACAGCAAAGATATTATCCACCTTGCTTATAACCCAGTAGATGAAACCCTTTACTATATCAATATCCAAAATGAAATTAGGAAAATTACTTTTGGAGGAAATCCACCTCCAGTAGCGATAATAGATGCAGATCACTTCTTTGGCCCAAGCCCACTAGATGTACAGTTTGATGGAAGCAGTTCTTTTGATTCTAACTTACCATTAGTCAATTATTTATGGAATTTTGGTGATGGTACAGCTAGTACTGAAGTTCAACCTTCTCATACTTTCCAAACTTCAGAAAATGGACCAAAGAGCTTCGAAGTTAGCCTTACTGTAGAAGATGCCGAAGGTGCCACACATACCACAACAAAAATTGTATCCATCAATAATACACCTCCTGAAGTCAATATTAATAGCTTCCAAGATGGTGATAGATATCCAATTACTTCTTCTAGCTTGTTGCGTTTAAGCGCCACTGTAAATGACCAAGAAAGTAAGGATGAAGAGCTCACTTATGAATGGCGTGTGTTTTTCCATCACAATGATCATTATCATCCAGAACCAGTAGATTTTAATCATGAGTCTTATCTTTTAGTAGACCCTTATGGTTGTGATCAAGAAATATTTTGGTACAGAATCGAACTAACAGTTACCGATCCACAAGGGCTTTCCAATAAAGATGTTGGCCAGATTTTCCCTTACTGTGGTGATCCATTCATCCAATGGACGAGCCTAACAGCAATAGGTGATGACCGTCATATTACTTTGGATTGGGAAACTATAGAAGGAGATTCTGTTCAATACTATGAAATTCAAAGAGGTAGTGATTTTAATGAATTTCAAACGATTGGGACAATGGATGCCAAAGGCAGTCCATCCTACCAGTTTATTGACCTAGAACCACTAAGAGGGACGAACTTCTATCGAATAAAAGTACTTACAGAAGGAAGGGCCTATAGCTTTTCAAATTTAGCGACCGCTGCTTTCCCTACCTTTTCAAACATCCGATTATTCCCCAATCCAGCTAATAACCTCTTAAATATCGAATTGAAAGAAGCTACAGATGCTTTAGTAAAACTAGAGTTATTTAATCCAGCAGGGATTCCTGTTTTTTCTACAACATGGGAAGCTACTCCAGAAGAGTTTCATCAAAAAAGCTTAGCTGCTGAATTAATTCCTAATGGAATTTATTTTTTTCGAATAACAAATGGCGAACAGGAAGAAACTGGTAAAATAATAATCCGACATTTTTAAGTAGAAGCATTTGTTTTTTCATACCATATGCTAATACATATTGGTTTCTCCCAGTTCTAGAATTGTCTCAAATTCTTCTGCTGTCAAGGGCATAACAGATAAGCGCCCTATTTTCACCAATGGCATTTCGGCTAGTTCAGGCCTAGCCTTTATTGTTTTTAAACTTACGGCTTTCGCCAAATATTTCACTGGCACTAGATCTACAGCTGACCAATCCTCTTTTTCTGCTGTTGGATCTGGGTAGCTTTCTTTTTGCACTTTTGCGATGCCAACTATTTCTAAACCTTTTCTGCTATGATAATACAATACAAAGTCATCCTGCCTCATATTGCGCAGATGGTTGCGGGCAGCATAATTTCGTACGCCACTCCAAACCGTTGAGCCATCCCTTATTAAATCCTCAAAACTATATTCATATGGTTCTGATTTAACTAACCAATACATAGACTTTGGTTTTTATTCTGTTGTTTAAAAATAAAGGTAATTATAAAACTTTCTATCACTTTTGTATTTTGTGGCATGCTCGACAAGAATTTTTTGATTGTGGTTGGAGGCCCTACGGCCAGTGGAAAAACTGGATTTGCTATTCGCTTAGCACAACATTTTCAGACCGCAATCGTTTCTAGCGATAGTCGGCAATTTTATAAAGAAATGACTATTGGCACAGCCAAACCCTCTGCCGAAGAATTAGCCCAAGCGCCGCACTATCTTATCAATAGCATTTCCATAGAACAATATTATAGTGTTGGTGATTTTGAGAGAGATGCTCTGAAATTATTAGAACAGCTATTTGAAAAACATCAGGTCATTATCTTAGCAGGAGGTTCTGGTTTATTTATCAATGCCCTTTGCCAAGGGCTAGATCATTTTCCAGCGGTGCCTTCTGAAATTAAAATTCAGATAGAGCAAGAGTATGAAGAGAAGGGTTTAAAATGGCTGCAAGAGCAAATACGTGTCCATGATCCTGCCTATTTTACGGAAGTAGATATTCAAAATCCACATCGTTTAATGCGCGCCTTATGCGTTTGTAGAGCAAGTGGCCAGCCTTATTCCTCTTTTCGAAAGGGAGGAGAAGCAAGCCGAAACTTTACGCCAATTTACCTTCAAATGAACTGGTTAAGGCCTCAACTTTACGCAAGAATCAATAAGAGAGTAGACCTTATGATGACGGAAGGCCTTTTGGCAGAGGCCAAATTATTATACCCCAAAAAGAACCTAAGTGCTCTTCAAACCGTTGGATACCAAGAACACTTTTCTTACTTTGACGGACATATTAGTCAAGGAGAGGCTGTAGCATTAATTAAACGCAACAGTCGAAGATATGCCAAACGACAGCTCACTTGGGCTAGAAGAGATGGCTTTTGGAAAAAATTCCATCCCAATGATTGGGAACATTGCTTAGATTATTTAAAATTATCCATGACACAAGAAACAAACGTAAAAACAGGTACTACTGAAGATTGGCAACACCTCACAGGTAAAACGCCAGAAAACGATGATTACATTCAGCTCATCATGTCATTTAAGGCAGAAATACCAACTGCAGGCATTCGTTTAGTTCGATTAAAGAACCTTTTCATCGTGGAAGAATTAGTGGAAAGGGCAGATGTGCCCACCATCAGTATGCTCATACACGAAACAATTGAAAGGGCAGCTGATACGCCCCTATTTGTCATGTGCCGTTGGGCTAAAATGGCCTTATTTAAACAATTTGGCTTTGAAACTATTCCTTTTAGTGATGCTCCTGAAATAATTCAGAAAAGATACGAAGAAGAACTATCAGATGGTATTCAAACCATCTTGATGCAGAAAGTAAAATGAGTCGAATAAAAAAAATGCTCTCTGGGTATAAAAAAATTGGCCCCCACTTACGGAATATGTTCGTGGCCCAGTTTTTTATTCAATCTGTTAATACTGCTTTCTTTTTATTGCTCAACTTCTACATGGTGAAATCTGGCTTTGAAGATTTCCAAGTGGCAAAGGTATTATCTTACCGATTTTTAGCAGTTTTTGTATTAGCATTTCCAATTGGGTTGTACATTAAAGGCAGAAGAATCATCCCTTTCTTTTATGCAGCGGCTATTGGTTTGCCTATATTTTCTCATATCATTTTGTATGCTGTTGAAGCTCATGCCTATACCCTATTAAATGTGGCTGCTATGTTCTGGGGTGTTGCTTACACTTGTATCCAAATTACTATTTTACCTTTTATCTTACTCAATGCAGATAAAGAAGTCCATTCAGAAGCTTTTTCACTATCTTTTTTGAGCTTTAGTGTAACCATGTTTATTGTGGGTGTAGGTTACTATTTTCTTCATGATTATCATCCTACCTTTTTTACAGAGAAGCGTGTATTACAAATTATTTCAACACTTGCACTCGCTAGTATATATTTTGTCAGCAGGATAAATTGGAAAGAAAATACTACGGCAAAAATACCCATTAGATCAATTATTCATGCTTACGATTGGTCACTTATTTTTAAAGCAATTACCCCTACATTGATTATAGCCATTGGTGCAGGTTTTACCATACCCGTGATCAACCTTTTCTTTTTAAATATTCATGGGATCTCTAGTGATACCTTCTCTATAATTGGGGCTGCGTGTTTTTTCTTAGTAGCATGTGTAATGATATTCATTCCCTTTATCAAAAGAAATTTTGGATATCGTACAGCTATAACACTTTTCCAATCTTTAGCAATTTTGGCCCTGTTTTTATTGGCTACAACAGAGTATTATGCAGACTGGAAATATGCGGTTTATTTAGCCATTTTTTTCTACGTGGTACGACAACCCTTGATGAATGCAGCAGCACCTATGACATCAGAGTTGACGATGTATTATGTAGGCAAAAAAAATCAAGAAATCATCAGTTCTTTGAATGCTTCGATATGGTCAGGAAGTTGGTTCATCTCTACTCAAATTTTTAGTCTTTTACGACAATTAGACTTTAGATATGTAAGCATTTTCTTAATCACTGTTCTATTTTATATAATAGGTGTAGTTTGGTATGCTTATCTCATTAAGGCATATGAAAAGAAGACCAATCAGCAAAAAGGAACGCCTGCTTTCGCAAAATCTTAAACTAGATAACAGATGATCTGGAAACAAACGATGAGCCTTGAAGGCCTTAACAACACTTCAAAAAATACCTTAGTAGAACATTTAGGAATTGAGTTTATTGAAATCGGTGAGGATTATATCAAGGCTAAAATGCCTGTAGACAGCCGCACAATTCAGCCCTACGGGCTATTACATGGCGGAGCTTCTGTGGTACTTGCTGAAACATTAGGAAGCATTGCCAGTTTAGGAGTAATTGAAAATTTTGACCAACATATGCCTGTTGGTGTCGAAATCAATGCTAATCATTTACGCTCTGCTTCCGAGGGCTTTGTCTATGGCATAAGCAAACCAGTGAAACTAGGCAAACGACTACAAGTGTGGAATATTGAAATTAAAGATGAAGATAATCAGCTTGTATGTGTCAGCCGAATAACAATTGCTGTAATAGCAAGGCGATAAGCAACCATTAGCTATCTTAAAAACTTATATTTCGAAAATATTTGTATAAAGAAAGTTCTAACAGTCAGAAAGCTGTTTAAAAAATTGGTTATCCATTAAGCGGCTAGTCAAAATTGCTTGTATAATAAATTCCTGCCAGCTGGCAGGCACTGCGCCAGCTCAAAAATAGTAAGTAACTGACAATAGAAAAGTTACGCACGATTTTTGAGCTGACTAAAAGAATTTATTATACCAATTTCAGCCATAGGCTGACAGGTTCTAGCCTAACTACTTAAGCATAACAACTAAATAATCAAAATAAACATCTTTTTGTACTTCGTCTCTATAAATACGTTTGTAAAGAAGCTTCCTGAAACCAACAAACCTTTTGAAATCATATCAATCAAATAGTTTATTATGCTTCTTACACTTTGAATTGCTTTTGATAATAATGCCTTATAAAAATTTTGAAATGAACAGATTTTTATTCTTATTCTTTCTTTTTTGCGCGCTCACTAGCTATGCACAACAACCCGACTTTAATCTAGAACTCATTGGTCAAAATGGAGATTATTCAAATGATCAATACAATGATATTTGGGGTTGGGTAGATAGTGATGGCGTTGAATATGCTATTATTGGTAGCCGCACCGCAACCATCGTTTACAGCCTTGAAGATCCTGCTAATCCTCAAGAGGTCTACTATGTTCCTGGAGCTACATCTTTGTGGAGAGATATGAAAAATTGGGGTGATTTTGTTTATGTGACAACAGATGTAGGTACCGATGGACTTTTAATCATTGATATGTCAGGAGCTCCTGAAAATATTACACACGAATTCTGGACACCAACACTTACAGTAGATAATGAAACTGCTCCCTTAGAAACCTGCCACAACTTGTACATTGATGAAAATGGGTATTGCTATTTAGCGGGTTGCAACCTCAATGATGGTGGCCCACTTATCTTAGATGTCGCTACTACTCCAGGAGAACCTGTTTTAGTTGGTCATGCTGATCGTCGTTATTCGCATGATGTTTATGCAAGAGGCGATACCCTTTGGAGCTCAGATATTCTGGACGGCTTCTTTTCTGTAGTTGATGTAACAGATAAAGCCAATCCAGTAACCATGGCTATCACCGAAACCTCTTTCTTCTTCACACATAACGCATGGTTATCAGATGATGGCGATTTCTTATTCACTACAGATGAGAGAAATAATGCTAATGTTGATTCTTACGATGTGTCTGATTTAAATGACATCCGCAGAATGGATACCTTTCGCCCACAGGCTACAGAAGGAACAGGTGTAATTCCTCATAATACCCATTATCATAATGGCTTCTTAGTTACTTCATGGTATATTGATGGTGTAAAAGTGACAGATGTACATCGTCCTTCTAATATGATTGAAGTGGGTAGTTATGATACTTACTCTGGTAATCTAACTGATTTTAATGGCTGTTGGGGTGTTTATCCATTTTTACCATCTGGTTTAATCATTGCAGCTGATATTAACTCGGGACTTTATGTATTCGAGCCAAACTATGTGAGGGCTTGTTACTTGGAAGGTACTGTTACAGATGCCAACTCTGGTGCTCAGTTATTTGACGTAAAGGTAGATATCGTCGAAACAGATCTTGAAAAAGCAGCCAGTACAGATTTGATGGGAGAATACAAAACTGGTTTAGCAGAAGCAGGAGAATATACCATAACCTTTACAAAAGCTGGTTATATCCCATTCACCACTACTGCAACTTTAGATAATGGCGTAGTTACAATAGTTGATGCTACACTACAATTACTTCCAAATGTTGACTTAACAGGTAAAGTAATTGATGCCAATACACAAGCCGGTATCCCCAACGCAAAAGTTTTATTTGCTAATGAAGAGTTCAGCTTCGAACTCAGCACGGATGCAAATGGTGAATTTGAAGTGAATTCTATTTTTATTGATACCTATAATGTAGTGGGAGGTGCATGGGGTTACCTACACGAAGAAATTGAAGGTTTTGAAGTTACTGTGGCAGAAGAGGTGATTATCGAATTAAGTGAATTTGGATATCAAGATGATTTTGTACTTGACTTTGAATGGACAACTGATTCACAACAAGGTACTTCCTCTGGATTTTGGGTTAGAGAAATCCCAAATGGAACCATCTTTGGCAACAGTGCATCTAATCCCTTTGAAGACCTTGATAATGATATTGGTGAGCGTTGTTATGTAACTGGCAATTCACCACAATCAGGAGCAGGGAATGATGATATTGACAATGGTCTAGTACGTTTAACTTCTCCATCTATGGATTTAAGTAATTATGGCAATCCTATTCTTTCTCATAACCTTTGGTTTTTCAATGAAGGTGGAAGTACAGAAGCTAATGATAGCTTACGAGTGTTGGTATCCAATGGCCCAGGTACAGAGGTAGTTGTAGAAGTAGTGACAGAGTCAAATCGTGAGTGGAGACCACGATCTGAAATTGATTTAACAGGACTAATTGATTTGAGCCAGCCTGTTCGTGTTATTTACGAGGCAAGCGATTTACCAGGCTTCCAACAAGGACACATTTCTGAAGCTGCAGTAGATGCATTTGCCGTATTAGATGGAGCAGCATCTAACACGAATTTACTTCCAAGTACAGCTTATCAATTAAATGTTTCTCCCAATCCTTTCGCTACTCAAGCTGCAGTAGACTATCAGATTATGGAGAACTTCAAAGATGCTCGCTTACACTTAAGTAATGCACTTGGGCAACGCTTAAGCACTTTTGAAATTGAGCAATCTAACGGACAATTAGAAATTGGTCAGCAATTAATCCCTGGTGTTTATTTCCTTCAATTAGAAGTAGATGGAAGCATCAGTAATGCTGGGAAATTAATCAAGATAGCGGAATAATTTGACGCTTTAGTCTTTTCAATAATCGGTCCACGTCTTTATCACTTTTACAGACGTGGATCGTTTTTTTATCCCCTACCCTTTTCAGTCTTTCTAGAATTTTTGGTTTTTTCATATCATTAAAGTGAAAGACATATACCATGAACTTCCAATCAAAGCGTTCATAACAACCTTCCGCCATATCAAATCGTTTTTGCTTATAGTTAGAAAGTATACGCTTCGTCACTCTCCATAAGCAAATCCACCTTGAACGATCAAGAAAAATAATGGTATCAGCATACGCTAATCGCTGATCTATCGAACTGCCATAGTTGCCATCGATTATCCACTTCTCTTTTTTGACTACTTCGGCTGCTTTTTCAAGCCAATCTTCTTTTGCAGGTTCGGTCCAATTGGGAAGCCAATATATTTGATCAAGATGGTACAAAGGAAGTCCTGTAATATCCTGGATTTTCTTGGACAAAGTTGATTTCCCTGCCCCACAGCATCCTATGACCATAATTCTCTTCATTTGGAGGAAATTTGTTTTAGCAAAGTATAAGAATAGCCATCAAAATATTCTTCCTCAAATCCTAATCGCTTGTACCAAGCATATACCCAATTCCGAGGATCTACACTTAAAGATACTTGATGAATATTTTGGTTGGACTGCAGATCTGACAACAAGCGAGTCATTAATATAGTTCCCACTCCTCTGCCTCTATAAGCAGGTAAAATGGCCATAGACAATTCTGGTGTTTGTGTATCCACAAAACCATAACCTCTATCTTCTTCTGTAAACAAACGTGCCCAAATAGCTCCCATAAACTTGCTTTCTACAAGGGTAATAAAACCGATATCCCCCTCTTTTCCCCATCCTGCATAATACTTTTTCCAATGCGCTTCGTCCAATTCTTCTCTATCAAAAGGGGCTTCTCCTTCTGGGATATAAATCGCCTGATAAAGCATTTCCTTTAGAAAATCTTCATATTCAGCATGAATAGGTTTTATTGTAATCATAAAAAGAATTAATCTACAGCAGCATCACCATCTGCATCACCTGATTTTACTCCGACAAAATTTAGATTATTGATATCTGTTGTAAAATCTCCAACTCCAAAATGGGTAGGAAGATCTAAAGCTATTGGATTGGAAATATTTGCGAAAACATAATCACTAGGAAAAAATTGCCAATTTTCCACATTTGCAAAAGCAGCATCTAAACTCAGAATGACTCGGCGAATTTGGATCACATCCAAAACTGAAATCGATTGATCGGCAGAAACGTTTGAAGCAATCACCTTCCAAGGTGCTTCTAGTGACTCGACGGTTGTAATATGACGCTGAATTTTTACCAAGTCAATCACACTTACCCCATTCGTAGCAGAGCCCCCTTTTTGTAAACTAATACTGTAGTTATTACTCAATGCCAGACCATCAAATGAGTAGTTTCCAGTTGCATCTGAAGTCGTAGAATCGCTTAGTGTGCCACTATCATATAAATAGAGGGTAACATCCGCTAAACCTACTGCACCTTCATTTTGGACCTTACCGGCAATACTATTCCCTCCTACCGGGAAAAATGCACCATCTTGCATCATTGCACCTGTATTAAGAGGATCGAGCCAATCGCTCAAACGAGTACTACTACTTCCTCCTCCATCCCACGAAAGTGCAAAACGACCTCCCCATGTTTTGGAATTAGTACATTGCGGATTGCCACCATGTAGTTGCCCTACAACATGTCGATTTTCATCAAAGAATGGACAACCCGAGGAGCCCGGCTCAAACGTTCCTATATCTAAAAACAGTTCAAAATGATGCATAGCAGGCGTCGTGACATCATTATCCCAATTAATTTGCCCCTGAAAAATAGTAGCTGCATCTTCATCCTTAGAAAACTTTTGAATATCACCACTTGCATGATGAATTAATACAGTACTATCAGGAACACCTGCATCTTTATTCCAACCATTAAAATAAAAGTTCTGATTAGTGGGTAAATCTTCCGTGACTTCTAGCAGTATGAAATCATTTTCTTGGCGACCAGCCTTCAATTCTGAGCCCAATAAAGAAGTAAAGGAAGGTGCAATATTAGGATTATTACAATCCGGACTTTCATAATTAAAATCAAAGCGAAACATATCCCATTCTGGAGTATAGCCATCTTGACAATGGAATGCACTCAGTATATATGGCGTAGCATCCTCAGCAGTATTATTCATTAATGAACCTGTACAAAAGCCAGTACCCGCAGTCACCACTACAATTATCCTGCAGATACCTTGTTTTTCAGTTTGCCAAGCATCTGCTTCAGAGCAATTGATATTTACATTACAGGCATCAGCTGTTCCAAAACCAAATGATACGGCCAGCTCACCATTTCGATTAAACTGCGAAGCATCGTAAGCCTGATCCACTCTGTAAATATGCAATTGGCCTTCTCCTCGGACTGCTTTTGGCTCATAGTATTCCAAAACAGCAGTAGTTCCAGTAGTAAAGCCCGTCCAAAATCGACCACTCACTGGATTATTTACAGCAGTATATCCACCCTTCCATTGGGTACGTTCTCCATTGTACATGTAAAGGGTTGCGCCTTTCGGCAAATAAAATACATCATAAAATACAGCCAATCCTAATGCATCGGATTGCATCTCTAATCGCCAAATTCTATCGCCATTGGGCAATTCTGTCCATTGGCCATTATTTTCCATACTCCAATCAACAGCAGTTGCCGCAGCAAATCTTCTATTCGGATTTTGCGCATCTTCCCGCTCAATCTTCGCCATATCCAAGCCTGGAACTCTTTCTGCTTGTTGTAATCGATCAATTTTTTGTGTAAAAGAGATGGGCTGCCCTCCTATATGGGACTGAGCAAATACCAAAAATGGCAGCGCTAGAAGAATTGTTAAGCTTAAGATTTTATTGTTCATGGGATCCTTTGTATGTGGTATTTCTGCAAAGCTAAAGATCAAAGATAAAAAAGAATCTGCTTTGCTTCAAGAGGTAGCATTTGTTGTTTGTTATTAAGGGGAATACAGATGGGTTATTGCTTGTACCAATAACCAGCAACCATTATATACCAAGTACTGAGGCTCCTTGTTCGAAAACAATGTCTTCAGGAATGCCTTCTTTTGCTAGTTGATCGAGGTCAGCTTGGAGTTGTGATTTAATAACTGCCTTTTCTTTGACCAGCTTCGCTACGCCTTCATAATCGCCATCTCCCTGTAAACTCAAAATTAATTGAGTTAAAGCATTAGTAGCTTCTTCTAGTTTTTCAAAGTTTACGCTATAAAGCCCCGTTGATTCATCTCTGGTAAATGCGCCATACTCCTTAAAGAAATTGAAGCGAATCATATTGGCTTTTCCATGCGCAGAGGATGCCCCAAAACGAACGGAACGGAAGATACCGGTCATGAAGGTTACGTAATAATCTTTTAAGTCTCCTTCAATTTCACCACGTTCGTGTAGTTGTTTAATCATAAATAAACCTAGAATATCAGCCTTCCCTTCCTCTATAGCAGATGCATGTTCCTTCAAAGCTTGACGTACTGTGCCACTCCCATCAATGGTGTTTTTGATTCCCAAACCATGTGCTACTTCATGAAACATCGTATTGCTAAAGAAAGCATCAAAAGTCACATGACTTCTCTGATCTTCTACTATTAATTCGGAGGCAATAGGAAGCATAATTTTATCAAATTTCGCACGCATGGTATTCTTGAGTTGTAATCTTCTAGTTCCTTTTTGTAATTGCACTTCTTCATCGTTTGGAAGATTGATAGCAATCGTCTTGCTACCAGCATTACAATCACCTGCATAATACACTACATCATAGGCATTCAACTCAGAATCACTACCGGGCTTTTCTTGTTTGTACTTATTATCAACAGGCAAATTGCGTTGCAATTCTGGCAAGAAATTAGCGTATTTGGCTAATCTGGCACTCCATTCCATATCTTTGATCAAGACATAACACTCATGAGCAGCGCGATAACCGTACAATTTATCTTCATAAGTTTCAATTGGTCCAACGACTACATCAACAGGATTATTTTTCATGCTCATCCATGCCAAATCACTTTCTTGGTATTTGTCATTCATAACGGCATCAGCGCGAAGGTTCAAGTACTTTTTAAAAAATACAAATACTGCTAATTGGGCTGCAAACCGTAGTTTGGAAGCTAATTGCTGGATACTATCTTTGAACATCACATGATAAGGCACAGCCTTAAAGTTGCCAGAAATATCACGCCTTACGAAGGAATATAAGCCAGCTTTATCATTAAATCGATTACTTTCAAAATCTTCCTTCGTCATATCCTTTGGGTAATAATTAGCCCCTAATGGCTTCGCTCCTACTCCTTTGATAAAAGGTTTATCACCGTTCAGACGATCCCAAGGACCGTAATTAATTTTCACAAATTCAGCTAAATTTGGATCATCGATTAAAGCTAAAAGAGAATCACGATCACCGTAAGCTTCATACCAGAAAAAATCATCCATCATCTCCCCTACTTCGATCAATACTTTAATCATTCTTTGCTGCCTTATGCTAAGATTATTCATCGCATTTGTCGTAAGACGAACCTTAGCATATCGCTTCAAGTTTGCAGCGACATCAAAGCCTTCTACTGCTTCTACTTTTGCAACTTTCTCTTGTTCTCCTCCTTGGCTACATGCCAATAAACAACATGCAATCAAAACTAAAAATACCGTACTCCACTTCATATTTTCTATTTTTTGTATTTATCAAACCATGCTAAGATATAAACCACCTTATTCATTAGGTTACTGGGTTTATTGGCAATACCGTGACCAGCATTTTGAATTCTTACCAAAGCACTTTCTACCTTATTTAGCTTTAAAGCGGTATAATATTGCTCCGTTTCTGACATTGGTGTACGGTAATCTTGTTCTCCCGTAAGTAACATCGTTGGGGTAGTTACATTGCCGACCAATGAAATTGGTGAACGTTTCATGTAGTGTTCTGTATGGTCCCAAGGTAATCCAGGAAACCAATATTTGTAAAAAAAGGCAGGATTATCGGCATGTAATACAAAACTGTACCAATTAATTACTGGTTTTGCTACTACGGCTGCTCTAAAACGATCCGTTTTTCCCACAATCCATGCAGTGAGTACACCACCACCACTACCACCAGTGACGAATAGATTTTCAGTATCCACATTTCCTTTGGCAATAACTCCATCCACTACAGACATCAAATCATCATAATCTTGGTTGGGATAATTATGATGAATCAAATTTCCAAAATCTTCTCCATAACTTGAACTACCTCTAGGATTGGAATAAACCACAATATATCCAGCCGCAGCAAACATTTGTACCTCTGCACTAAACCGATCACCATAATTGGCAAAGGGGCCACCGTGAATTTCGAGGATTAAAGGATACTTTTTAGTAGGATCAAAATTAGGGGGGTAACAAATCCACGACTGAATAGCTTGCTGATCATAAGAAGACTTCACCCACATTTCTTCTACTTGACCTATTTTTTTGTGGCTAAACAAGTCTTCGTTGACTTTCGTCAAACGTCTAGGCGGAGAGTCCGCATTCACGACTGCTAAGTCTGCAGGATGTTCTGTGGTACCGAGAGTAAACGCAATATTATCATTTTTAGCGACAGCGAAAACCCCACCACTGTAAGGCCTTCCTAGCGATAGACCTCCAATATTCGAAGCAATTTTAGTTCTTTTACCACTTAAATCTGTTCTTACAATATGTGTATCACCTTTATCATCATATTGGAAATAAATGCCTTCTCCATCTGCATCCCATTTAATCCCAGCAACGCTACGATCCAAATCCTTAGAGATATTCTTACTATTGGAACCATCACGATTCATGAGGTATAAGTAGTTATTTTGATAGCCTAACAGCTTATCGTCATGACCGGTGTAGGCAATATATTTGCCATCCGGTGAAATAATCGGATTAGTATCAGGGCCATTGCGTTTTGTAAGTTGGGTGAGTTTTCCTGAAGCTATTACTAACTCATAGATATCCGAATTTTTGGCTTCATATTCCCAGTTATCACCTCTCCTTGCGGAAAAAACGATGGATTCGCTGTCTGGTGCCCAAGAATAGTTCGCATGATTGTAATCACCGGAAGTAAGTTGACGCACATGACCACCATCCGCAGAAATAACAAAAATTTGCGTAAAACCGGGTGTTAAGAAGCCTGCCCCATCTGCCTTAAACTTCATATCATCGATATACTTGGGTGGAGAAGTCCATTTTGCTCCTTTGGGTTTTTTGGGCAACTTAGCTAAAGAAGGTGGTGTGGCATCTACTTTCATGGTAAAGCTAATCCATTTGCCATCAGGCGACCATTGGATATTACCTGCACCTTTTTGAAGATTGCTCAGTCTTCTTTCTGCACCACTATCCAGCATACGTAGATATAATTGAGAACTTCCCTCCTGGTTGGAGCGATAGACCAGCTGCTTTCCATTGGGAGACCATCGAGGAGAACCATCTGAACGCATACCAGTCGTAAGCGGACGCATATTATTACCACCAAAGTCTGTAATCCATAGATTGGAGCGGTTTCCATCCGTCATGATATCTTTAAAATTACGGACAAAAACAACTTGAGAGCCATCTGAAGACAGCTGAGGGTCGGAGATATATTCAAAATCAAAAATATCAATCGGCTCAAGAACCGAAGTTTGAGCAAAGAGAGAAAAAGGTAAGAAAAATAATAATGCAAAAAGCAAGTTGGAGTGATTCATACTTTTTTCTCTCTAAGGTAGGAAGTAGAAATAAAACGAACAACTCGTTCTTTGTCCAGAAGCTTAATAGTTAAACGCTAAGGATATATTGATAACTCGTAAAGTATTAACTATTCGACTTTTATCCATTAATCTTTTTGACAAAGTATTCATTCTATTCAATTACTATTTCTGCACTCAATCTAATGTCTCTTGAGGAAGCAGCAGCTTTAATCATATAGCCTCCTTTCTCCAACTGCCAACTATTCGTTGATTCATCCCAATAGCTTAATTCTTTGGAAGGGATATGCATTTGAATCCTTTGAGTAGCATTGGGTTCCAAGGTATTCGTTTTAGCGAAAGCTTTTAGTTCTTGTTTAGGTCGATCCACTGCTGAGGAAGTAGGAGAGATATAGATTTGAACCACTTCTTTGCCTTTTACCTCACCAATATTCTGAACATCGAAAGCAATCATGATAGAATCATTTTCGCTAAGCACTTGAATATTCGAATATTCAAAATTGGTATAAGACAAACCATAACCAAAGGGGTAAGAAACATCTAGGTTCGCCTTATCAAAGTGGCGATAGCCAACATAAATACCTTCTTCATAATCAGTGAAATCAATATTTTCCTTTTGTTCGGATTCAGAGCGATCTTTTGCTCCAAAGATTAGGTTCATCATATTTTGACCTAGATTATTATCTTGCCCTCCCATTGGGAAATTGGCATGGGCGGCATGATCTTGAATTTGAATAGGGAAGGTCATAGGTAATTTTCCACTTGGATTTATTACGCCACTCATGATATCTGCTACCGAGTTTCCACCTTCTTGTCCTCCTTGCCAAGCCAACACAATAGCGTCTGGTTGTTCTTTCCAACTTGCTGTTTCGATGACACCCCCGATGTTTAATACGACTACCACTTTTTTTCCACTATCATGGAAAGCCTTGCAGCTTGTTTTTATCATATTTTGTTCTATATCTGAAAGCTCAAAATCATTTTCAATGATTCGGTCGCCGCCCTCCCCTGCATTTCGACCTATCGTAATGATTCCGATATCGGAAGTGGCTACAATTTGATTAAGCTGCTCTTCTGAGTATTCGATTTGTGGCGGTGAATAAGGATTAAACATGGCTTGAAAACCCTCTGGCTTAATAAAAGCCTCTTTATTCGCCTCTTTATAGGCTTCAAAAGCCCCTCTAGCGGTTTCATTTATTTTGAATCCAGCATTGATCAAGCCTTCTTCTAATGAAATGGTATAAGCTTCATTTACATCACCAGAACCTGTTCCCCCTGCTATAAAATCATAAGAAGTTGTTCCTAGCAATGCCACCTTCATGCGGTTGTCTATTGGTAATGTAGCATTATTTTTTAGCAGCACGATACCCTCTGCAGCAGATTGTCGAGTGATATTGGCATGTGCTTCAAGATCTGGATGATTACCAAAATCATATTGCTGCATTTTCTTGGATCTAAGGATCAAGCTTAATATTCTGCTTACAGCTCTATCAATAATCGCGCTAGACAATTCTCCTTGTTCTTGAGCTTTGATTAAAGCATTCCACTGCTTTTTAGTACCAGGTTCCAGTAGGTCATTTCCTGCTATAATTTGGTTCGGGGCATTTCTTCCTCCAAACCAATCACTCATAACCAAGCCTTCAAACTTCCAATCATCGCGCAATACCTCCGTTAATAAGTACTCACTTTCTGAAGTATAAGTACCATTCACTTTATTATAAGAAGACATGATTGTCCAAGGTTGTGCCTTTTTTACAATGATTTCAAAACCTTTAAGGTAAATTTCACGCAGTGCACGCTCAGAAACTCTACTGTCATTTAAGAAGCGTTCTGTTTCTTGGTTATTGGCTACAAAATGCTTTATGGAAGTACCAATACCATTGGATTCTATACCATTAACCATTGCAGCACCTATATTTCCAGTGAGTAAGGGGTCTTCAGAGTAATATTCGAAGTTACGTCCACATAGAGGATGCCTGTGAATGTTAACACCAGGACCTAGAATAACATCTAATCCATATTCCAATGCTTCATTCCCCATGGCGATACCTACTTCTTGCACGAGGGTTTCATTCCAAGTGGAAGCCAGCATACTTGCAATTGGAAAAGCCGTACAATAGTAAGTACGATCTTCGCCTGGTCTTCTAGGCTGAATCCTTAGACCAGCTGGTCCATCTGACAAATAAACCGTTGGAAGGCCCAGTCTTGGTGTAGGTACGATTGTTCCAACTGCTCCGGGAATACCTTCACCCTCTTCTACCATACCAGCAGCGGAAGCAATACCAGATCCTTTTAACAGATGAATTTTTTCTTCCATCGTCATTTGCGAAAGCACATCTGCTACTCTTACGGCAATAGTATTTCTATCATCTTCGTAAGCATCTAATTCACCATTATCATTTCGGTCAAGAAATGTATATCCGTCTTTTGTTAATTCTGTGATTGTTGTTCTTTCTTTATAGTCCCCTTCAAAAGAAAGAAAAGTATTTTGAAAATAACGCCATCCTAGAAATCCACCAATCGCGACTATAATCACTAATGACAAGATGACAATAAGCGAAACTTTAATGACCTTTTTCATCGTTTACCCTATATTTGTGACCTAATGTCACAAATATAATTTTATTTTGTGACTCTTAGACACAATTAATACTTTAAATGAATTATACTGATTTTTTAAATCAAAAAAGCACGTCCTATTTACAGAACCTATCTATTGATTTGATCATTATTGGTTATCAGGAAGGTATACTAAAATGCTTATTACCCCAATTTGGAAATAAGTGGTTATTGCCGGGAGGATATATAGGTATAGAAGAATCGGTAGATGATGCTGTGAAGAGAATTTTAAAAGAATGTGTTGGACTTGAGCATGCGCATCTGAAGTTTTTGATGGTAGCAGGTAGTGCACATCGGCGATTTAGAGATGAGTTTAAGGCATTTTTTGATCAAGAGGGTTTACCTTGGAAAGAAGACTATTGGTTTAATAATCGTTTTGTGACCTTGGCTCATTATGCACTCGTTAATTTGGAAGAAACCCATCCAAAGATCAATGTGCTTTATGAGCGTTTTGCCTGGTTTAACTTTGATGAATTACCAGAAATGTGGATGGATCATCGATCTATTGCTTTAAATGCTAGGAAAAGGCTCAAAGAAGATATTCAAGAAGAGATAGTCGTTTATAATTTATTACCGGCGGAGTTCACCATGCCTGAATTACATCAATTGTACCAATCTATTTTGGAAAAGGCGATTGACCGCAGCAGGTTTCAAAAAAAAATGCTTTCTTCCGGTCTATTCGAACGTTTGCCACTTCTCAAAAAAGAGACCAGAGGTAGAAACCCTTATCAATATCGATTAAAAAAAGAGAAAATATAAGATGGAAAACTGGATTTTAGGAATACATATTTTGGTGAGCTTTTATATGTTTGGGCTAATTTGGTTTGTACAAGTTGTTCATTATCCACTATTTAGAAAGGTAGGTCAGGCAGATTGGCTAGAATATGAAAAAGCCCATACTCATTTCACTTCTTTTGTCACCGCCCCTATTATGATTATCGAATTGGGTACAGCAGCTTTGCTTTGGTGGTGGAGTGATCCCAATTTACCGCAATGGTGGTTGTTAACTAACTTTATTTTGGTGGTTGCCTTATGGTTATCTACTTTCATGATCCAAGTACCTTTGCATAATCAGTTGCTAAAAGCACATGCTGAGAAAGCGATCCAGCAATTAGTCCATAGCAACTGGATTAGAACGGTAATTTGGACCGTAAAAGCAGTAGTTTGGAGCTACCTCTTATTCATCAAATAGCTGCTGTAATTCTGTCTCAGAATTTCTTAATTTCTCCTTACAAAATTGGATCAGTTCTGCTGCTCTTTTGATTTTAGTCGAAAGATCATCAATACCTATTTGTCCATTTTGTAATTCTTGCACTATGTCTTGAAGTTCTTGATATGCTTTTTCGTAATTCATGATTTGTTTTTTATGTCATTTACGGTACTCGACACTCTTCCATCTTTAAACTGGGTTTCAATCTGATCTCCTTCCTTTACATCTTTGACAGAATCGATCAGCATACCATCTTTTAACACCAGGTGATATCCTCTTGCAAGTGTATTCTCAACGCTCAATAAATCTAGCTGTTTTTCCCATTCCTTCAATTGTTGTTGGGCAGAAGTCATTTGAAACTTTGCCCATTGAGGGATTTGTTTTTCAGCTAAATGAAGCTGTTGCTTTTGAGAGTCAATTATCTGTTGTGTTCCTAATTGAAACTGCTTTTCTAATTGGTATATACGAAGCAGTGCCATTTGGAAAGTTTGCTGTGTCTTTTGCTGAATGAAGTAAGCCATTTGCATTACCTCACTTTCAAAGTGTAGGGTCCGATTGATAATAAATTCTGCGACAGCAGTGGGTGTTTTTAAAGAAGTATGCACTACTCTATCCAGTATACTTTCATCTGTTTCGTGCCCAATCCCTACTAAAACAGGATAAGCATAATTGGCAATAGCTTCACTCAATTCATATTGATCAAATGCATTTAAATCTAGCTTTGCTCCTCCCCCACGGATAATCACTACACAATCATATTGCTTACTTGATTTTCTGATTTTCTTTAGCTGTTGCAAAACTTCCTTTACGACTAGATCGCCTTGCATAGAAGCGGGAAAAATCTGTAAGTCATAATAGTATTGATAAGGATTGGAAGTGACTTGATTTAGAAAATCTTGCAGGCCAGCGGCCCTTTCAGATGAAATGATAGCTATTTTCTGGAGCACTTTAGGAAGTACGACCTCTTTGTTTTTGCCAATTAGGCCCTTTTCTTGAAGCTTTTGTAAAGTAGCTCTTTTTTGTAGTTCTAATTGCCCTAAGGTGTGTGCTGGATCGATCTCTTCAATTACAAGTTTCAAGCCATATCGTTCATTATAATCTACCCTTGCCTTTAAGCGGATCGCTACCCCTGCTTGAAGCAAGGCTCGAATACTCAAACCAAGCTGTTTTCGCAGTTTTCGGTAGGTTTTGCTCCAAATAACTGCTTCCGATTGTGCTACAATCTGTTCACCATCCTTTTGCACTAAAGAAAGAAAATAGTGTCCTCTTGACTCATTGGATTGAGCGACCTCACATTCGATCCAAATCGCCTCCGGAAGATTTAGCGCTAGTATTCGCCTTACATATTCATTAAGCTCGAAAAGAGAATAAACTTGCATGCAGCAAAGGTAGGCAAAAGAAATAGATTAAAAGCATGCTAAGAATAGCAACAAAAAAACTCAATAAAATGTATCTTTTTGAAAGTTTTTTGGTCTACCTACTAAATCAAAAAATTTAATCGTATGAATAATTGTAAATGCACGGATTGTAAATGCAACAAATGTGATTGTCAAAATTGCGCTAAAAGTAATTGCTCTTGCTCTAAATGCGAGTGTAATCATTGCAAATGTTGTAAATAAAAAGCAAGATGGAGGTTGGTTGAAATACCAACCTTTAATATTTGAATATGGAAACTCAAGATATCTACCATAGATTCAGTAACGAACTTTACTTTTTTATTCTCAAAAAAGTACAACACAAGAATATAGCTAATGATATTCTCCAAAATACTTTTTTAAAAGTTCATAAAAACCTTTCAAATCTGAAGGAAGAAAAAAAAGTTAAAGGATGGATTTTCCAAATTGCCCGAAACGAAATCGTCAATTATGTTAATGCTGAATCCATTTATAGAGATAAATCAAGCACCAAAGAAGAGCCCCTTTTAGATGGTCCGCAATTTGCCTGTTGCTTTGACAAATTTATTAATGAACTACCTGACATTTACCGAGAAGTTATTGAAATGGTGTATATCAAGGGGCAAAAACAAAAAGATGTTGCAATAATATTGGATATAAGTCTAGAAAATACAAAAGCAAGAATTAGAAGAGCCAAGGACTTACTAAAGAAAAGGTTTAAGGAATGCTGTAAATATGAACTCAACAAAAAGGGTAAATTAACTGGAGAATCCAATTGTTCAATATGTTAAAAGTGATCAGAATAAATCCAAGATCGATCGATTTATACCTACACCTAAAGGATATACACAAGTAGACATTAGTGGTTTGGTAGGATGCAAGCCTTTTTAAATCTTCATTGCATTTTTCAGTCCAGAGGTCAAAAGCAGTTGAACCATCTGAGAGAGAGTGTTCAAAGCTATGATCCTTCAAAACAGCTGATAAAAAGTCAGCTACCAATATTTTTTTAGTTTTTAGCAATTATGCAACCATACCTAAATATTCGGGATGTTTATTATTGATGCTAAGGGATGACGCACTCCTTTTAGAATGCATTGAATAATAATTTGCTGTATTCGAGCAGAATAGGCTTAACTGATTGATTCTCACACTAGTTTTAATGTTGCTCTAAAAGATAAATTACTAGACTTTCATAAATAGACGGCATCTTTGAAAATTTAGAATTGTCGTCAATAACAAAAATAGAACTAGGTCATTTTATTACATTGCGGCATTCTTTACAAAAAATAGATTATGAATAGACTTTTATTCGTCACATTACTTCTTTTATTTAGCTATTCTTTATTTGCGCAAGTAGATGGAGAATTTGCAAAGAATAATTATGATAAGCAAGAAGTATACATTACCATGCGTGATGGTGTACGCTTATTTACTTCCATTTACACCCCTAAGGATCAATCTAAGACCTATCCTATTCTAATTAAAAGAACCCCTTACAGCTGCCGTCCCTATGGTACCGACCAATACCCCAATATTCTAGGTCCTAACCGTTATATAATGCAAGAAGGCTATATTGTAGTTTATCAAGATGTAAGAGGAAGATGGATGTCTGAAGGTGATTATGATAATATGCGTCCGCATGTACCAAATAAAAAATCTAAGGTTGATATTGATGAAAGTTCTGATACTTATGACACGATTGATTGGTTGATTAAAAATGTCCAAAACAACAATGGTAAGGCAGGTATTTGGGGTATTTCATACCCTGGGTTTTATGCGACGGCTGCCTCTGTGGAGGCGCATCCAGCGCTGAAAGCTTCTTCACCACAAGCATGTATCGGTGATTTTTATTTTGATGACTTTCACCACAATGGTGCTTATCTCTTGAGTTATTGGAGGGCAACTGCTGTTTTTGGCTATCAAACAACAGAACCAACTAAAACGTCTTGGTATACTGCCCCAAATTTGGGGACGCCTGATCAATATCAATTCTTTTTAGATGCAGGTCCTTTGTCTAATTTGGATAAATACTACGAGGACAATTTTTTCTGGCAGCAGCTTCGGAACCACCCTGACTATGATGAGTTCTGGCAAAAAAGAGGTATTATTCAACACCTTAAAGATATTACTCCTGCTATGATGATCGTTGGAGGATGGTTTGATGCAGAAGATCTTTATGGCCCATTAACGACTTATCAGACGATTGAAAAAAATAATCCAGCTACTTATAATACCATTGTCATGGGGCCATGGAGTCATGGCGACTGGTCCAGAAGAAGACAGCGCCAAGCCGTGGGTAACGTTTATTTTGGTGATTATATCTCAGATTATTACCAATTTAATATTGAACGTCCATTTTTTCATCATTTCTTGAAGGAAGATGGAGAGTCTTCTCCCTTGCCAGAAGCTCACATGTACGACACTGGAAAAAAAGAGTGGAGCTCTTTTGAGCAATGGCCACCTAATAATACGAAGAAAAAGAAATGGTACCTGAAAGATGGTGATTTAAAAGAAAACCTAAGCAGAGCTGCTGAAACAGCAGCTACTTACGTCAGTGATCCTGCCAAGCCTGTGCCATATTCTGAAGATATCAAGGTGGTATTTACGCCAAGAAAATTCATGTCTGATGATCAACGATTTGCCGCAAGGCGCCCAGATGTTATTACCTTCGAAACCGAAGTCTTAACTGAAGATGTTACACTTGCAGGGCCGATTAACGCATATCTTGTCGTTTCAACTACGGGTACAGATGCCGATTGGGTAGTTAAAGTAATTGATGTATTCCCTCCAGATCATGAAGATTACAAAGAAACGCAGGATCATCTCAGAATGGGTAACTACCACATGATGGTACGCTCGGAGGTAATGCGTGGCAAGTACCGCGAAAGTTTCGTTCAGCCCAAAGCCTTCATACCAGAAGAGCAAACGGCAGTTAATTTCAAATTACAGGACGTATATCATACCTTCAAGAAAGGGCATAAAATTCAGATTCAGATTCAAAGCACTTGGTTTCCATACATTGATTTGAACCCGCAAACTTTCGTCAAAAATATCTTTGATGCTAAGGAAAGTGATTTCAAAGCACAGACACATAAGGTCTATTCATCTTCTAGCATAGAAGTTACACAGATGAAGAAATAAAGCTATATGCACTAATCGTTAATGGTTGATTATACCATTAACGATTAAGCGGCTAGTCAAAATAGCTCGTACAATAAAATTGTTTTTTCAAAAATCATGTGGAACTTTCCTACCGTTAGTTCCACATGATTTTTGAAAGAACGTAAACTTGTCAGCCTGTGGCTGAAATTTCATTGCACCAATTCCAGCCTGCTGGCAGGCGAGGTTTCGGGCAAACTACTTTAGCTTTTTGAGGAGTTTACTTATGCCAATTTTAAAATCGCACTTGCCAATTTTCTTGCCTCTTCATCGGGGGATTTCCACCAAGCTGCTGACCATACAGACAATACACGATATCCACTTTTTTCTAACAGTTGATCATATTCAAACTCTAACTTAAAGTTGGTATAGCTTCGATGAAACCAAAAACCATCTAATTTGCAAACAATTGCTGCAGACTGTTCTTCTTGTGATTCGATCAGGATAGGAAAGTGATGTCCATCTTCTTTAATATTGGTTTTAATCTGGCGGCCTGCCAAATAGGGTTTAATGGATACGGCTACTTCTTCTGCAAAAGTCTGTCCATAAAAGGGCGTTTCTTCAAACTGAGCTTGTTGTAAATCTGCAATAATAGCAGCTTGTTTAGCCATTTGATTCTGAGCACCAAACTGAACAAACTTATAGTAAGCGGCAAAGTAAGTGAGTCCCTCCTTTACTTTTTGATATAGTATGCGATCTATTAATTCTTCTTGAAGAGAGGTAATAAAAAAGACTTCATTTATAGCACGGCTAGCTAAAATCTTTATCCATTTTTCTGTTTCCATTCGATTCATTTCGCTAAAATGGCTGCTAAGTGTACCATGAAGATCAATCGATCCAAAGGTGGTAGAAAGTATCAAAACATCAAAATGCTGCCCATATAACTCATGATTATGGAATACACCAAGCCCATTTCTTTCCAATTGTTTAATTTTCTCGCCACCTTGATTCAATCGTTTTCTGATATCCTGAAGATAGGAAAGAATCAGGTTACGTTGCTCCTTTGTAAAACAAACGATCCCAACTTTGGGATAAGTTTGTTGAGGTGTTTTTTGAATCTGATTGAGAATCCGAATAATGTGCTGTGCTTCCACCTCATTTATTCTCTTATTCTCATCATATCGGCCATCTACTTGGTCAAAATGTATCTTTTGATTGTAGTCATCGTCAACTGGAGGATTTTGGAAAAGATTAGCTGGATAAAAACGTTTCACTTCTTTAAGAAGCTCAGCATCCTGCTGTTTAGCTTTGAATTCTTTCACCAATTCCCCTGTAGTATCGGTATCAGGATAACTCAATATGGCTCTTTTACCCAATTGACATAGAAACCTTCCTTCTTGCTTATCCAGCTCCTGCGCCTCATCAATAATTACGAGATCAAAAATTGCTGTCCTCCCTCCAAAACATTCGGCAGCGATTGAAGGACTAGTAAAAAAAACAGGAATGACAGAAGAAATAGCATTTATACCTCCAGCAAACCAATCCGTAAAACGTTTATTTATACTAAGTGCTTGATTTTTTTTACTAAATAGCTGTTGGTACAAATTCTTTTCCTCTTTTTTGAATTGCTTCAAAGCTTGTTCCTTTCTTCGCTGCCAATAAAACTTAATATAGTTTACCAACTCCACTGGAGCTCTTTCTATTTGCTGTGCAATATCCTTTAAATCCACTTTTTGATCAGGGATTAAAGGGCTGTAATGCCTTAATAAGGTATTGTTAAAGTACCAAGAGTTAAAAGCAGCCTCCCAATTGTGCACTTTCACTTTGATAAGTGACTTCACCACTTTTCTTGCTTCCTCACTCATCAACAACCAATGTCTTTGCCAAGTATAAAAGTCATTAAAGTCTCGAAGGTTAAACTGAATATTTTCTATTCGATCAATAATAGCCTCCAGATGCTTTTGACGTTTTGGAATGGTGAGCATCTGACTTTTCAAAGATCCTCTAAAGATTCTGGCATCATTGATATTCTCCACCAAGCGATCTAGTGCCTCTTCTAGCTCTTCAATTTGGTCTTTAAAGCCTAAGGAAGCAACCAGCGTCTTATTATTGAGGCGAGCCATATCTTCTTGGACCAATGAAGGGATCTGCAGTCGCCATTGTTCTAGAGACTCAGAAAAAATCGGCAACAATGCTTTTAGATGCGCCACCTGCTTTAAGTCTCTCTCCGCTGGGAAAGTAAAATCAAAAGGTGAATTTTGCTGATAGGTATGGACGATTCGATAATATTGTTCAAAGGTCTTTTCTTTAGCTTGAGTTATATCTTTTGCTTTAGAAGAAAATATTCCTTTTAATTTCAGTGAAGAACTGCTGGCGTTGAGATACTCATCACCATACTGATTGGCATACTCTGCGATGATATCAGCCAACTTTGTTTGATGCTGGAATAATCTTTGGTACTGTGATTCTAAAAAGCGGAACAGCCGATCATTATAAGCTTGAGATTTATTGATATAACGTTGATGAAGCCTTGTCGTTCGGTCAAGCAATCGATCTGTTTGCACTTTTAAAAACACCGCTGCATCTGCTCTTTCCATCTCTGTAAACACCCTTGAATGTAGCTGAGTTAAAGGATGATTAAGCGTTTGTATTTTTTCAAATACATCTTTACTTTCTTTAATGAATTTTTGTAATTCAGTATATTCACTTTCATTGAATACAAAATCGGTTGCGTTTAGCTGGCTAGCCAATAGTACTTTTGGCTGCTGTCTTTCATTTTTCAGAAATAAACCCACGGTCTCAGTCCAAGACTTTTGGCCAAACACTTTATGATGAACTTGCTGATATTGTTCATTGTATTTGTGATAAAGACGATTTCCCTTCTCCAACCACTTATCATATTTTTCTGTATCAAAAGCATATTTGAGATCTGTATTTGATGCAGCGGCCTTCAGCAATTCTAACAGCAAAGAAGCATCTACTTCTGGTGATTGGAGTAAAAAATTGAGATGAGACAAATCAAATTGAGCTAATAACTTTTGTATTTCAAAAAGTGATGGAACAGATTTGGATACATAGAGTACGCTTTGTTTGTTAGCCAGTGCATGAGTAATAGCATGCCCCAATGTGAAAGTTTTCCCACTTCCTGGTTGCCCCGACACTGCACTTAATTTAAGCGCTCTACCCTTTTGAAAAACAGACTCTTGCTCTGGGCTAAGTTCTAATAAACCAAATGGATGTCCTTTAACGTCTGTACTTTCGCAAGTCAGAGGAGGTAATTCTTGGTTAATAATAAGACCTTGATCAACGAAATTACTTAGGACACCTGACCAAAATAACTTACCATTAGGACCAATTTGATCTAGGTGCTCTATGGAAGGTGTTTTGGCAATCGCAATTTGTCTTTCTGTCCATTCGAAGCCTATTTGCTTCTCAAGCTTAGACAAGCAAGTCAGAAGCCCTTTTCTTGAAAAATTCTGATGATCCAATAATGAATCAAGGTCTAACTTATGTACTTGCTTTAGCCTTTGTAGAAGTGCTTTATTCAGTCTTGGTTTTTGTGAACTTCCTTGCCCAAACGCATTCAGTGAGGTAAAACTCCAGTGATTCACCTTATGCGTATCGACAGTCATTTTGATAGGCCATAAAATTAGTGGGGCATAAATCATTTGCTGATCGATCAACACACCGAACATAGGAAATCCAAAAGCGGTCACTGTCCTACCCTGTAATTTTAGATGATTTCTATTATCAGAAAACAGAAAATTTAGCTGCTCTTGGACCTCAAATGGGACAATAGAAGACATAGCAACAGCCTGGCCATCCAATAAGTTTTTAATCCATTGAAAAACAAAATCATCTGCATCCTCTTGATTCAGTTGATAGATATCTAGAAAATCTGGATAAGAAGGATAGCAGTTTAAAACGCTTCGATTATCCAAAGTAGCAGATTTATTATTGAGCATGGATTGGCTAGTTTTATATCTCCAAAGATAATATAACAAATTCTGTTTATTAGGAAAGGCTTCAGATGTAAAAGCCTTTTCTATGAAAAATTTGAAAAAATAAAAGACTATCTTATGTAAAACCTTCATTTTTGTATGAAATCCCGCCTAAAAATTCAAACGTGTAATTGTTGTCGAAACGTGAGATTAAAGCTTATAAATCAAATATATGCGTAAATAAGCATTTTAAACACTTCAAAAAAACAGCTTCAACATATAAAAAAACTGATATTATTATGGACAAGAATTGACCTGTATTATTCGTGATTAACAAATATAAAGACTATCTTACCTATTGTAAATCAGTGCATTGCTTTTGTTTATACTTATTAGGGGTTAATAGAAAAAACATTAAACAAACAAAAAACATTCAATATGTTGCCAAGTATTGCAGTCATATTAACCGACCCCGATCGTCATATTCTTTGGGTAAATGATGGCTTCACGAACATCACAGGTTATACTTTGGCAGAAGTCATAGGTAAAAAACCGAGTTTATTACAAGGGGAAGAATCGGAGGCAGAGGTTATCCTTAGTATTCGAAGAAATTTGGAACGCCAAGTACCTTTTAGTGAAGAAATTACCAATTACAGAAAGAATGGAGAAAAATACATTTGCAAACTAGCTATACATCCTGTATTTGATCATGATCAAGCACTAATCAACTTTTTAGCATTTGAAGTAGATGGTGATAACACTCCCAATATCGATGATATTCCGCTATTACAAGTAGATGAAAAGTATAGCTCTAGTAGCTTAAAAGGTGTTGAAGAAGTAAAACTATACTTCCGCCTTCGCTCTATAGTAGAACGAGAAAAGCTTTATCTCAACCCAAATCTAAGTTTAAAAGAAGTTGCTGACAAGATTGCCACTAATACCAAATACCTTTCACAGGTAGTCAATCATCATGCTGGATGTAATTTCCAACATTTTATTAATAGCTATCGAGTAGAAGAAGCCAAAAAGAAAATTGTTAGTAATGAATTTAGACATTTAACACTCTACGGTATTGCATTACAATGTGGATTCAAAAATAAATCTACCTTTTATAAAGTTTTCAAAGAGATTACTGGATATACCCCTAAAGAGTATCAAAAGCATTATAAAGCTTCCAGATCAGGTATATAATATATCCTGCCTAAGTATCTAAATCAACCCTTGTAATATAGCCCCTAGCCCTATTCAGTCGAGCATTTATCACAAAGCGTAAATAGTTTATTGAAAATAATTGTTTACATTTTTGATCAAAGTGATCGACTGGAATAGACTGACTTAAGCAAATTGGTATACTTAAGACAGGTGTAGATTCGAGAATTCAGACCCTTCTATGGCTCTAAAAGTTGCTTTATCAGCTTTATTGAAGGAACTTTAATAAGCAACTATTGGAAAGTCAGGCTTTAAATTAGTTATAGATTCTGAAATTTTACAGCCTGAAAGTTACCAGTGGATTAGCAAAACACTATTCCTTAGTGGTCTTTACCTACCATTAATCGAATAATGTCATAACAAACAAAGACATTCGTATTATGGGTGGAATTCGAGATTTGATTGGCCTCCATTTTATTATGGATACCAAGAAAAAGATTATAATTGAAAGTTTATTAAAAAATAAACGACAAATTCCAAAAGAAAAACTTTTGCTCATCAAAGAATTATTAGGTGAAAAACTGAGCTCTTTTGATTCTTTATTAAGTGAGGAATTCCTTGGAAATAAGGATTTAAAATCTTAACATTATATCGCACTGGTTTTTAGTGCAAACAAATTGGTTTCAATATACAAGCCAATGCTGAAACATTTTCAGCATTGGCTTTTTTTATTTCCCCGATAACTACTTGGAAAATATTTTCTGCTATCGAATATTTAAGCGAAAAATAGCTGCTTTATTCAGGTGTAACGATACCACCACTTACTTTTTCTCCATTTTTGTATAAATACTCTAATGTTGTTTGCCCTTCCTCATTGAAAAAACGATAGTAGCCATCTTGCACACCATCCTTATATTCAATCGTAGTTTGGATCTTTCCATCTCTAGGGAAGTATTTGGTATATACTCCATCTAATTCTCCATCCTTATAATTGGCTGATTCCTCAGGACGACCAAAGCGGTATTTTCCCCAAGGCCCATGTAGCTTATTATTTCTGTAAGAGGCGATCAATTCTACTTGCCCCCTATCATTGAAGGATAAATATAAACCGTGATAATTACCATTTACATAGCTTGTCGTAGTCTTTGGAAAAGGGCCCGCACTTGTGTAAGTGGACCATGTTCCTTGCCTTACGCCATTCTCTAAATATCCATTCTCTAACAAATTGCCGTTTTCATCCTTTTTAGTCACGTATTGTAACCCTCCAGGAGCATCTGTTAAATCGTAGCCAGTCGTATCCATTACTGGGCCTGAAGGAGCAACTGTATTCGTTGGATTACATGCCCAAAAGGCGATAGCTAAAGCTAGCAATAAGATTATTCTCATAACAAATTGATTTGATTTGCAAAAATTTGAAGCGTCACAAAATTAGTGGATTTGCGGTTTTATACAAATTTGGGTTAAAAGATTTCTAGCATCCTAGTTTAGAAAAAATAGTTAAACTTCATCATTTCAATTCAACTTTCTATTATTTTTACGGTGTTCAAAAATCCCGGTCCTATGAACAGCAGAACATTCTTATCATTAATCACCCTTGCTTTATTGATTTATGGCGCTTCTCATTTCTTTCCTATTCAAAAAAATAAAGCCTTTAAAATCGAACTTATCAAAATCAAACCCGACGTAGTAAGCACGATTAGCATTAAAACTCCAAAAGAGGAAGCCTTTATACTAACTAGATCAGAAAATGGCTGGATTGCATCCAAAGAAAATCTCAATATTAAAGTACTACAACCAAAAGTAAAGGAACTATTAAAAGCACTCCAACTAATTGAAACAGAGCAAATCGTAGCCTATAAAAAAGAAAATTGGCCCAACTTTAAAGTGGATACAAGTAGCGGAACCCATATACAAATTTATGAAAATGACATCCAAACTAAAGACTTCATCTTAGGTCAGTTGAATAGGAAAGATTCCGCCTATTTGCGCTTCTCAGATGAAGTGGAAGTATATGCTATTGATGGAAGTCACATGGCCTCCATTGGAAAAAGTTTTGACAACTATAGAAGTAAAACCTTCCTTTCCCTTACAGCTTCCGCTGAAATAGCCGAGATCAAACTCACCACCGAACAAGATACCTTTGATCTAAAAATCACAGAAAATGGTTGGGTGCTCAATGAAGCCCAAGCAATAGACTCTGTCTCAATTGCAGAATATTTGGCACAACTTCATTATATGGAAACTGACAGGTTTGCAGATGATTTTGATGAATTAAAAGCCCGTGAGTTCCCTATGACTCAGCTTAAGATTACAGATCATTACGCTATTGAAGTACTTGAAATACTATGCTTTTCGGACAGCTTACATGCTGAACGGGATTTTGTATTACACAATCGTTTATTTCCAGATCAATACTTTGCAAGCGATTCAGCTGGATTGTATCAACTCCTGATAGACGGGCTCATAAAAAAATTACAGTAAAGGACAGCAAACTGTCCTCACTGTAATCAAAAACCTTTCCGAAAATATCTTTTTAGTTATTCGTGTATGGTTTGCAATCATTAACGATTAATGCCCTTCTACCCTATTCTGCTCGTCACTGGTAGCTGTATTTCTATTTCTGGCAGGCTTTACTTTATGATTACCAAATTTATAAGTCAAAGAGATGTTTATTTTTCTCGTTTCATTATTTTGATAAACGAAGGCATCAATATCCCCTTGTCGGATATTAGCAGACCAATCTAACGAATTGAACACATCATCTAAGCTAACTTTCAAATTAGCCTTCCCATCAAAAAATTGTGCCGAAACACCAGCATTTACACTATATATTTCCTCCATCCTGATCATACCATATACCATAGGAGATTGATACCAAGCGGATAACTCTGCTTGCATAAATTTATTAATCGTAAAATTGTTACTGATATATAAATTAGTCGTCAACTGCTCTTGCTTGATTATACCCTCTGCTGAAGGAGAATCAAAATAATTGTAAAAGGTAAAAACGCTCAAACGTGTAGATGCCCAGTCTTTCCATGGGATCATGGTAGATAAGTTAAGCGAATAATTTTCAAATAGATCTAGATTATCTACTGTTTGGAAAATTTGAGCCTCCGCTTCATTTTGCTCAATCACTTCAGTCATTGCGTCTGTGGTTCGGCTATAGCTAAATGTAGCAAAGAAATGCTGTTTAAAACCATAGTTTACCGTAAAGTTATTGGTGTATTGGGGCTGTAAGAATGGATTTCCTTTGCTAAAAGTAAACTGATCTAAGAAAAAAACAAAGGGATTCAAATTACCATAATCTGGCCGATCAATCCTTCTACTAAATGCATAACTTAGGCTATGCTTTTCTTTCAAGCTATGAGATAAACTTACACTAGGGAAGAAATTCAAATAATCTCTTGTTACACGCTGATTTAAAGTTTCTGAAAAACCATCAGACTGTGTATATTCTGTACGAAGTCCAGCTTGCACCTGCAAGCCTAATAGGCTTGTACTCACATTTGCATAAGCTGCATAAATCGTTTCTTCATAAGAAAAGATATTGCTTCTACCTAAGTCTTGTATCCATTCCTCTTCTTCTAGTACTTGGAAATCCAAATCACTATCTGTCCTTACTAAACTCGCCTTTGCACCTGCCTCTATATTCCATTTATCATTTAGCGGAAGCGTATAATCTAATTTGATAGCTTTGATATCTACCATTGACTCATTATCTGTTCTAAACATATATGGTGTCTGCAGCTCTGTATCTTCATCACCAAAATAACGGTTTGCTGCTGTCTGTCTTTCAGGATTATCATAAGTTGACCAATCTACATCAAAGGTAATTTCTTGGCCTTTGTTATCGATTTGATGACGAAGATTGAAGTTGTACGTGAAATTTTGCCAGTTTTCTCGCTCTGCATTATTCGCCAATACCCGCTTAAAGGGATAGGGATTATCTCCAAACAAGAAAGCCGTGCTGTTACCATCTTCATTCCAATTCCCAAAACTCGAGCTAGCTAACAAGCCTAAGGTAGTTTTTTGACTGAGGTAATAATCAACTCCTGTTTTAAAATAGAGGCGATCAGAATAGCTATGGCGTTTACTATCTTGATCAAAGACGGTTAACATATCTTCGAATGGAATATTACGATCAATATCTAATACTTGGTTGCGTTCGTTATGGCGATAGCTAAGATTGCCAAAGATATTAAATTGCTCTTGCCGATAATTTAGATTCAGGGAAGCATCTCCCTTTGGTGTTTCGCCATAGCCAAATCCTGCTCCAGCATTTCCATTCAAGCCTAAATTCTCATTCTTCTTTAACCGAATATTAATGACACCTGCATTACCCTGCGCATCATATTTTGAAGAAGGACTATGGATAATTTCAATACTTTCAATGCTGTTGGCAGGCATACTTTCTAGCATCTTCACTAGTTCTTCATTTGATAGATAACTATTCTTACCATCAATCAAAATCAATACCCCTTGCTTACCTTTTAGGCTGATCATTTCATTTTGATCAACACTTACACCGGGTGATTTCATTAATAACTCTAATGCATTATTCCCTGCTGCTACAGGGCTAGCATCTACATTCATGACAATCTTATCGGCCTTTAACTCAAGGAAAGGCTTTTTAGCCTTTACAACGACCTCTTCTAGTTGGGTATGATTCGTCGAAAGACGGAAAGAAGGTAATTGGATATCCTCATTGACATTCACCACTTCCGTGAAATAATCATTGTAACCAATGAAGCTAACAGAAATTAAATAGTCTGCGGGAGCTACTTTTTCAAAAATAAAATATCCACTTGAATCAGTAAGAGTACCTTTGAGTAAGCTTGAGTCTACAGGGTTTAACAATAAAACATTTGCATAATCAACAGCAAGCTGTTGATCATCTAAGACTTTACCAGAAATTTGATGTTGTGAAAAGCCTATGCATACTACTACTAGGCTTAAGAGGGTGCTTAAGAAGTTTCTTTTCATGTCGAGTGATTTCTTTTCGTAAAGATTATATTCCTCGAGTTGCCCCGAGGAATTCCTTAAAATTTAGTTAAAACGGGTGATTTAGAGGAAGACGGCAGCAATCTTGAAGAAGTTGCAAAAATCACTTTCATTACAGATCAACAATTCAAATTCATCGACTAAAGACCTCTTTTTTTCGATTAAAAGCACCTTGCCAAATAAGCTCTTCGAGCTAAAGCAGCTCCCAGCTAGCGTAGATGGGGTAAAAGAATAAGCGGCTATTCAAAATTGCTTGTACAATAAAAATGGTCCTACTTAAAAATTTAGCAGCAATTAAACCCAATAAGAAAATTGGAGTCCAATGATCAAAAATAGATTATGCGAGCCTGCCGGCCGAAGGCCGGAGCAAAGCGGTTCCATTGGTGCAGAAATTTTTCTGCATTTTGCCACTTGCAAAAAAATTTTAAACACATGAAATATTTTAATTTGTTGATAGTTACGCTGATGTTCTTATCCCTATCATGTAGTAAAGATGATAATCCTATAGAAGAAACGCCCCCAATAGAGGAAACACAAGGATACAATATGCTACTAATTGGGAATAGTTTTTTTAAACCCTATGCTGAAAATCTTGATGCTTTAGCCATGGATGCAGGGTTTGAAGATCACCATAGCACATTAGTGAAACGTGGAGGAGAAAATGGTAGACCTATTAATTTTTGGAACGATTCAACCTCCCAAGAACACCAGCTCATTAAAGCTGTTCTTGACCAAGGAGACATTGAACTTTTTGGAATGACTTCTGGACACGAAGCAGAAAATCCTACAGAAGGTCATCGTGCTTGGATAGAATATGCCTTACAGAAGAATCCTGACATTACTATCTTCATTGCAACACCCTGCATTGATTTCCCAGCAAATTGGAATCAATTGGCAGCAGACAATGGATTCGATTCAGTTCAAGAACTGTACGAATATTTTATAGATGAGATTGTTCACCATAATATCGTAGACGAATTAAGAGCTGAATTTCCATCCACCAATATTTTTACGATCCCTACAGGTTGGGCAGCCATTAACTTAAATCAAATGCATCAAGATAGTTTATTATTGGATGATATCGACTTTATGGGGCCAAAGCCTAGTTCACTATTTACAGATCAAAAGGGGCATCAAGGGCAAATTGTCATAGAAACAGGTACACTCGTATGGTTAAATAGTATTTATCATGTTGATCTTAGTGAAAACAACTATGAAACAGGCTTTAACACAAACTTACACGACATTGCCCAACAAATAATGGATCATCATGATTCTAATTACAAGCAATAAAGAATAGTCATTGATATTGGTAAGGCCAAAACTTACGACTTTGGCCTTACCAATATACCATACTGAAGTTTCGTTTGCATGGATATGCATAGCTTTTTTGATGAGTTGTAGCTTATTCTTGTTTTGGGTATTAAAGCTGAGTAAATTTAGGCCATTGAGACCCTTACAGCAGCTTGTTTTTTCTCCTCATAGTCCACTATAATAACTCTATTATTCACCTTGGGATGCTCTAATAACCAATTGGCAATTGGCGTCACAACACTTTGCTCTATTGCTCTTTGCAGTGGACGTGCACCATAACGTTCATCGAATCCAATGCCAACTAAATATGCTATAATACGATCAGTAAACTGAACACGTAGCTTCTTTTTCAAAAATCCCTCTCTTTGTTTTAACTCCTCTAGTTCTTTCTGTGTAATCTTTAAGATATCCTCTTCTTCTAATGCATTAAAATGAACGATACCATCGATTCGATTCACAAATTCTGGGCGAAAGTGACGCATTACTGCGGAATGGTAATGATCTTCATCACTCGTAGAGTTGGTAAATCCAATAGACGTTCGATTAGTCGCACCTAGGTTGGAAGTCATGATGATGATAGAGTTTCTAAAGTTAGTGATACGGCCATAAGCATCCACCAACACGCCTTCATCTAATACCGTCAATAAGGCATCAAAAATAGCAGGATGTGCTTTTTCTACCTCATCCAACAATAAAACAGAAAATGGACGTTCACGAATTTCTTTCACCAATTGCCCCACTTCTCTACCCTCACCAATCAATCGACTGATCTGGCTAGGATGCTGAAATTCGCTCATATCGATACGAATTAATGGCGACTTTTGCTGACCTTTCCCAAAAAAGTAATCCGCCAAAGCTTTTGCACTAGCCGTTTTCCCTACGCCTGTTGGCCCCACAAACAAAAGGGTATTGATTGGTTTATAAGGATTATTCAATCCCGCCTTGTAGATTTTAACAATACTACTTAACTGTTTGATTACCCTAGGCTGTCCGATAATACGACCATTGAAGAAATCGTTTAGCTCTTTTTGATCCAATAATAAATCATCTCTCAGGAATAAGTCTGGCAAACCCGTTTGTTTGGTAAAATTTTGAATGACTTCTGCCTTATAAATATCGGATTTATCAGAAATATCGGCTTCACTTATGCATTGCCCAAGAAATTTGATGCCCTTCCCCGGAAAAGATTCATAGGGATAATAACGTAACAACAGCCGATAGGCCAAATTCATAGCCTCCTCATGAATATCTACTTTCAAATTTTTTCGTGCATAATCAGCAAACTTCTGTAAGATGACCTGTATTCGTTTTTCAGGTAATTCGTCTACCTGCACTAGCTGAAACGACTCCACAAAACCAGGCAGTAATCTGCGCATACTTTCCACTTCTTCTGGCGTTGCCTCCCCTATGAGTTGTAGCTTATTTTGCTGCAGAAATGCTCTTAAAAAAGCAGCAACACTATCCTCTGGGCCCTCACCCCCTATTTGCATAAGCTGCACCATATTTACTACCCAAAGAATTCCATTAGCCGACTGCAATTCCTCCACCAATTCTTCTACCGTCTCTTGCCATTCCCCTAGATATTTAGAACTAGCGGTAATTCGCTGCGGCATAATTTGCCAAAAACTAAACTCTAGCTGTTCTTTTTTAGAGCTTATTTTTTTAATGACTTGCGTCAAAACAGCACTTTTGCCCACCCCATGATTACCCACGATCAGGACATTGGAACGAGTATTAATCAACTTTTCAAAAACTTCATTTACCTTATCCTCTAGCTCCCATGCTGCTTCTGGATAGGAGGCCATATTCTTTCGAATTCCTTTAGTGAAAGGAAATTTCTCTGCTAATCTATTTAAGGTATGATACTCTCTTTGATAGTTAAATCCACCATAATTCGTATCTCTATTAGTATTAACCCGTAGGCTGATAATATCCAATACAGGCTTTTTATAGCGAAGCAGGTTATAAATTTTATTTGGCGAAAGCTGATTTAGATAGTTAGTAGCGAAGTGCTTAGCAAGTGATTCAAATTGCTTAGGATCATAATAATAAAAGCTATGATTAAACAAGGGCAAGTAACAATCATAGTAATTATGATCTGTCTCTCCATATACTAATGCAACAGGTATTTTTAATTGGTAGGAAACAGGGAAAGCACCGCTCTTATCTCGATAGGTGGGACGCACCTTAACTTCTATCACTTTCAGGCGAGGCACCTTGATATCAAAAGTAGGATAGTAGTCGAACTTTTTGTATTGCTTGTGAAGATGATCTTGAATAGAAGATTTGATACTAGAGATATCTTTGTCAATAGCTTTTATTTCTGAGCCTACCAACATACCGAGTTGGTGGCCATCTCCGATTTCATAGCAAAGAAGTGGATAATTGATTTTTTCCATAGGGCTTATTAATTGAGGCTTTCAAAATAAAGTTTATTACTCTACATACAAAACTAAGCCTTTTAAATAAGCACCTTCAGGGTGAAATAAACTTACTGGATGGTCAGATGCTTGCGAAAGATGACGCATTACCCTTACTTGGCGCCCAGCTTCGATAGCTGCTGCTACAATTGTATTATAAAATAGCTGCTGGTCAACCACTTGCGAACAAGAAAAGGTAAAAACCATCCCCCCCTTTTTGACATGTTTAAGTGCTAGTGCATTCAATCGTTTATAACCTTGAATGGCATTATGTCGCTTTTTAAGACTTTTGGCGAAAGCCGGAGGATCTACAACTATTAAATCATACACCTGTGTATTTTCCTTTAGAAACTTGAGCACATCTGCTGCATAAGACTGATGCTGTCCCTTTGTAAATCCATTTAAAGCTACATTTTCGTCCGTTAAGTCTATCGCTTTTTGCGAAATATCCACCGAATGCACTTCTTTTGCGCCTGCTTGCAGGGCATAAATGGAGAAACCTCCTGTATAACAGAAAGAGTTGAGTACTTTTTTCCCCGTAGCATATTGTGCAAGCAAAAGGCGATTATCTCTTTGATCAAGGAAAAAGCCTGTTTTTTGTCCTTCCTTCCAATTGACTAAAAACTGATGCCCAAATTCTTTCACTACGCCTTTTACCTCATTTCCGAATAATAGACTATTTTCTATCTGTGTGGCATAATCTCTTGGTAAGGTTTCTGCACTCTTATCATAGATCGTTGTCAACTCATCTCCTAACACCTTTCTCAAGGCCTCTACAATTGCATCTTTCGATAAATGCATGCCAATCGAGTGGCACTGAATTACAGCTGTCTGATCGTACACATCAATAATCAAACCAGGTAGGCCATCACCTTCTGCATGAATGAGGCGATAGCAATTAGTATCACCAACAATAAGTTGTTTTCTGAAATGATAGGCATTTTGAAGTTTTGAAATCCAGAATGCTAAATCTGCGTTCGTTTTTTCAAAGGAAAAAATACGTACACAAATACTTCCATCTTGAAAATGACCTGTGGCCAAGTATTCTCCTCCAGCAGAATATACTTCTACTATCTCGCCATCCCTTAGCAATCCCTCTTTTCGTCCTACCGCACCGGAAAATACCCAAGGATGAAATCTACGCAGTGCTGCATCTCTTTTCTTTTTTAGAAAAATCTTTTTCATCCACACAAAGTAAAAAAAAATACCCTATTGCAAGCAATGGGGTATTTTTTCGAAGACTAATTTTATTATCGAAGTAAGCTTACATCGCCTTTTTCTTCAAAAATTTCGGCATCCTCGGTATCTACTTTTTTATAAGAAATTTTATAAATGTAAACGTCAGATGGTGCAGGTTTGCCATTGTAAGTACCATCCCACCCCCGATCTAGATCATCATTATCAAATACCAATTGCCCCCAACGATTAAATACTTTCATATCTATAACTTCTACACCACCAGAAGAAACTGGGAAGAAGAAATCATTTTTATTATCCCCATTAGGAGTAAATACATTTGGAATTGCAACGGTAGGTGCAATGAATTCAACTGTGACAGCAGCTTCATCGGTACAACCAATATTATTAGTCACCGTAACAGCATAAGTAACTGGCCCACCAAGAGAAGAGGTATGAGTGATAATAGCTGTATTGCCACCATAATCCTCTTCATTAACCGTCCAAGTATACGTCAATTCCTGATCTGGAGGACTTACAATTGCAGTAATAGTGTCCACAATCCCAATGTCAATTTGAATGGGGAGGTTTCCATCATTCGGTACAACGATCAACTCTTCAATACTAATATTTTCCTCTACAAAGACCATTACAGTTTCTGTAAGGACTTCACAATCCAATCCATAATTATAGATCAATACGTATTCCGTATCAGCAGAAGGTGTTTGTACTAAAGTAGCTTCATTACCTACTTCTACACCATCCACCAACCAAGTATAAGACTGTGGTACATCTTCTGGTGCAGTTCCAACAGCTACCAATTCTACTTGATCTCCCTCACAAATGGTCGTATCCATACTAATGCTTACACTTGCTTGCTCAATAACCAATACCGTAACAGAACCTTCAAAATCAGGACAACCATCAATACTTGCGACTACATTATAGGTCGTTGTAACATCAGGACTTACAACTGGATCTGCTTCATTAGAACTAAAATCAGGATCGTCTGGAGAACTCCAAGAATAGGCTAGCCCTACGTTTGGATCTTCATTAAGATTAAGATTGCCAGAAAAACAGATAGTAGGATCAGCCGGGAAGCTAACACTTGGTGCTTGATTTACAGTTATCACTACCATTTCCTCTATTTCACCACACTCATATTCAAAAACAAGCTTAAAAGAAGTAGTCTCAGTGATTCCATTTATTTCCAAATCTGGCCCTACCGAAGTATTACCACTTTCCCATTCCCATCTATAAGTTGCATCATTTCCATCAGGAAGATTACTGCTTGCATTGATCGTGATATCATCACCAGAACAAACTAATTGGTCTTCAGAAACGGTTAATGTAATATCGCTTAATACGGTAATAGTTACTTGATCTTCTATTGTACCACAACCATTGGTAGCGGCAAGTACATAAGTGGTTGTTTGAGCTGGATTTACGACTAATGCAGGGTCAGTAGATGTAAAACTAGGATCATTCGGAGAGCTCCACTCATAAGTTGTTAATGCATCATTTGCAAAATTTAACTGAAGCGATTCTCCCAGACATATTGTTTGATCTGGAGAAAGATCAACAAAAGGCTGATCAGAAACCCCTATGTCTGTACTAATACTTAAACCACAGGTTCCCGAACTTGCCGTCATGGTATAAGTAGTGGTTTCAAAAGGCGTGGCAGTAGGTGTTAAACAATCAGTACAAGAAAGTCCTTCTGGCGTCCACTCAATTTCTTCCAATGCTCCGTCAGCTGTTACGACAATATCGACAGATTCACCTCCACAAATAACAGTATCCATTGGGCTAATACTAACATTGGGTATAGTATCAACATTAATTTTCACGGTACTAAGGTCTTCACAAACTCCGTTGGTCGTCAAACGAGTATAAGTGAGTGTCTCTTGAGCTGAAATTACTAAGTTATACAATGAATCAGGCGATTCAAAACCAATGGTTGGCGACCAATCAAAGTTAATATTTTGGAAATCGGATGGTTCATAAATTGGTGAACTAAAAACAATTATAGTTCCAATACAAACAGTAGTATCTACAGGTTCAATACTCAAATCAGATGGAAGTGAATCTACCAAAATAGTAATCGTATCTTGCTTAATACAACCAGGAATCTCCACCTGAGCAATATAAGTAGTTGGCACCTCTGGCGTGGCCACGATGCTATTCCCTACAATATTGCTTAATGACCCGTCATCTGGTGTCCAAGTAGCCTCAATATTAGCAGGAGAAGCATTTACCGCAAGGTCAACGGCGGTGCCCAAACATATTTGAAGGGTATCTGCTTCTAAAATTTCTACATCAATAATAGCAACATTAACCTCAAAGGAAGCCTCCACTACACATGCCCCACGCGTAGCAGTTAGGGTATATGTACCAGATTCCTGCGGAAATGCAAGCGTATTTGGATTAGAAGCATCCTCAATATCACCAGGCCCCATCCATTCGTACACAACACCTTCTTCTATTGCAGTTGTTCCTAAGATCAAAGGTTCCCCTTGACAAAGGGTTGTATCTTCGGCTATAGTTACAGTAGGTAATTCGAATACTTCAACAAGAATACTATCCGTAGAGGGTAGTGGACATAAAGCATCGATCCCACTTACTTCTAAATAATAGGTCGTTGTTTCCGTTGGGGAAACTTCTGGATTAGACATATCCGAGCTAAACCCTGGAGGTATGGAAGTCCAAGAATAGCTGGTTCCCGGAACAAAAGTCCCGCCTATATTTATAGCTTCTCCTATACAAACCTGTGCATCATCCGCTATTTCATATCCAGGAGCCAATCCTTCTAGAACCGTCAGCTCCATTGTATCTGTTAAGGTACAAGTAGGAGCAATTAAGCTCACTATTATTTCATGGGTACCTGATTGATCAGCAATTATAAAAGGATTTGGACAATCAGTACAACTCAAGCTCACTTCTGCAGGCGCCTGCCATTCGTAAGTAGCATCTTCAAAATTACTGCCTGCTACTATCTGGATTTCTTCATTCCTACAAACGGTTTGATCAGGTCCAGCTGTAACATCAAACACTTGAACTTTAACGATTATAGTATCTTCGTAACAAACCGCATCGATTACTGCTTGGTAATTTGTTGTTTCTGATGGAGTAGCTATAGGATCTAAACAATTAAGACATGATAAAGTAGCTGTATCACCAATCCATTCGATACTTTCTATACCACTTTGAATCTCAATTTGAATAGATTCTCCCGCACAAATTGCAGTGTCCGAGCCACTCAATACTATGGGCTCTACGGGTGCTAGAATATCAGGATCGGACGGCCCCCAATCAACAGCAATTCCACCATCGCCTATTTGATTGCCCCAATCATTCACTAAAATAACATAAACTTCACCTTCCAATGCAGGAATAGTGGAAGCAAAATCATCCCCATTAGCCCCTGGTATCGGCGCACAATCAAATTCATCCTCAACAGGTAGACCCGTCACCGGATTAATATCTGCTAGACCTGTAGGGTCAGCACCACCTGCCCAAGAAGACCTAATAGGCTGGTTGTTAGTGATAAAGTCGACAATATCATTAGGTGTTTCACAAACTTCCTCTTGATTAAAAGGTCCCCAGACACTAAAGTCAATATCAGAAGGGTTGTCTGCACTTTCTAGGATGAATCCAAACGGTCCATCAGCTTGTGCTTCTATAGAAAACCAGTAGAAGTCTGGCTCAACACCCACACCAAACCAGCATCCATCATTAACGCCTGCAGTAATTTCCATATCCTGAAAACCATCTTCAAAAGTAAAGATCGATGGTACACCATCTTCCTCAATACATCCATTAAGCGGATTACAAAGTGCATCAACTAATGCCGGTGATAATGAACAATCAGCTTCTACGATATCTATATTAAAATCAATACAACCATCTGCTTGTGCTACTATGATATAATAATCACCAGGATCTTGGAAATTAGCCCCTGAAATAAAGCCTGTAGGCCCCTGAGCTACACAAATTGAGTTTGGATCAGTTGGAGGACCATCTAATACTAAAACACCTCCATTTGTCACTTGAATATCTGCACAAAGTCCACCTAGAGAATTATATACAAAAACGTATTCTGGACCATTAATGAAGCCATCATTTGTGCAGGCAGTTTCGCCAAAAGTAGCAGCCCCCTCACAAGTACTGAAGTCGCCACTGAAAGGCAAATCACCAATCACCGTAGGGTTATCCGAACTAGAACCATCACATTCCAAAGGAGTACATTCCCATATAACCTCAAAACCTTCTTGCTGTACTGAACCATCTGAAGTGAACTGTAAGGTAACACATTGTGTAGAAACCTGTATAGGAAAAGAGTTGCCATTACCATTTCCTTGAATAACCGCAATCAATTCTCCGTTAATATCATCCCCAGCAAAAATGGATAGTTGATCAAAGCTATTTTCCGTATTATAAAATGGAATATTTAATTCAATACACTGATGGAAGTCAGCAGGACAAATAGTGTAAACACAATTTTCGTTAGAGCTATAGTCCCCATCTGGACCACCTGAATCATAAAATGTACCGGTACAAGCGCTCGTGAAGGAAGAATCGCCACAATTCACATCTGGAACGAACTCTTCAATACAGATAGTGAAATCACCCCAATTGGGCGTCGCTGAAGCACTATAATCGTTGATCCGTAAAAAGTACTGCGTATTTGGCGTAAGCCCTAACACATCTAGTTGAAGGCTTGTTTCACCATTCTCTGCTGACAGACAGAATAATTCCGCTAATCCATCAACAACACAATCACCACGGTATAAGGCTATCTGAGGGTTATTCAAAACCTCACCATTGGGTCCAAGTGGAGTACCTTGAACGGAGATAGTCAAATCGATTAAATCAGTAGTAGTTTGGAAACCAAACCATACGTCATTTTGGACAGTCCCACCATTAAAACAACTTGGTGTATTTCCAAATCCAATATCACTTGCAGTTGCATCAATGTTTGTAAAAAAAGTAGTTGGCGTGTCTTCGCAGATTGGCACCGCTCCGAGATCGATTAATCCATCACAATCATCATTTGTTGGTACTTGGGCCAAAAGCGAATTCATCCCAATGAATAGGAAAGAAAAGAAGGTTAGAAATGATTTCATTCTAATGTTTTTCTTTAGAAAATTTTTTTCACTTCACGCAGAGGTAGAAAGTTAGCCTATCATTGTATTTTACTTTGCTGAAGCTTTGTCCATACAATTGATAATCTGCCTCCTTACTAATTGACCAAAAATAATCAAATTTCTTAATTATTAATCCCAAAGACAGATTTTGGAAGCAGATGTGACAAAAGTTTTATTGCTTACGGTCTCTTTGTTATCAACAAGGATTTATCCATCAAAGGATGTGGCTGTTTTGGGTAATGCTTGATGAAAGCATACCAAAAAACGCCTACTACTACTCCAACGATTGATCCTAGATAAATATCTTCAAAAAAATGCTGGACTAAATAGACCCTAGATATACCAACGAATATAGCCAATATGATTCCTCCCAAAGCAATCCAATTCTTCTTTGGTAAAACTAAGACCAAAAAAGTATAAAATGCAAAAGCGGACATAGTGTGACCAGAGGGAAAACTATTGGCTCCTCCATGTAAACGAATCCCCTCCACCAGTTGAATATTGTCTAATAAGTCTAATTTTCGAAAGTATAAGGAAGGACGATCATGACCAAAAAATTGCTTCATAGAATAACTTAAAATAGAAACAGAAAGCCCGATTAAAGGAAGCATTATAGCATATCTATATCTATAAAATAGTAAACCTAAACATGCAAGAATATAAACGTACTCTTCTCCTAATTTAGTAATCAGCAGAAAAGCAGCATCTCCAAGCTCACTCCTTCTATTTGAAAAATAAAAAATAGCATCTCCTTTTTCTATCATTAGTAAGAGCAGGGCTCCTACCATTAAGAACAATAGGTAAATCCAAAAGAAAAGCGAATGACTGCGAACTGCCTGTCGAACAAATTTCCAATTCATATGGTAAAGCTACAAAAATTACTGACTCGCCAGCTGCTCTTCACTTTCCTTCTTTTTAGGAAATAACTTAGAAAAGAAACTTCTAATTTTATCAAAATTAAATACAGCCAATTTGGAGTCATTCATGGCTTTATAAGTGAGATACAAACCTACTGGAAATAACACCATGCAAGGCACCCACGCTGCTACGGCTGCAGGAAGTACAAAAGTTTCTGCAACTTTACGATTAAAGATAGTTAAGGTAATAAATAACATAAAAAAGATGATCGATATTAATATGGGATAACCAAATCCTCCTTTACGCACTATTGCCCCCATAGGAGCTCCAATAAATAAGAATATGAAGCATACAGCGGCCATACTATACTTCGTATGCAAATCATATATGTGCTTCACCTTCGATTCTCGTAACCGATCAAGTGATCGAACAGCTGACTCTCCTTGGCTTTGGATACTTCTTGCAAATGCCTTGGCCTTACTAAAAAGCTGAGCCTGCTCATAAATTGGAAAGGTAGCAACTATAGATTCCATACTCGCCAAAGTATCTAGATTTTGCTTCATAGAACGGCGTTCTTTATTGCGATTGCGTGTCACTTGAGTCGCTTTATTAATACCAGCTTGCATGGCAGAGTCGTTTCTCATGCTATTGAGCTTCTTCAGCATTTTACTGCCAATTTTTTCATTCGCTCTTATTGCTCTTATGCTATCCATCTTCGATTTATCTTTGGCCGAGATGGGTTTCTTTAACTTTGGCTTTTTTGGTGGCACATTGACCGCTTTGGCTTTGGCCTGTTTTTTCAGAATAGCGCTATCTTGTTGTGCTTTCATTTGCTCATAATACTTCTTTTCTGCATCGTATTCTTTTTGCTCTGCAACGGACATTTGCAAAGAAGTAGTATCTGCTTCAATGAAATAAAAGTAACCACTCACTGTATTAGACATCGTGCGTTCTCTCTTTCTGATTTTTAAATCTAAAGAATCCACTGCAACTGCCAACTGCGAAGTACTCAACATCGTTCTATTCTGCTTGAATAAATCTTTATTTGTACGGTTAAGTTGAAACTCGCTAAGGTCAAATACCTTGGTCCAGGAGCGGAAGTTAGTCCTCACAAATGGATGGTTTTGGTTTTTACCATAACCACTAGGTTTGGTTTCAATATACTGATGACCATTTTTAAGATTCATGACAAAATAACTACCATCGTCTGTCGAGTACATCTCTCCATCTTCTGCCATGATTTGTCCCAATCTTCCTCTATTTGCCTCCTTATGGTCGTAAATCAATACATCCTCAATATGAGCATCATCATCTTTACCACCAATATGGATGGCATAGCCATCAAAATCATCATTGAATACACCAGTGTCAAGTCGAAGTGCTGGTTTTTGCTGCTGAATATCATACATTCTAGAGCCAAACTGCAAATTGGCTACTGGTATTAAATTATTGGAGCAGAAATAAGAAAGTGCTGTAACAATAATCCCCATCCCCATTAAAGGGGCCATCACTCTCCACAAGGGTACTCCAGCTGATTTAAAACTAGACAATTCATAATGCTCTGCTAGGTTACCCAAAACCATAACGGAAGAAATTAGCATAGCTAAGGGCAAGGCCATTGGTACCAGAGAAACACATTTATAAGCCAGTAATTCTATCAAAATGAATAGCCCTAGTCCTTTACCCGCAATATCATCAATGTACAACCACAATATTTGCATCAGCAATACAAATATGGCAATCATAAAAGTGACCATAAAGGGAGGAATAAAACTACTAATTAAAAGTTGATCTAATTTTTTCATTCAGCACCATTGTTATTTTAACGGCTCAAAGATAATTCATACTTATTTGATTGTCCAATATTTAATGCGCCTTTGCATTTCTTTGACTTTCCTACAAAAAACTGTTAACAATAGTTTTAACTTTTATAAAAAAACAAAGAAAATTGTTATTGATTTTCAGCTACTTACAAAATAATTAAGATTTTTTTTAGAGTGCTTGTAACTTTTTATTTTTAAGCCCGTCGTGTTTATGTAGGCGTTAAAATGATGTTCACTCATTTTATTTTGCCAAAATGACGAGAACGAACTGACGAATAGAAAGCTCGGAGCGTCAATTTGGCAAAATATTAAGAAAAAAATGAGTTAATATCATTTAGCCCAACAACTTATACATTTGGTTAACAACCAATAAAACGAACACCCGACATACCAATATTTTTTGGTATTTTAAAAAAAACGAAGTTCCGAAAATGGATATCAGGGAATACAAAACAACCATATTACCAATCAAAAATAAGCTTTATCGCTTCACCTTGGGTATCATCAAGGACGCAGCAGAGGCTCAAGATGTGGTACAGGAAGTCCTGATCAAAGTGTGGAATAAGCGTGACGAATTGGATCATATTAATAACATAGAAGCTTGGTGTATGCGACTGACCAAAAACTTAGCCATCGATAAGCTTCGCTCTAAGCATAGGCGAACTGAAGATATAGAGACAACTTACAGTCTTTCTTCTAACGAATCTACGCCATTTGAGCAAACTGCTGTTAAAGATTCGGTAAGCAAAATCAAAAATATGATCGCTGACCTTCCACAAAAGCAAAAAGAAGTCATTCTCCTAAGAGATATCGAAGGCTTCTCTTATCAGGAAATTAGCGACACACTGAATATGAGTTTGGCGCAAGTCAAAACCAATTTATTCAGAGCAAGACAACGAATTAAAGCTTTATTCTTAAAAACAGAATCCTATGGATTATAAGCATATAGAAACACTAGTTGACAAATACTTCGAAGGAGAAACTTCTCTTCAAGAAGAGACACAACTAAAAGATTACTTTACCAAAGAGCATATACATCCTTCTTTGGAGATGTATCAAGGGCTCTTCCAATACTGGGTGGATGAAAGTCAAGTAACACTAGACGATGCTTTTGATATCGCATTACTTGAAAAAATTGAAGCACAAGAAGCAGCTGATTCTTCGGCTTCCGCCAAACCTAAGAAAGGGAAAGTCATACTCTTACGTACTAGAATGCTCTATCGAGTAGCCGCAGCAATCGCTTTGGTCATGACTGCATGGTGGTCTTATCAAACGATTGATAAAGCTGCAATTGAAAAGAATCAAACGGCCATCGATTGGTCTGAATACGAACCTCAGTCTGTCGAGGAAGCAGAAAAGCTTTTAGCAGAAGCTTTCAGCAAAATCAACAAAGAGGAAAAGAAGCAATCAATCGATTGGAGCCAATACGAACCTAAAACAGTTGAAGAAGCAATGGAATTAACGACAAAAGCTTTTCAAAAGCTAAGTACAGAAGTAACAGAAGGAACGTCTAAAGCTACTAAGGAGGTATCCAAAGTAGGCGAACTGAATAAATTTTTCGAATAACAAATTAATCAAATCACCCTAGGCATGCTAAGCAGCACATTCTATTTCATGCCTAAATATCATAATTTTAAAATTCAACAAAATGAAATACTTGAGAGTTGTAACCCTAGCTTTTGCTTTTTTATTCGCAGCAGGGCCCATAATGGCACAAAGCAGCACTAATGCTATTGAAAAATATTTCTCACAATATATTGATGATGAACGATTTACAGTAGTATACATCAGTCCTAAACTATTCAAAATGTTCAAAAAACTGGACATCGCTGGTATGGAATTAGAAGATGATGAAGCAGAGGCTATTATGGATATGGTAGGCGATTTAGAAGGCTTGCGCATCCTTACTGCAGACGAAGATACAGAAGCACTATACCAAGAAGCAAAAAGTAAAATCAATACAAAGGAATACGAAATCTTAATGACGGTCCGTACCAAAGAGGGTAATAATGTAGAGTTCCTTGTCAAAGATGAAGGTGATATCATTAAAGAACTCCTACTACTTACTGGTGGCGGTGGCGATGAATTTGTCCTACTCAGCTTCGTCGGTAATATTGATCTCAAAAAAATATCGAAACTGGCCAAGACAATCGAAGATTAATTAATATTTGTTGGTTGTTGGCTAATAATTGCTGGTTTATTCTTCCTACTAGCAACTATTAACCAACAACCAATAACAAAACCGAATCACCCATTACCTTCCGAAATATATCGATGGTAAAGACTAAAAAACATAAGAATGAAAAAGCTCCCTTTTCTTTTAGTCCTTTTTTCATTGATCCTTTCCTCATGTGGATCACCCAAAACAGCAAAACAATTTTACAACAAGCATAAACGTAAAGAAGGTGTAAGCAACGCCAGTGTTCCTGGTTGGTTGGTCTGGTTGGGAACTGGCTTGGCTTATCACTCTATTCAAAATGAAGAAGCCAAAATGGGACTTAAACTAGCCAAAAAGGTAAAGCGTTTACGCTTTATGCAAGCCGAGAATAAAGAGGTCATTTCTCCTAAAGAGGTAAGTGAATTTTTAGGCAATCTACGAGCTAACAAATATGAAGATCTCATCATGATAAAAGATGGGCCACAAACAGTCAGTATCATGGTGCGAGATACCGAAACTAAACTTAAGAATATTATGGTTTTGGTAGATCAAGAGGATGAATTTGTGTTCATGAGCATGAAGTCTAGCTTGAAATACAAAGACCTATCTAAAGTTATTGGCTACTACATCAATGACTTTAAAGGCGAAGAGCCTAAAAAAGAGAGGAAGAAGAAAAAGAAAAAAGAGAAAAAACTTCCTCAAGCATAACATCCAATAAAAATCTAACAAGCATAGACTTGTGCATTATTTTATGGTCTGGACTAATTCAGACCTGATATTTCATAGGCCTTAGTAGTTAATACACTCTAAAAATCAATCCGACATGAAAAAATTAATTTTATTAGTGCTATTAGCATTACCATTTAGCATAATCGCACAAAATGCAGCCATCGAAAGTTTTTATCAAAAGTATAAGGACTTCGAAGAATTATCCGATGTTACCTTAAAAGGTTGGTTACTTAAAGCAACATCTAGTGGTGTTGATAAAGATGATGCCAACAATGTCTTAAACAAAATCACTTATTTCCGTGCCTTAATCATGGAAGATGGCAATTTAGTCAAAAACAGTGATTATAAGTCTTTCATGAAAGCCATCAAAAAAGACAATTTTGAAGAATTGGTTAAAGTAAAAGACAAAGGCTCTGATATAGACATATTGGTCAGAGATCAAGGCGATTTTATCACTGATGCTATCTTGGTGGTTAGCGATGAAGATCAATTTATCCTATTGAGCATGGAAGGTCGCTTAAAATTAAGTGACTTCAAAGATATCAATATCAACATTGATGGTGCAGATCACTTTAAGAAGGCTGCACAATAAAAAAATATTTGTCATAGATCATAGGGCAGATTTCCATTCTGGGAATCTGCTTTTTGTATTTTGGCAACAAAAGCCTACCTATTCTATTTTGTTTTTTGCTAAGTTTATGGATGTGGAAAAATTCAATCATTAATTCATGAGACTTATGCGACAGCTACTCTTACTTTTTTGTATCATCTCCCTTTCGGGAAAACTCCATGCACAATATAATGACCAACCTCCTTTTACTCCAGCTAAGGAAAGGATAGAAAGCTATAAAAAACACCAACAACTAGAAAAACAATCGTATGTCAATGCAATAGAATTCAAATCTATTGGTCCTACAGTATTTAGTGGCCGCGTAGCGGACATCGATGTTTGGGAAGAAGATCCCAGTCATTTTTATGTGGCTTATGCTTCTGGTGGAGTCTGGAAAACAACCAATAATGGTACTTCTTTCGAACCTTTATTCGATGATGAGATGGTGATGACTATCGGCGATATCGCCGTAGACTGGAAGAGCAATACTATTTGGGTAGGAACAGGTGAAGTCAACTCTAGCCGCTCTTCCTACGCAGGTGTAGGTGTTTACAAAAGTACAGATGGCGGTAAAAGCTGGGAGCATCTGGGTTTAGGCGAAAGCCATCATATTGGCCGCATCCTGTTACATCCCGATGATCCGAATACCGCATGGGTTGCCGTACTAGGACATTTGTACTCTCCTAATAAAGAAAGAGGCTTATACAAAACAACAGATGGTGGTAAAACATGGAATAAAACCCTTTTCGTAAACGATAATGCAGGTGTGATTGACCTAATCATGGATGAAGACGATCCAAATACACTTTATGCTGCAAGCTGGGAACGTGAACGTCGCGCTTGGAACTTTGTAGAATCAGGCGAAGGCTCTGGTATTTACCAAAGTACTGATGGTGGCGAAAACTGGAGCTTACTGAGCACCAAAGAAAGCGGTTTCCCAACAGGGGAAGGAGCAGGAAGAATTGGTTTGGCCATGACTAAACACAATGGTAAAAATATCATGTACGCTTCTATCGACAATTACTTCAGACGACCAAAGGAAGAAGCGGAAGATAAAGATGCCCTGACAAAGGATATACTTCGCAATATGAGCAAAGAGGACTTCTTAAGTTTGAAAAAATATCAAATCAAAGATTATCTAAGCACTAATCGCTTTCCTGATCAGTACAAAGTGGATAAGGTAATTCAAATGATCAAATCTGACGAAATCACTCCTGCTACATTAGTCGAATACACAGAAGATGCCAACTCTTTATTATTCGACACGCCAGTTGTTGGTTTAGAAATTTATAAGTCTGAAGATGAGGGCAAAACATGGACTAAAACGCATAACGATTACATCAATAGCGTATATAACTCCTATGGTTACTACTTTGGACAGATTAGAGTAAGTCCTCATAATCCAGACAAAATCTATTTTATGGGCGTACCGGTGATGCGTTCAGATGATGGAGGTAAAACTTTTAAATCCATCAACGGAGCTAATGTCCATTCTGATCACCACGCCCTTTGGATTAATCCCGATAGAGCAGATCACCTCATTCTTGGAAATGATGGGGGAATCAATATCTCTTATGATGATGGTGAACACTGGAATAAGTGCAATACTCCTTCTGTAGGGCAATTCTATTACATTGCAGTAGATATGGCTAAGCCATATAATGTTTATGGTGGCCTGCAGGACAATGGCGTCTGGATGGGACCCCATACTTATCAGGCAGGCGTTCGCTGGCACAACTCTGGCCAATATCCTTACAAGAGTATTATGGGAGGCGATGGTATGCAAGTAGCCGTAGATACACGTGATAACAAGACCGTGTATACTGGTTATCAATTTGGAAATTATTTTCGTCTAAACACACAAACTGGTAAAAGAGCCTATATTACTCCTCGCCAAGATTTGGGTGAACGTCCATTAAGATGGAACTGGCAAACGCCCATCCATTTATCTGTCCATAATCAGGATATCCTATACATGGGGTCTAATAAATTACATCGTTCTTTTAATCAAGGAGATGATTTTGACGAAATTTCGGGCGACTTAACAACTGGAGGCCGTAAGGGTGACGTTGCGTTTTCTACGCTTACCACAATTCATGAATCCCCTAAGCAATTTGGTTTAATTTATGTAGGTTCAGATGATGGGCTTGTACATCTTACCAAAGATGGAGGGCATACATGGTCAAATATTTCTACTGGATTACCAGAGGATATGTGGGTGACTAGAATTATCGCGTCCAACCATGAAGAGGCAAGAGTTTATGTGAGTTTAAATGCTTATCGTTGGGATGATTTCCGCTCTTTTGTTTATATGTCTGATGATTATGGTGCTTCTTGGCAACGTATCGGTACAGATCTTCCATTAGAACCTGTAAATGTGGTGAAAGAAGATCCTGACAACCAAGATTTACTTTATGTAGGTACCGATCATGGATTGTATACCTCATTAGATCGTGGTGCATCTTTCATGTTATTAAATAATGGTTTACCAGCTGTACCAGTCCATGATGTGGTAGTTCATCCTACTGCCAAAGACTTATTAGTCGGTACACATGGTCGTTCTATCTATAAAGCGAGTATCAAAGAGTTACAGCAGCTCAATGCAGAAATGTTAGCCAAAAACATTCATACGTTTGGCATTTCACGACAGTGGTACAGCAGTCGTTGGGGTAACTCTAATACCTCTTGGAGAGAAGCAAGAACACCTAAAGTGAAAGTTTCTGTATATAGCAAAGAAGCTGGAAAAGGAACGCTAGAAGTAATGGGCAAAGATGATATGCTACTTCAAAAAATGGATATTGAGCTTCAAAAGGGCCTAAACTATGTGGAGTATGATCTTTCTATAATGGAAAGCAAATTAAAAGAGTACAATCAAAAGCTTAATGAGAAACGAAAAGACGATGAAAAGCCCATAAAAGTGAAGAAGGCAGACAATGGCAAAGTTTACCTTTACAGAGGAAAATATAGTGTCAAAGTGAGTAAAGAAACAGAAAGCTCAAGAACAAAATTAGAACTGAAATAAGTTATTCTTCAGCTGTGGTGTGAAGTTTAGAAACCTCACACCACGGTAGATTTTTAATTCATATACGCTTCCTCAGCTGCATATTGCAGCTCAGGTAGAATTTGATCTGGTGTTTTATAACCGGGAGAAACGCGGATACTTTCTAGTTTTTCCGTCAAGTACACTACGCTGGGGTAGGACAAACGGCCATTTAGTAAGGCATAGGCCAAAGTATTCACTCCTCTACGGCCACCATTCACCCATTCATAAGTTTTTCCATTCACAGTGATGGCTTCTTTTTGCTCTGCATCAAACTTTACAGGATAAAAGTGCTCATTTAAATAATCGGCTACTTTAGGATCAGTGAAGGTGTTTTTATCCATTACTTTACACCAGCCACACCAATCCGTGTACACATCCACAAAGAATTTCTTAGGTTCTTTTTCATTCGCTTTTAGAGCATCCTCCATAGTATACCATTTTACGAGCTTTTTGGTGTTCTTAGCAGCTACTTGTTGAGGGGCCGCTTGTGCAGCAGCTCTTGGTTGTACCGCCTTTTGCGTAACTGGAATTTCGGTAGTTGCTTGGTCGGTAGAAGGTTCCGAATTATTTTGGCAAGAGCTATTCATACTTAACAATAGAGAGAAAAACAAAAGATTCATTAATATCTTCATGGTTTTGATTTTTGATGTCTACTGCCCAACAATTAGACAGTTTCAACGAATAAAAGAATACGACAAAACTATATATCTAAACAGAATAAAACCGCTTTACAAAGGACAATTAAAGCATAAAAAAAGGACTACAACTAGGTCTAGCACCCTAATATTCCTGTTTTTTGGCCATTTCTGCTGCTTCGCGACGGTTATTCACTTCTAGTTTTTGATAAATTTTATTCAAGTGGCTTTTCACCGTACTTAAACTGATAAATAACTCTCCGGCTATTTCTTTATTGGATTTACCCAATTCCACTAGTTTCAAAATCTCTAATTCTTTATTAGTCAATTTTCGGGTCTGCTGAGTAGTAGTATTTTCCTGTGCCTGCCATTCCAGCAATAGCTGTTGTTGTTTTCGAATTTGCCAAAACTGAATCACTAAGCCCATACTAAGCAAACTAATTAGCAGATATCCCCATAAAGGCATTTGTTGAATGGGCTCCCCTTGATAAAACTGTAGTTTTCGAATGTACTGATTGGTGTATGTAGAATAGGCCAGTTCTTCCTCTAGCCTTTCGGCAAATGAGAAATAAAAGTCTTTATCCTTTTCATAAAAAGAATCAAAGTCTGTATTCACTGCTGCTGCTAAAGCCACTAAAGGATAAGAACAAGTATCCATAAATTGCTTTAAATCTTCCTGTAGGCGCTCTTCAGAAAGTTTTAAGGCAGTAGGAAAACGAAATTTATAAAACTCAAAACTAGGATAGACCATTTTTGCCAAGGAGCGAAGAGATTCATTCTGGGCACTATTTAATACTCTATAGTTTCCAAAAGGAGAGATATAGTTGGAATCTACTTTGACTTCTACTATAGAGTTATTATTCAATATCAGATGAATAAAATTGTGATCATCTCCTCCGACATACAAACAAGCATCATAGTCAGAATTTTGTTCCTTCATTAAATACAGTCTGTAGAAACGATCATCTTCTGGGAGGTTATTCCCTTCAAAGGAAAAGTAGCCTTCTTTATTTACTGCAGCCACACTGATGACCAGTTCTGCACTAGCCCGATAATAATCGCCCAGCTTCTCCACGGCTGCCATAAATACCTTTGGTTGCCACTCCTCCCCCAAATTCACTCGACCTTTGATAGCATAAGCGGCATGTAATTCATGACCGATAAAACAATATGCGATAGAAAGAAATAAATAATAATATCTCATGTTCCAAAAATAAAAAAGACAGATAACAATATTTGTCATCTGTCTTTTAGGGAAAAGTTAAAAAAGATAATCTATCCTTTATTCACATCTCCTTTCTTTTTATCAATTTCGTTTTGTAGCCTTTTCAGCTCCTCTTCTGCATTTTTCAGCTTGGTATTAATATCCCTTAAAGCTTTTTCTTTTGCGGCAGTCTCCCGTTTTTTCTCTTCGATTTTTTGTTGTTCTTTCTGTACTAAGCTTTCGCTTTCTTGTTTTGCTTGAGCAACTTGTGCGGCATAATCTTTTTTAGCTATTTCTAACCTTGCTCTTTCATCAGCTATTTTGGCGGCAACATCTTTTTTAACCTGAGTGACCTGTTCTTTTGCATCTTGGCGAGATGTATAAATGGCTTCAGAAGATTCTTTGCGAACCTTATTGACCTCTTCTAAAGATTGTTTGCGAGCCGTTTCTGCATCTGCAGCATATTTTGCTTTCAGATCAGCGGTTTCTTTTCTTAGCTGTGCAAGGTCGAGGTCTTCTTGTTTTTTGATGGCAGCAATCTGCTGTTTAGATTTACGCTCGGATGCTGCTACACTATTGATCAATTCTTGTTTACGAATTTTAGCCTCTGCTTGAGCTTGAGAAATAGCTTCTGCTGATTCCTTTTTAGAAGCAGCTACTGATGAGGCAGCTTCTTCTTTTGCTTTTGCAATGGCGATAGTTGATTCTTCTTTTGCTTGTAAAGTCGCTAAAGAGAGAGCTTCTTTTTCCTTTGCTGTATTCTCTCTTAGCGTTTGCAACTCTTTTGCTGTTCTTTCCTGAAGTGTAGAAGTTTCTAGTGCGGCTCTTTCTTTCATAGCAGCTAGATCATTGGCTACCGCTTCTTTTTGCTTTGCCGCACTTTCTCTAGCCGTTCGAATCTTTTCGGCTTCTTCTTGTTGGATAGTCGAAATTTTTTCAGCGGATACTTTCCTAGCTTCTGCGATGCCATTAGCGGATTCTTGTTTGGCAAGTGCCTCCTGCTCCTTGGCTTTCGCAATTTCTTTAGCTGCATTTTCACGAGCCAATGTAATTTCGCGAGCGGCTCTTTCTTTTGCATCCGTAACTTCTTCTGCAGTTACATTTTTTAATGCTGCTTCTTTTTCTTTTGCCGCAGCAATGGCCGTTGCAGCTTCTGCTTGAATTTGCTTGATACGATCTTCAGCCGTTTTCTGAGCGGACATTACTTCTTTTGCGTAATCATCCTTTGCTTTGCTAGCACCTCCTTGGGCAGTTTTCACTTCTTGAGCTGCTAGTTTTTGGGCCTCCTCAATTTCTGCTGTAGCTTTGGCTTTAGCTGCTTGTACTTCAGCTGCAGATTCAGCTTTTGCCATTTCTTCTCGTGCTTTGGCTTCCTTGATATTTTTTGCTACTTCTTCTTGAATTTTTGCAATTTCATCTGTAGCTCGTTTTTTAGCCGCTTTAATATCTTCAGCAATTTTTGCTTTTTCTTGATCTGCATTAGTACGAGCAATAGAAATTTTATTAGCCTCTTCCTCATTAATCTGCTTGATAGTTAATGCTGCCTTTGCTCTTGCCTCTTTAATTTCTTTTTCAGAATTGGCTTTCGCTTCGGCCACTTCTTGCTTAGAAAGGCTAATTTCTTCTGATGCTTTTTGCCGAGCATCAGAGACAGAAGTAGCAATTTGTTCTTTCTCCCTAGCTGCACTTTCTCTCATCTCCCCTACCTCTGCAGCTAATTGCTCAGAAATTTGAGATTTTTGCTCTGCTGCTTTTCTACGGGCCTCCGCTACTTCGTAGGCAGCTGTTTCTTTTTCAGCAACTGCATTTTCACGGACTCTTGCGATTTCAGCAGCTGTTTGTTCTTGGACTTGAAGAATTTGCTCGGAAGCAGTTTTCTTGGTCGAGACGACCTCTTCTGCAGTTCTGTTTTGCTCCTTTGCTGCTTGTTCGCGAGCCGTTTTAATACTCACTGACATTTCCTGACGAATACGAGCAATTTCGTTTTGTGCATTTTCCTTAGCAGATGAAATTTCATCTGTATATTCTAGCTTCGCTAATTTTAATTTCTCTTGTGATTCTTTTATTTGAGTTGCAGCTTTTTGCCGAGCATCCGCTACTTCTTGAGCGGCAGCTAATTTGGCGGCTTCAATCTCTTTATTGGCTCTTTGGCGAGCTTGGATTACCTCTATCTTGATTTTTTCCAATTGAGACTCTGCGCTTTGTGTGGCATCTTCAATTTGCTCGGCTAAATCTGTACGAATTTTTTCGATCTCTACCTGTGCTTTTTTTCTTTCAGCAACGACCTCATCTGCAGCTATTTGTTTATCTTTTGCTGCACGCTCTTCAATGCTTGCTACTTCTTGTACTAGCTTTCGCTTAATATCATTCGCTTTTTGCTTTTCTGCACGGATTTCAGCTCTCAAACGCGCTTTGGTTTCTACTAATTCTTGACGTAGGTCATCTGCTTCTCTATCATTAATAGGAGCTGCCTTGCCCGAACTAGAGCCTGAAGAAGAATTGTTCGTTTTACTACTGCCACTGCTTGAAGAACTTGAGGAACTTGGCTTATCAGCATACGTTATTTTTGAATCGCTACTACTTTTTGCTTTGTCTAACTTAGGACGAGCAGTAAGGTCATTGCCAACCAATGCTACATTATTGATCTTGCTCTGGTCAAGCGTCTCCATGAAACAGGCAGCCATTTGACGAAACTCATTTTGACGGTTCGCATTAAATGTAAACTTTCGCATTTGATTACTTGAATTGTTCTTGATATACATGGTCGTAATCTGCGAACGTTCAAACCATTCCATTGCCACAATATCCAGCTGCAAAATATTCTGATAGACAGGTGTACCTTTTTCTTTCACCATCTCGCCCATTTCTACAAAGCGATAACTCTTTCTATTCTTATTTGAATCCATGAAGATGATTTCATCTTCAATATTAAATTCTACACCAGCTTTGGAATAAACTTTTGCCGTTACTCCTTTACTGTTAGTTAGAAATTCCAGAGAATAAGAGTAGTTACCCCTTACAACCATCGTTTTGGAAATTGTCCGGACCATATGCGTACCATCAATAATTCGATCCTCGATAATGGTTGATGTACAACCTTGGCCATAAGATTGAAAAGGAAGGCAAAATAGCCCCATGAAGGTCAAATAATACAGCAAATATTTCATAGCGGACTGTTTTTGAAATAGTAAGATAACGTTTTTCGATGTTAATTGAAATGTTCGATTCATTATATCGTTATATGACAAAAAAATTGGGTATTTAAACTTATAAAAATTTTAATTTGGTTAACTATCCTACCAAATTATGATGTCCTATTGTTCCAAAGTTGCCATTATTCATAAACAAAATAGAGGGGATGAGCCATCTAAAGAGCAACGGACGCTCTAATCTTTCCACCCAAATCGTATCTCACCTACCCTAACGAATAAAAAGTCGGGTTTAGCGTGTTGCAGCAAGAAGATATAATACAGCCATTCGGACTGCAACACCATTTTCCACCTGTTGAAGAATAATTGAATGTTCCGAGTCTGCCACATCACTAGTGATTTCTACACCTCGATTAATTGGGCCTGGGTGCATCACTACAATCCTTTTATCTAATTGATCCAAAAGATCTTTATTGATCCCAAAATACTTAGAATACTCCCGTAAAGAGGGAATATATTTGATATCCTGCCTCTCCAGTTGAATCCTCAATATATTTGCAACGTCACACCATCTTAAAGTATCTAATACACTATATGAAACCTCAACACCCAACTGATTGATGTATTTAGGAATTAAGGTAGGCGGTCCACAAACACGAACTTTTGCCCCTAGACGCTGTAGACAAAAAATATTACTCAAAGCTACTCTAGAGTGCAAAATATCTCCAAAAATAGCCACTTTCTTTCCCGTTAAATCTCCAATTGCCTCTTGCATCGAAAAAGCATCTAAAAGAGCTTGCGTAGGATGTTCGTGCGTACCATCGCCTGCATTAATGATGTTAGCATCGATATGTTGAGAAAGAAAATGATGAGCACCAGGAGCTGGATGACGCATCACCACCATATCTACCTTCATGGATAGAATATTGTTTACGGTATCTAAGAGCGTCTCTCCCTTTTTAACCGAAGAGGAAGAAGCAGAAAAATTGACTACATCTGCCGAAAGGCGCTTTTCCGCTAATTCAAAAGAAATTCTTGTCCGAGTAGAATTTTCAAAAAATAGATTAGCAATCGTTACATCTCTCAGAGAAGGAACCTTTTTTACGGGCCGATTCAACACCTCTTTGAATGTTTGAGCCGTATCAAATATTAGATGAATATCCTCTGCTGTTAGATATTTTATCCCAAGAACATGTTTTGTGCTTAGCTGTTGAACTGTTGCCATCCCAACTTTTTATTTTTCCGTAGCCTATTAAACCTGTTTGACCGGCCTCTCCAATATCTGCAAGCTGAAAACACTATTCTAGGTTTTGTTTGAAACCTTCTTTACCTTATCCAGAAGATTTTTGCTTCAGTTAATTCAAGCCTAGTCGAACAAATCTATTATAAAAAAAATGAAGCAGGACCTTTATTTTGGTTGCTTCATACCTATCATACTCTTTTCATCAAACAACAATATTTGATCCTCCCCTTCTCTGTCTTCCCACTCCACTTTTACATAGGCCTTATCCAGTGCGTCAACGGTGATGCCTATATAATCGGATTGAATTGGCAGATGCCTATTAAACCTTCGATCTACTAGTGCCAGTAACTCGACCTGTTGAGGACGACCATAATGATTCAGTGCTGTCAAAGCAGACTGCACTGTACGACCGGTGTATAGCACATCATCCACTAAAATGACTTTTTTATCCTCCACAATAAAATCCATTTTGGTCTCATTAGCAGTAAGTGGCTTAGAACGAGTTCTAAAGTCATCTCGATAGAAGGTAATATCCAACAATCCATAATCTATATGAATTGGACCCAATAACTCCTTCAATCGGTTGAAAATACGTTTAGAGAGGTGGATACCTCTTGGTTGGAGGCCTATGATACAGGTATTGTGGAAATGGTCATGCCTTTCAATCAGCTGATGGGTCAGCCTTTCGAGTGTTAATGCAAAACGCTTTTTACTAATAATGATTCGACCATTTTCCATAGACATTTACAAATATATACTTAAAGGAGTATTTGTAGCACAAAATCAATCATTTTTTCTGATTAATCAAATCAATTCCTCATTTATAATTGTTCGAATAAAAAAATCATTTACATGAAGCGCATTTTGCTCCTTTTTTTTGCCCTATTCATCGGCCAATTCCTGCACGGACAAAACAAGTTTACCATAAGTGGCTACATCCAAGATGAGAATACGGGTGAAACACTCATTGGTGCCAATGTATTCATTAAATCTAATCAAAATATCGGGGCATTTTCAAATAATTATGGTTTCTACTCCCTTAGTATACCGGCGGGTACTTATGATTTGGTTTTCACCTATCTAGGATACAACAATAAAGAGATACAAATAGAGCTCAGTAAGAATCAAAAGCTTAATATAAATCTTTCTGAAGGAGTGGAATTGCAAGCAGTCGTAGTTACGGCTGAAGAAGAAGATAAAAATATACAACGCACAGAAATGGGAACCATTGACCTACCGGTAGAAGGCATCAAGAAACTCCCTGCCCTGTTTGGAGAAGTCGATATTCTCAAAAGCCTGCAACTGCTGCCAGGTGTATTGTCTTCAGGAGAAGGAAATGCTGGTTTTTATGTTCGTGGAGGTGGACCTGATCAAAACTTAGTTTTATTGGATGAAGCAGTAGTATACAATTCGGGGCATTTATTAGGTTTTTTCTCTGTTTTTAATGCAGACGCCATCAAGAACACCCTGCTAATCAAAGGTGGAATGCCCGCAAATTATGGTGGCCGACTATCCTCTGTAATAGACATACAAATGAAAGAGGGGAACGACAAAAATTATGAAATTGAAGGTGGTATTGGTGCTGTTTCTTCAAGGCTAACTATACAAGGACCTATTCAGAAGAACAAAAGTTCATTCATCATTTCTGCTCGACGCACCTATGCACTAGACCTTGCCCAGCCCTTTATTAAGGAGACCGATTTCGCCGGAACGAATTATTTCTTCTATGATCTGAATGCTAAATTAAACTATAAATTTTCGGATAAAGATCGATTGTTTTTAAGTACTTATTTTGGTCGTGACGTTCTGAATTTCAAGTCGAATATCAATGATTTTTCTTTTGACTTGCCTTATGGTAACGGAACTGCTACTTTGCGTTGGAATCATGTATTTAGTGATAAGCTATTTATGAATGTATCCGCTATTTTCAATGATTATGACTTTCAATTCAAAGGTGGACAAGCAGAATTCGAGGCTAGGCTCAAGTCAGGTGTTCGGGACTGGAATGGAAAAATCGATTTTGATTATTTCCCCAATCCTAATCACAGTTTAAAGTTCGGCGCTAATTATACTTTCCATAGGCTTACGCCAAATATTGCCACAGGAACAGATGGGACAGAGACCTTTTCGAACAACTTGGAGTCTAAGTTCGCTCATGAATCGGCCTTTTACATTCTAGATGATTATAAAATCAATAATCAATTGGCCATCAACTATGGCTTACGATTTTCTAGCTTTACTTTTTTAGGCCCTTACACTTCTCCTTTTGATGGAAGGGTTTATGAAAGAAATGAAACCGTAAAAACTTATTATGGTGTAGAGCCTAGAGTTAGTGTAAAGTACCGTTTGAATCCTTCATCGTCGGTGAAGGCAGGCTTCGCCTTGACCAAGCAATATATCCATTTGGTCAGTAATTCTACTAGTACACTACCTTTTGATGTTTGGGTACCTAGTACAGAAAACGTTCGGCCACAAACTAGTTTACAATACGCCTTGGGGTATTTCAAAAACTTTTCAGATAACCAGTACGAAGGCGCCGTAGAAGTTTATTACAAAGACTTACGAGACCAAATTGACTATGGTGAAAACTTCGTCAATAATCCTGCGAATGATGTTGAACAAGAATTTGTATTTGGCAATGGCCGCGCATATGGTATCGAATTTTTCCTGAAGAAAAGGAAAGGCGACTTTAATGGTTGGATAGGGTATACTCTTTCGCGAACAGAACGAACTTTCCCAGATATTAATAAAGGAAATACCTTCTCTGCTACCTATGATAGAACACATGACCTTTCCATTGTATTGAATTATAAATTGAATAAAAAGTGGGAATGGGGTGCCATCCTTGTGTACGGCACAGGCAATACATTTACTCCGGTGCAAAGTCTCTACTTTATTGGTCAAGATATTGTACCCGAATATGGAATTCGTAACTCCGCTCGTATACAAGATTACCATAGAATAGATTTATCCGCTACCTATACCCCCAAACCTAAAAGTGCCAAAGCCTTTCATACTAGTTGGACCTTTTCGATTTATAATATTTACAATCGACGCAATCCATTTTTTATCTATTATGGTTTCAATATTGATCAAGAAACACTTTCTGCTTACGCAAATGCTTATAAGGTTTCTTTATTCCCCATTATTCCTTCTGTAAGCTGGAATTTTAAGTTAAAAGCTAGAAATAAGCTAAAGGAATAAATAAAAAATAATGATAGTGTAATAGGATAACGATTTATAACTTGCCAAAACAAGGTATTAACAGTAATTTCGTTGACATATTTAAAACTTATTGAGAAAACAAGGTATCTAAAATGAAGGCTTTATTGATCACACTATTACTCTGCTTACCAACATTTATTTTCACTCAAGAGATTGACCAAAAAATTCAACAAGTCAACAAACAAATAGAAAAAAATAAGCAAGCGCAAAAGGAACTAGAAGAAACATTAGAAAATCTAAAACTTTATAAAATCATCCAGGATCTAAAAGCCATTGGCCTTCCTTCTAATAACTATATTGAACATAGCGCAATGGCCCTGGAATATGCAGAAAAACACGAGCAAGCGAAGTGGGTAGCACATATCATTCTTCCAGATATCATTACAGGAACCCAACTTCGTTCTAATGATTTTAGACCAGACCCTAAAATAAAAACTGGCACAGCTATTGAAAAGGATTATTTCCTGAAATATGAGGGTGCCGATGGCAAAACGGAATATGATGGATTTGGTTATGATAGAGGTCATTTAGCGCCTTCTGCTGACTTCCGCTGGTCTGCAAAAGCCTTGTCTGAAAGTTATTACTATTCCAATATGTCCCCACAGCTTCCTGAATTTAATCGAGAAGGCTGGGCAGATTTGGAAGGCACTCTACGTAGCTATATTTTTAGAAATCCTGACACTCAATTATATATAGTCACAGGAGGAATATTGAAGGATAGCTTAGCAGTAATCGAAAGAAGCATCAATAAACCAAGTATTCCGGAACAGTACTTTAAAGTAGCATTAGATTTAAAAAATAAACGTGCCATTGGTTTCATTATACCTAATCAAGAAATCGAATATCCTTTGATCAGCTATGCTGTACCAGTAGATGAAGTAGAAAACATAAGTGGTTTGGACTTTTTTAATGGTTTGGATGAAAGCTTAGAAAATCGCTTAGAAGCAAGTATCGACCAACGTGTTTGGTTCCCAGAAGAAAATACGGGCAACGTACCACCAATTTTTGCTCCTAGTTTACCGAAAGGCCATTTTAATACCGTCCAAGCCAGGAGGCACATGGGAAGTAATAAAGAAGTTACGGTATGTGGTACAGTTGTGTCAACCCGTTATAGTCGTTCTGGCAATTTATGGCTGAATATAGATAGACAATTCCCTAATCAGATTTTTTCCGTTTATATCGCAAAAAAAGATCTTGTTAACTTTGATTATCAAGCTGATAAAATGCTGGAAAATCAAAAAGTTTGCTTCGAGGGAAAGATTCAGGAGATCAACAGTACACCTACTATAAAGTTGAGAAAAGAGGAAAAAGTAAGAAAGTATGATGATTAATTCGGAGTAGCTAAAATACAACTACACCACCGTCGATAGAAATCTGCTTTCGAGGGTCTCTTCAATAAAGTATTTAGTGCAAATAAGCCTCCAAATAGCTAGCTTCCAGACAAAATGCTGTACTGATAGAGAAGAAAAGGGACAAGCGTATGAAGTACAAGCACGTTTATCATCGAGAAAAGATTCAAGTATAAAAGATAGCGTTTTAATACCTTCAATCGTAAAGATCGTTTAATTAAGTTGGGAAATCATGCTAGACGCTCATTTAGTGAGAGATATAACTGCTCAACATCTTTTACTATATGTGATAAAAAAACGATAACGATCAAGTATGGTAATATCAAACTATGGAATAGTCTGGACGAGGTTAACACACTTGAGCCTCAACTAGTATAAAAAGGAGAACAAGTCCAAGCATCAATTTAGGAAATATGTATTCGAAGCATACCATTAAAATATCCTAAATCGGTTGCGTTTACGCGGCGTGGCTAGCTGCATAAAAGCCATATACAATGTTAAGTAGTTTGCCCGAGAAATTGGTACAATAAAATTTTAGTGTCCCTACAAAAATCATGCGTAACTTTCCTATCGTCAGTTATTTATGATTTTCGAATGAACAATTTTATTATACAAGCAATTTTGTCTAGGCGCTTAGTTGCTAGTTTTATTCATCATTAATTTGTCTTATTGATTTATAGTCTTTTAAAACAATTCTAATACTCGAAATCAATAATTCCGGGTCATCAATGTGCACGAAGTGTCCAGCGTCGCCACTATAAAGCATCATTCCTTTGTCAACTGATTGTATGACATTTATCCACCGATGTACTCTATGTTTCATTTTTGACCTGAAAAGTGCCTCTTCATTATATTCTTTTGAACGAAATTTTTCTGGTTTATCAAATCTTCCACCAGTTAGTATATGAACAGGTATATTAGGTAAACTATCTTTAGTTATTTCGACAAATTCATTTTCTCTAAGGTCTTCTAATACCTGACCTTCTCTTTGCATAGACAATGGTACTTGCTCTTTTCCTATTTTACGCTTTTCAATAAATGACTGAATCAAACTATCTATTTTTGCATCTTCCCAATTTAAAACATCATAGTACAATCGTTTATTTTGATAGGTTTCTGTAAAGTCCGCCGGGTCAATTATAACCAGTCCTGCCAATAATTCAGGGTAATAATTAGCAAAGCCACGTACATACAATCCACCCAATGAATGCCCAACTAAAATATATGGTGGTTCTAATTCCAAGAGATTCAATATCCGAACAAGTCTATCCGATACATTTCTAATTGTTGGCATTTCATCAATTGGTTCAGATTTTCCTATCCCAGGTCTGTCGTAAGTGACTAAAGGGGCTAATTTTGAAACCCCTTCTAATACTTTATCCCAATTATCCATAGGTGTTCCATAACCACTCTCAAATACAACTACTGGCTGACCTTCTTTTCGATTTTCAATTCCAATTGTGTTCACCCAAACCTTTGAACTGTCAACTTTAATAAGTCTTTTCTGAGCATTTATACTTACGCTAATCAAAAGGCTAAATACTAATAATATATATTTCATTCTATCTGTTTTATCCTTGAATTTGTTGGCTTTGTTTTTATTTACCACTAACATTATGATATCACAGTGGCATTGATCTGTTTAGAAGCTAATGTAAAAAACTGGTTCAGTAAAATTTCAGCCAAAGGCTGATAGGCTACTATTCGATAAAAAATCATGCCTAACTTTTTTCATCAGTTACTTATGATATTATACTTTCGTCTAATTATTTAATTCAACACTTTTTAAATTAGGATATCTGTCCAATTTTGATTTATAATCCAGTTCTTTGGGAAAAATTTTTAATAATCTGGGATAATTATACTGGTTTGTATGAATTTTATTATATAACTTGCATTTATAGACCTTTAATATTTACCAAAAATTTGCATATATATATATTCCCCCTTGTTAAAATTCTTCAAAAACTTTGGATCAAGGAATTGATTTGGTCCAAGGCTTACACTCATTTTATTATAACCCTATTGTAGATTATCTTATTATATCAATTATCTAATCAAGATTGTTCCAATGAATGGTAACAACTTCTAGGTTGTTATGATTCTAACAAACTGACAAATAATGTATTTATGCGAGAGATACAGGTAAATCATTTGTCTATCCAAGACAATAAATACACCATCTACAAGGACAAACTACTAGCCCTCACAAACAACGATTACTCATCTGACGAACGTTCTATAAAAAGGATTAGTTCTGGTACGAAGCAAATACAATTTATCATAGATCATATTGATTATATGAGTTCTACAGAATCTTTCTCCAACAAAGTGAATTCAAAGAATATTAATATTATTGAATTCAGCAGGTTTTTATTCGAATCTTTTCGAAATCTTGCCAATCAAAATGAACTCCGATGGAATTTCAAGTCTAATTGGCAGGATATTACTTTTAATGTAAATGAAAGTGTATTAAAGCGAATTTTGGAAAATCTCCTCTCTTTCGTAATATCGAATTATGCTGAAGAAAGTACAGTTTATATGTCTTTACGGCCATTGTTCAAAAGTGTGGTTATAGAGGTAGCTGTACATAGTCAAAAAGAAAATTTGCTAGAAGAAAAAAATGCATTTAAATTAGTATTTATAGAGCAGTTAGTTCAAACTCTAGGTTATTCTTTTTCTATAGAAAAAAAGACTAAAAACATCACGTCTTATACTATAAAATTGGGTATAGAGATTCAAGAACTAAGATCTAATTACCATCTAAAACAAAATGAAGAATCTTATGTAAAGCGTACCGCCCTGGTGATAGAGAGTGTAAAAGGCGCTTCATTAAATTTGCTCCATTACTCTTCCAATGATTTTCAATTTGTTTTTTCTGCCAATACATTAGCTGATGTAAAGTCTAATATGAGCTGTAACCCAGACGTAATTATTTATGACAACGCTAGGCCTACCAAGGAAACTGTAAATATATTACTCACACTAAAGCTCAATAAAGAATATGAGCAAATACCTGTCTTAGCTACCTACAATAAATCCATTGTTCATAATGACAATATTGAAAACTTGCTACAATACGCTGATGCTCAACTATGCACACCCTATACAGAAGGAGAATTTAAAGTTCTTATCGATAATTTAATGGGAAAAATTGTTTCCAAAAAGATTTCACGAAACGATAATCAACCTTTAGATGAATTTCCTTTACTCCAAAAAGTATACCATATCATAAATGAGAATATCGCAAACTCATCTTTTAGCGTGCCAGATCTGTGTAAATTAACGCAAGTTAGTAAATCCCAACTTCACAGAAAATTAAAATCAACCTCTGGATATTCAGCCATTCAATTAATTAGGTTGATCCGTTTAACTAAAGCAAAACAAATCCTCAAAAGGACTCCTCTTCCAATCAAAGAAGTAGCAAATCAGTCTGGCTTTATTGACCCAGCATATTTTACCAGAGTATTTCTTAAAGAATACGGCTATACTCCCTCACAATTTAGGAAAAGAAACATTTAATTTCCTCCATGAAGGTTTTGGTATAGAATAATATAAAAATTCCTATGATTACAAATAATAATATCTTGATGAACAAGCTGCCTATCAAAAGTTTCGAAAGCGAACTTCAAACATGGAGGGGGAAATTTAAAAAAGAACTCCAATTATGGAAGGTAGAAGTATCTTTTTTCTTGAAAACAATAAGTAGCCAAGAAATTATAAGATTGCCAATGAATGAAAAAAAATTAATGCTTGTTATTGAGAAAGAACTAAAATTACTCGAAGATTTTGTCTTTCCCATCCATGAACAAGAACTTAGTCGAAATATAGTGACTGGAGTCACTTTAAGGAAAATTCACGGCAACCTTCGCCTAATTATCAATAGAATAAAAATTGAAGCTTTGCCTATTTTATCAAAAATGATGCCCATTGTCATACACTAAAATATGCCTCCATTCCTTTTGTTGCATACCGTAAACTAACTAGATCATAATGATAAAGCACAGCGCTGTCCCTATTTCTCATTGCTACATACAGGTCGACTGTCTGATCCAATCAATTTTGCATAAATTAAGTTAGATAATGAGAGTGAGTGCTAATAAGTAGTTAGGCTAGGACCTGTCAGCCTCTGGCTGAAATTGGTATTATAAATTTCAGCCATAGGCTGACAGGCTTTAACGTCCCTTCTAAAATCGTGCGTAACTTTCCTATCGTCAGTTACTTACTATTTTTGAGCTGGCGCCGTGCCTGCCGGCTGGCAGGAATTTATTAAACAAGCAATTTTGACTAGCCGCTTAAATCAAATGCATAATTAATAAATGTCTTTCTTTCTAGGATTATCCCATTGTATGAGGTAGTTGGAGGAGTGCACCATATGGGCTATCTTGAATTGCAACCCTATACATATTTTATTCTCGAGTATTTTGCAAAAACAAACGTTCACAATACACCATGAATAAACTGAATGAAATACTGACTCATTTTGAGAAATTGTTGGCAATTTAGTTTAGATATTTAAATGTGTACACGCTATTGAAGGTCACTTGATTATTAATCTAATCAGTACTTTTGGGAATTATTACATTAAGACGTCCATTTCAGGCATTACTTTAGGTGGTACATTTACCTCTTCAAGCATTTCCCTCAGATCAATTTCAATTGTACGGCAAAGTGCTGTCATTGGAACATCATTAATGAAGTTTTCAAATGGATCCTCACTACTATCACCAACAATTTCCATTGTGGTAAAAATCCAAGAAATAAGAACAGAAAAAGGTATAGTGAGAAAGATCATCATCCCACCAACTTTTTCAAACTCTCCAACCAAACCAAATGGCATTAATATAGCAAAAATCCAAACAAACACTTTACTGAAATATGCATATTGGCGAGGATAAGGGGTATTTTTTATTCGTTCACATTTTCCCTGAAGATTATAAAATTCTTCTAGTACTTTATTAAATTGAAAGTGATTAAAGTTAGTTATCTGATTATTATCAACTAATTGCTGAATGTCATTTCCTTGAAGCCTAATCAAGTGAGTAGCTGGATTCTTCTTTCCTATAATATAACCATATTCTTCTTTATCTAGAAATACGCCTACTTCCTCATCCCAGTGCTTTTTTTCAGCACTTCCTTTATAAAAAGTTTTAGTTGCTCCCTTATGCTGAATGCTAAATGAATTTGGCTTTCTCAACATGAGTCTTAGGGCATTTAGCCATGCAATATGCCTATATATCAATGCTTTCCGCTGATCACTTAGCACTTCCTCTGGTAATGCCTGTTTATGTAAAAAAGTAACAGCATGCATTCCCCAAGAACGAGAATAATTTACAATCATTCCCCAAATCTTCCTAGCTTCCCAAAATCGGTCATAGGCTGCATTGTTTTTAAACCCTAAGTAAAATGCAACAGCTATACCTATAGTACTCAGAGGCAAAAAAGGAATGGCTAAACTTAAATTGTTGTCCCCTAAATATATTTCTAAAAAAACGATTAAGGCAGCCCAAATGAAAAATATGAGGATGTTTTTCCAAGCAAACTTTAATATGATACTCCAACGAAGATTTCTTCTTACATACATATTGTATTGATTTAAAGTAACAGAATTTAATGAACTTACACCCAATAATTCTATAGGTAGTTTGCCCAAAACAGTGCCTGCCGGCTGGCAGGAATTCACTACACAAGCAATTCTGACTAGCCGCTTACCCTGAAAGCAATGTATAGATTATCAGATAATCAAGATCAAATACACTTATTTAGCGTAAGCTAGCATTGACCGCTTTATACAACCATAAATACAGCTAAATTTCCGTTTAGGAATTTGTTCTTCGAGCAGAATCTGTTAATAGCTATCTGTAAGGTCGATTAATAGGCTCCGAATAGATATTTTTTGGATATGCTTTTATATTAGGTTAATAACTTGCCCCTTGATAAAACACTTTTACTGGAACGCTATCGAATTTGATCTTTAAATCCTTCTGATATTTCAATTACTCTTCCATCAGGATCACGGATCCACGCAGTCTTCCAACCAGGAATAAAATCATCAAATGATAAAGGGCCGAGGGTAGTTTCTACATTATCCTCAAGCTCTGCTAAGAAGTCATCTACATTATCAATCTTGAATGCCATGTGACGATAAGCAGGGAAAGCGTAGCCATCATTTTCAGCTGGTGCTATTGGTCTTTCGCCCTCTGATTGAAATAATTCAAGATAGAATGCACAATCTTGCATCTTCAAAAAAACGATTTTGGCATCATCTGGAAGCTCAATGACTCGAGCGACTGTGAACCCAAGATATTTTTGATAAAAGGCAGCCGTTGTTTCAATATCGAGACAATTAAGGGCAACATGAGAAATGAGTTGTAATTTGCTAGGCATTCTTTACATTATTTAATCGATTAATAATAGCACGAGCCAATAAATGACAAAGTCCACCCTCTCTCGCTGTGATCAAATCAACATCTTCTACTAGATTTTGGTCTATATATTTAGCACCATATGCCTTAGCATCACCAACTAAATTGTTATGGCAGGTCAGTGGACGACCTGAAACCAATTCTGTTGAAGGAGCTACCAACCATAAGCCATGACAAATAATTCCTTTAATTATACTTTTATTAGCAAAAGCACGTCGCAAAAATTGAGTCGCTGGTGGTATTTGGGTAACATCTTGAGTATAACGAAGACGATCAGAGACCATTCCAGAAGGAACGATAATGGCATCATAAGAAGCCAACTCCTTATCATCCATATCCTCGAAAGTCTCACTAACAGTTATCGTATTGAGTCTATTTTCATGCCCTGTGAATGTTAGACTGGCTTGTCCCCAAAGACGTGTTAAAAAATGTAATTCCATACCCTCTTCAGCGAATCGATGCTGATAGTAAGATATTTCCGGCTCGTAAAAATCGCTTTCTATTAAAATTCCTATTTTTTTCATATTTCAATAGCCTATTAATTAAATCTATCTAATTAGCTGATCATGACTTGATATCGGGTAATCATAACCTAATGGCCCAATACACCTTCTAATGTACAAGGCCTATCAAGAATAGGTTATTTTAGTTATGCATCAATCACTCCTAATTGCTTCATCCAACCAAGGGAATCTTCGGATACCCAATCTTGAACAATTTTTCCATTGATAATTTCAAGATAACTCATACCTCCAATATTCATGGACTTCCCTGTAGCAGGGATTCCAAATAACTCCCCGTCATGCGTACCTTTAGACCTCCACCTAACCACAACAAAATTTCCCTCAGCAATCATGGCCTCTACTGTAAGCTTCAAATTGGAAAATCCAGCTCTGAAAGCAGATAATCCTCCGACTAATTTATCCCTACCATTTTGGGGATCAGGAAAAGCGGGGTGGTAAAGGATTACATCTGGATGAACCAATTCATCTGCTATTCCAAAGTTACCTGTACTTAGCATGTCCTCAAAAAATCGCCTTGCGACTTCCTTGTTTTCAGCAATATTCATAATTATATAATTAAGTAAAAGAATGAAATATTAATAATATTATATTATGTAGCATGTTTAGGCTAGTAGTTATAAACTCCTTAGATTTATCATCTTAAACAAGCCTATTTAACAGATTTTCTACAAGAACTTGGGTCATGTGTCTTCTGTATTCTGATGACCCAAATTCATCAGACAAATACATTACATTATCATGATTTTCCAGAACAGCTAAGAGCAACCTTTTGCTATTGGCTTTTCTGCCATTGATCAAGGCTTCAGCTTTGTATAACCTCCTCGGATGAATAGATGCACCTGTGATAGCTATTCGTCCATCTTGTATTTTACCTGATTCTTGTTTAACTAAAAGCATGGCTACACCACAAAGTGGATAAGAATTTGCAGCAATCTTTATTTTTTCATATCCACTAAGTATCGTACCTTCTTGATAAGGGATATGGATGCTATCTATGACTTCATCTTTTTCTAAGGCAGTTTCAAATGGCCCAACAAAAAACTGATCCATATTTACCTCTCTTCTACCATTATGGCCAATCAAGTTGACCTTGGCATCCAAACATTGAAGAGGCGCTGCCAAATCTGCTGCAGGATTTCCGCTAGCTATGTTACCACCAATAGTAGTCCAATTCCTCACCTGGGCATCGCCTACACTTTTTGCAGCTTGCATGAGTGCAGGACAGGAATATTCATGGTCTAAAAAAGAAATCAAGTCATCACAGCTTACCATTGACCCTATCACCAATGAATTGTCCTCTTCGTTAATACGAATCTGTTTTAAACTTTTAATATTTTTAAGATCCACTAAAAGACCTGTATTAACATTTCTCTTTTTTAAAAGAGGAATCAGCTCGTGGCCCCCAGCTAGGATTTTAGCACCTTCATTCTTGTACAAGAATGCGGAGACTTCTTCTAAAGATTGTGGACTCACATAATCAAACTTTGACGGAAAACTCATGATTTTATAATTATTTATTTGAAGCCTGAATGATTCTCCAAACCTTTTCAGCAGTAAATGGAATATCTACATGATCTATATCTAAGTGGGATAAGGCATCTGTAACAGCTGAACAAATGGTAGATACAGTACCAACCGTACCAACCTCACCTGCACCTTTCGCTCCAAGAGAAGTATGAGGAGTTGGCGTAACGGTAGTATCCGTTTCAAATTCAGGAAGACTGGTAGCTCTAGGAATCGCATATTCACGAAATGTTGGAGTAGTAAGCAATCCATCTTCTCCATATTGTGCTTGTTCTAGTAATGCTTCTCCAATCCCAAATGCCATGGCGCCATGAAATTGCCCTTCGAGCACTTGCAAATTGCCGATTGTACCTACATCATATACGCCATAATGTTTTACAATGTCTACTTGGCCTGTTTTAGCATCTATTTCTACTTCAACAGCAACACTTCCATACGGAAAGTTAAAGCCTGGAGGATCAAAATAAGTCGTGTGGTCTAAGGCGGGCTCAACTTTCGCAATATCCCAACCATACCACAAATCCAATGATATTTCCTGTAGTGTTTTCGCCTTCTCTGGATGTCCTTTAGGATAAATTTTCCCTTTGGAAGAATCATATATGATCTGATCCTCCTTCACCTTAAAGGTATGGGCACTCTCTTTGATAGCTTTGGCTTTTATAGCCTCAGAGGCCAATTTCACAGCAGCCCCCTCTACACTAAATGATCGGCTTCCATAACTACCTTGACCAAATGGCACATTACGTGTACAAGAATGGAGTACCTCAATTTTATCTATTTCAACGCCTAATTCTTCAGCTACAATTTGAGCGAAGGTAGTTTCATGATATTGGCCATGATTGGTGGCTCCAATACTTACTGACACCTCACCAGTCGGATGAACGCGAACATTTGCACTCCCCCAAGTCCCCCCAAGCATACCTTCTTTCGCCATTTGAGGAGAAGGACCAACACCACTAATTGCTACAAAGCAATTAACACCAACACCCAGATATTTTCCTCTTTTCAGGGCTTCCTTTTTTCTTGCAGCAACTTCATCGTATTTGATCGCCTTAAGTGCCATTTCAAAAGCGTTTGGATAGTCTCCGGAATCATATTCCCAGCCTACTCTATTGTCAAAAGGCATTTGCTCTGGCTGAATCATGTTTTGTTTTCTGACTTCCGCAGGATCTAAATTGATTTTCTTGGCATAAAGATCAATCATGCGCTCGTGTAATATGGTTGCTTCTGTTCTTCCTGATCCTCTTTGAGCACCAAGGGAGGGCGTGTTAGTAAAAGCAGCACTAATCTCACAAAAGATATTTTCAATATCGTATACACCTGCAATACATCTTCCCACCATAGCTGTAGCAACTCCAGGGCCAATAGTAGAGGCATAAGCTCCTAAATTGGCAAAGCTTTTACAGTATAGTGCTGTTATTTTTCCTTTACTATCCCCTGCAATAATCGCACTCATTTTCTGATCACGTCCCTGCACAGTTGATCGCATAAGGTCTTCGCGGTTATCTATCCATTTTATGGGTCTGCCTATTTTCTTTGATAAGAATAAAGATAAAGGCATATCGGGGTAGATATAACCTTTAGTCCCAAAACTACCTCCAATGTGAGGGGATACTACCCGCAGTTTATTAATTGGAATACCAAGTATCATTAGTCCCAACAAAAGCCTGTGGTTATGAGGTGATTGACTGGTAGCATAAAGAGTGTAATTATCTGACTTTTCATTATACACCCCTAAACAACCTCTTGGTTCTAAAGGATTATTAATGGTTCTAGGGATGATAATTTGTTTTTTGATAACTACCTCTGCATCCTCTATAGCTTTAAAACAAGCTTCTTTGTTGCCATAAGGAATATATGCATTCAGGTTTGATGGAACCTCTTCATGCAAAAGTGGTGCACCTTTTTCAAGTGCCAACTCGGCATCTACTACGCATGGAAGCACTTTATAGTTTACAACAATAGATTTAATGGCATCCCAAGCTTGATGCGCAGTATCTGCAACCACAACCAATATAGGCTCCCCCATATATCTTACTTTCCCTTTCGCAAGTACGGGACTTCCTCCGGGAACTCCCCCACCAAATGGATGAGAAGGGAAATGACTTTCACCAGTACCTGGAATCCATATACAAGGTAACGGCATCATACTTCCCAAATCACTTTCTGTGTATACACCTATAACACCTGGCATTTTCTCAGCCTTTGATGTATCTATACCCAGAATTTCTGCATGGGCATGTTCGCTCCTAAGAAATGCCATATGAGCCATGTTAGGAAGCTTCATATCAGCGATATATTCAGCCTCTCCCCGCATCATTGCCGGATCCTCAACACCCTTTATTCTTTTACCTAGTATATTGTAAGAACTCATGTTTAATTATTTTTATGATTAAAATGCCTGTCTAGGCAAATTGATCTACTCGATTAGCCCAGTAAAGTGATGTTGAATTTTACCATTTTTGAGATAATAAGCATCGTAAACCCTGCCTTCCCCATAATTGGTGACGGCTGTAGCCTCATAGAAAAAAGCGTTCTCTGTTTCAACAAACTTATCAGTAGAAATGACTTCCTTTATACTTACCCACTTTACAAAATTTTTGAAATGTTCTTTCAGGTTTTCTTTTCCCTGAACCACAAAGTCAAATGCCATAACTATGGCATCATCATTGTAGTGCTCCTCTACCAATTTATCTACATCGCCAGCCATCAATAATCTAACTCTTTCTTCATACATCTTTTTATGTTTAGAATTGGTGATTATTTTGGTAGAATTGCTTTCTTTATCTATTGCATATCTTGCAGCTTCTACAAGATTTTGATAACCTGTACAGCGACAAAAATTACCGTGTAGCCAATCGCGTATCTCATCTGTATCAGGTTGCTTATTTCTAGACATCATGTCAGTGAGTGTCATGATTACCCCAGGGATACAATATCCACACTGAACAGCTGAGTATTTGTGGAGGCCTTCTTGAATGGAGTTAAGCTTTCTATTTTCTGAGATTCCTTCAACAGTTTGTATGGAACAATCATGCGCTTGTACTGCCAAAACCATACAACTTTTGACTGACTTTCCATCCAACATGACAATGCAACTACCACACTGGCCACTATCACATCCAATCTTAGTCCCTGTTAGGCCAACTTTTTCTCTGATTGTATGGGCTAAGGAATGTCTAGGTTCAACATCTAGCCTAAATTCTTTATTATTTATTGTAAGTTTCGTTACCATATTACACTATTACATATCGATTATGAATTAATTCTTAATGGCTGATCATCATGTCTATGTATATTGCTTCAAGAGCTCTGTTAAAAGCAATACTAAGTAGTATGTACAAATCGCAGATCGATAAGTCATGCTATTTTATTATTAGAAAAGTATTAGGCTAGAGACCCATCAGGATGTTGTACCATACCAGCAAAATGAATAGCAATCTTCCCCTCTCTAAGCACCCAACTATCAGCAAAGCGCATCTCACTTTTCTCTCCATTAATAGTCATGGTTATTTGCTCCGTTATCATTAGTGTTGTTGGGTTTTCTGTTTCTGCCCAAAAAACAATATCTGTTTCTAAGTTATCAATACCTAGAATCCCTTGCATGTGCTCTTTTATTCGCTCACGGCCTTTGTAAATGATAGGCTCTTTTGTAAAAGAGCTGATCAGTAAAGCATCATCTGTATATTGATCTAACAAAGCCTCAATATTCTTATCTAAAATTAGCTGTATGTGCTCTCGATATAGATTTCCTAAAGAGCTATTGGGAACATTTTTCATAAAAATCTTTTTGTATGTCAGAATAATATTATGTGCAGTAAAAGAATAATACATTCTTATTCCTGCTGTCAAATCAATAAGCAGTAAATACTGAAATTCATCTCAATAGAGTAATGAAAGACAATTCTACAGCATACAATTTTTGAATTACTACAGATTCCTATATTGATAATCGAATATTTCCAATCAAATAGGATAATCACATTTAAACTTGAATAATATCGTGGCGAACTTTTTCGAAATATTCTATTCGTCCAAATCGCTAATCGATTAGTTCTTTCATGGCTCAAGTATTAAACTTCGTTAAAACAGGTATTTAGAGTTTGGCTGAACCTTCATGATACTTCAACTCATCTACCACATATCGTTTAACCTTTGGTGTACCATCTTGATAAACAACTTCCCAAGTCTGATAAGCATCAAGCACTATTCTTTCACTTTTCTCAGCAGGAGGTTTCCAAACACTTGCTTCCCATTGTACTACCACTTTGGTGGTGGCCTCATCTCCGTCTATTTCAGAATCACATACCTTCACTGTGTGCACTTCATCAAAGAAAATTCTGATGACACCTTGATACCAGCCTTCAAAACCGGCCCAGCCATAGATGGTGGCTTCTGGAAAAACCATTTCAAGACCATCGTCTACTAAAAAGGGAAGAATTTCTACCATTGGGGCATGTATATCTAGCTTTCTATACCAGACTTCAGCCATTTCACGAATTGATTCTTGTGTTAGCATATGATATTTATGAGTTAATACAAAAGTTAGTTAATCTGAATACTATGATTATTTATGGTCTTCAAGGATCATATCTGCTGCTTTAGCTCCAATCATAAAGCAGGCAGCTACAGTATTTCCGCTAATAACGGTGGGCATTACAGAGGCATCTGCTACTCTTAGACCTGCTATGCCATGAACCCTTAACCTAGGGTCAACTACTGAATGATCATCCTTACCCATTCTGCAGGTACCTGCAGGGTGCCAAATAGTAGAGCATGAATCTCTTATAAAACTTTCTATATCAGCATCTAGTCCGGGAACGATTTCTGCAGCATTTAGCGGTTCAAATGCTTGAGTTGAAGCTATTCTGCGAACTAAATTCACTCCATTTTTTAAGACATTGAGATCTTCAAGCTCGCTTAAGTAGTTGGGTTCAATAACAGGTGAATCGAGTGGGTTACTTGACTGCAGTTGCACAACACCTCTGCTTTTAGGTTGAACAAGAATCGGTAAAAAGATACAAATGGGAAAATCAAACTCGGGTAGTACTGGTAATAGGGGACGAGGAATACCGGGTGTAAAATTTAGCTGTAAATCAACTACGCTTTCGTCTTCCTTAGTATTTACAAAAAGTACATTTCCCGTTAAAAGTGTAGTATGTGGATTTGAAACCCTAGATCGATAGATCATTGGTAGTTGTAGATGATCCTGTAGATTTTTACCTACTCCAGGAAGATCCTTCACTGATTCAATATTTAATTGGGTCAAATCATTTTCAGGCCCCACACCAGACAATAATAATAACTTAGGAGAAACGAGAGCACCTGCCGAAAGAACAATCTCCTTATCAGCATGGGCTGTTTTAGTCGTTTGATTATTTTCTAAATATTCTACCCCTACAGCTCTATGATTCTCGATAATTATTTTAGTGACTAAACAATTCGTTTTGATTGTTAGGTTGTCTCTGTTCTTAACTGGGTGTATGAAGGCGTCTGCGCTATTACAGCGTTCTCCATCCTTAGTAATGTGAAATTGTAGAAATCCTGCACCGTTTTCTTGCCTTTCCGCATTGTAATCCCATCTAGGACCATCAAAACCAGCTTCCACCGCGGCGTTTAAAAAATGTTCTGAGCGTTCGGTATCATCAGGACAATCTCTAATACTTAATTCTCCTTCAGTACCATGATATTCTGAGGCACCCTTTTCGTAGTTTTCCAATTTAATAAAATAGGGTAGTACGTCCTTATAACCCCAACCATCAGCACCTTTTGAGGCCCATTCATCAAAATTTTTTGGATTTCCACGAACATACATCATGGCATTTATTGAAGTGCTACCCCCCAAAACCTTTCCTTGATTTATAACTATTTCTCGAGAGTTTAGTGCTCCTTGCTTGGTCGTTTTAAACCCCCAATCCAAATCTGAAAACCACAGCTTACTCAAACCTCCGGGATCTTTTATCTCAGGATTTGTATCCATACTGCCAGCCTCCAATAGCAAAACCTTATTAGCAGGGTCAGCGCTTAATCTATTCGCTAAAACTGATCCAGATGCACCAGATCCAATAATAATGAAGTCAAACATAGTCGGTTCCATTTTGTTATTCATTAGTCAATTCACGTTTATTGACCGCAAATTTTATTGACCAAGTCCGGGTTAGTATCTCCCTTAATCACTAAATCAATAAGAAAAGGTTTGTCATCCGATAACATTTTATCAATTGCAGGAGCAATATCCCCTGGCTTTTCAACCCTAACTGCATCGACCCCCATTGATTTAGCTATTTCATCAAATCGGAGTGCTGGATAAGAAAGATCAAAAGGCAAAGGAAAATCATGCTTTTCTACTGCTCTTTCCTTCCAATATTGATCTATATTGAGCTGCAATAACTTGTAAGTTCCGTTATTACAAACAATAAACTTAGCACCTGCATTATGTCTAACTGCAGACCATAGTGCCTGAATGGTGTACATAGAACCTCCATCACCTGTGAATCCTAAAACAGTCTTTTTGGGGTGAAGCAATTTTATACCTATAGCACCAGGGATTCCTATTCCTAAGGAACCTCCTCTAGTGTAAAATATATCGCCTGGCTTTTTAGGAGGTAGATATCTGGTAATAGGAGGAGAACTGGTGAGTGCCTCATCAACAATAATATAATCTTCAGGTACTTTTTCGGCCAAAATTTTAGCAAAATCAGCCATTTGTAAAGGCGTCTGTCCTGCAACCTGACTATCTGCTAGTTTATCAGCTTCAATTTTCTTGGCTTTTGCAGCACCTATCTCTTCCATCCGCTCTTTAGCTGCACTTTTTTGTTGATCTGTAATTAGTTCCAGAAGTTTGTCCGCTAGTGCTTGTAAAGTAAGCTTGGGATCACAAACCGCCCCCAAATCAACACGATGATTTTTAGCGATCTCATAACTATTGAGATCAAAATGAATTACTTTAGCATCTGGATGATAAATTTCCCCTAAACTTGGAAATACCTCAGGCATCATATACGTCCCAACGACAAGATTACAATCTCCCTTACTAGTAATCGGATGACTGTAAGAACCAAACATATGCCCAGTGGTGCCTTGATATAAAGGGTGTTCATTATCCATTATAAAATCACCAAACTCAACTCCATACACTTCTGCACCAAGTATTTCAGCTACCGCAGTAAGTTCGTGGGTGGCATCTGAATAAGCAACACCATCGCCTATAAAAATCATTGGTTTATCTGCGTTCAACAATATGTTAGCAGACTCCTCAATTATTGCCGGATCTGGTAATACTCTTGTAGATGGAATAGATGTAGGTATAACCAATTCCTCGTTGATCTCGTCTAGAATATCCATTGGCACACAGACGTAAACTGGCCCCATTGGTGGAGTAGCTGCAATTTTTGTTGCTCGTCTCAGCGTT